>JBDZUN010000391.1:0-1674 GCA_040255145.1 Hyphomicrobiales bacterium | reverse complement strand
GCGGCGAACACGCCGACCAGTTGGCGGCGCGCACCGGACGGATTGGCCAATGGCCCCAATAGGTTGAAAATGGTCCGGATACCGAGTTCGCCGCGCACCGGCGCGACATGGCGCATCGCGCCATGGTGGCGCGGCGCCAGCATGAAGCCGAAGCCGGTCTCGCGCATCAGCTCGGTGACCGCTTCGGGCTCCAGGTCGAGGCGGATGCCGAGCGCCGCCAGCACATCGGCTGATCCACAACGTGAAGAAGCGGCGCGATTGCCGTGCTTCGCCACCGGCACGCCGGCCCCGGCGACCACGAAGGCCGCCGCCGTCGAAATGTTCAACGAACCCCGCCCGTCGCCGCCGGTGCCGCAGGTATCGACCGCGCCGTCGGGCGCCTGGACCGGGGTCGCGCGCGCCCGCATGGCAGCGGCTCCGCCGGCGATTTCGGCGACCGTTTCGCCGCGGACACGCAGTGCCATCAGGAACGCGCTGATCTGCACGGGGCTGACCGCGCCGTCCATGATCAGGTCGAACGCCCGGCGGGCCTGGTCGGCGTCCAGGGTGTCACCTGCGGCAACTTGCGCCAGCAAGGATTTGAAATCGCTCATGTCTCAGGCCGCGACGATCGGCTGCGCGACCCGCGCCAGGTCCAGGAAGTTGCGCAAGAGCGCATGGCCCTGTTCCGATGCGATGCTCTCCGGATGGAACTGGACGCCGTATACCGGATGGTTCCGATGGGCGAGTGCCATGATGGTTCCATTATCGGTTTCAGCGGTTACATCGAGGCAATCGGGGAACCCGTCACGCGCCACCACCAGGCTATGATAGCGGGTGGCGGCGAACGGGCTGGCCAGGCCGCGGAACAGGTCGGTGCCGCGATGGCGGATCGCGCTGGTCTTGCCGTGCATGACCTGGTCGGCGCGCACCACGCGGCCGCCATAGGCCTGGCCGATGGCCTGATGACCGAGGCAGACGCCGAGGATGGGAATGGTCGGCCCGGCGCGGCGAATCAACTCCAGGCAGATGCCGGCGCGATCCGGATCGCACGGGCCGGGCGATAGCACGATGGCCTGAGGCCGGGCGGCCAGGACCTCGTCGACGCTGCGCCGGTCGTTGCGGACGACCTCGGTCTCGGCGCCGAGTTCGCCGAGGTAGTGGACCAGATTCCAGACGAAGCTGTCGTAATTGTCGATCAGGACGATCATCGGCGAACGCTACCCGCGTGGTGGCCTTTCCTCAAGCGGCGCCTGCCCCAAGGCCTTGTGATGGAGTGGGGTCGATAGTACACGTTTTGTCCTCGTCTGGCGCGGCAATGTCGCGGCAGACGCCGGAATCCGACGCATCCCCGAAGTCCGGTTGCAAAGCGTGCCTCGTCGTCGTCGTACCTCGTTCCTCGCCCGTCTGATGGCGGTCCCAGGCTCCAGGGCCAGGTTCGCCATCGTAGCCGTGCTGGGCGCGGCGATCTGCGCCGGCATCGTCTACTGGTCGTGGCCGACCGAACAACTGCGCCGGCCGCTGCCGACGACCCATACCGCGCAGCTCCGGCCGCCGTCGAAAAGCCTGTCTCCGCGCCCGCGGCAGGCCGAAGCCATCCAGAAGCCGATTCCGCCCGCGGCTCCGCAGCGGCCGGCTTCGCACCAGCAAGCTGCGCTGCCGGAGCCCGCACCGATCCAGCCACCGCCCGCTGCG
>JBDZUN010000004.1:0-41046 GCA_040255145.1 Hyphomicrobiales bacterium | reverse complement strand
CCACCAGGCCGCCTTGCGCATCACCCATTGCGCCGCCGAGCCGCGCGCCGCGCTGGAGGTCATGGTCGATGCGACCTTCGACCTGGCCGAGCTGTGCGTCACCGAGGGCGTGCGCAAGCTGGTCTATTCGTCGTCGGCGTCGGTTTACGGCATGGCGGACCGCTTTCCGACCACCGAGGCCTGTTCGCCCTACCCGAACCGCACGCTCTACGGCGCGGCCAAGGCCTTCGGCGAAGGGCTTCTGCGCGCGTTCAACGACCAGTACGGCCTGGACTATGTCGGCTTGCGCTATTTCAACGCCTACGGGCCGCGCATGGACACCCATGGCAAGTACACGGAGGTTCTGATCCGCTGGATGGAGCGGATCGACGCCGGCCTGCCGCCAGTCATCTTCGGCAACGGGCTGCAGACCATGGACTTCGTCCACGTCGACGATATCGCGCGCGCCAACATTCTGGCGGCGGAGTCGGACGCGACCGACACGGTGCTGAACGTCGCGACCGGGATCGAGACCAGTCTGGCGCAGCTTGCCGAACAGCTCGCCACGGCGATGGGCCGCCCCGATCTGCGCCCGGAGCACGCGGCGGAGCGGGCGGTCAATCCGGTCCGCCGGCGCCTGGCCGACGTGTCGGCGGCGAAGGTCCTGATCGGGTTCGAGGCGACCGTGCCGCTGGCCGACGGCCTCAGGGGCCTGGTGCCCTGGTGGCAAAGCGTGCGCGAGGCTGAACCGGCCAAAGCAGCCCCCCTGGCGACGGCCACGGCATGATCCCGATCGCAAAGCCGCTGATCGGCAAGGCCGAGGCCGACGCCGCCCGCGACGTGGTGCTCTCGGGCTGGCTGACCCAGGGCCAGCAGGTCGCCGCGTTCGAGGCCGAATTCGCCGACCTGGTCGGCGCACGCCACGCCTGCGCCGTGTCGAACTGCACAGCGGCGCTGCATCTGGCGCTGCTCGCGGCCGGCGTCGTGCCGGGGGCGGAAGTCATCACCGTCAGCCACAGCTTCGTCGCCACCGCGAACAGCATCCTGGCCTGCGGCGCGACGCCGGTTTTTGTCGACATCGACCCGCTGACCTTCAATATCGACCCGCAGCGGGTCGCCGACGCGATCACGCCGCGCACCCGCGCCATCCTGTGCGTGCACCAGATGGGCATGCCGTGCGACCTGCGCGCGCTGCACGACCTGTCGCGCACCTACGCCCTGCCGCTGGTCGAGGACGCGGCCTGCGCGCTCGGCTCGGAAATCCGGCTGGCCGACCGCTTCGAGCCGATCGGCCGGCCGCACGGCGACATCGCGTGCTTTTCGTTCCATCCGCGCAAGGTCGTGACCACCGGCGACGGCGGCATGCTGACGACCAATGACGCCGAATGGGACCACCTGCACCGGCTGCTGCGCCAGCACGGCATGAGCGTGTCCGACACCGTGCGCCACAACGCCACGACGGTCGCGTTCGAGCAATACGTGATGCCCGCCTTCAACTACCGCATGACCGACATCCAGGCGGCGGTCGGGCGGCGGCAGATGGAGCGCCTGCCCGGCATCGTCGCCCGGCGGCGCGAACTGGCCGAATCCTACCGGACTCTGCTGGGCGCGATCCCAGGGCTGGGCCTGCCGCACGAGCCGGACTGGGCACGCTCCAACTGGCAGAGCTTCTGCGTCCGCCTGCCGGACGGCGCGGACCAGAAAGCGGTCATGCAGACGATGCTGGACCGGGACATCGCGACGCGGCGCGGGATCATGTGCGCGCACCAGGAGCCCGCCTATGCCGACCGGTACGGCAAGGTTCCGCTGCCGCATTCCGAGGCGGCGCGCGACCGCTGCATCCTGCTGCCCCTGTTCCCGCAGATGACCGAGGCGGAGCAGGAGCAGGTGGCCGATGGCCTGCGCTACGCGCTGGGTGCCGGCGGGCGCAACCGGCGGCACAACGGTCGAATCCCCGATGGAGAACTGACCCATGCGTAGGGCCCTGATTACCGGCGTGACCGGCCAAGACGGCGCCTATCTCACCGACTTCCTGCTGGCCAGGGGCTATGAGGTGCACGGCATCATCCGCCGTTCCAGCCTGTTCAACACCGACCGCCTCGATCACGTCTATCACGACGCGCACGAGCCGGGGCCGGCGCTGACTCTGCACTACGGCGACCTGACCGACGGCACGGCGCTGCGCCGCACCCTGGAAAAGGTGCGGCCGGACGAGGTCTACAATCTCGGCGCGCAGAGCCACGTCAAGGTGTCGTTCGAGATCCCGGAATACACCGCCCAGGTCGTCGCGATCGGCACGCTCATCTTGCTCGACACCCTGCGCGACTACTGCACGGCGAACGGCCTCCGCGACGTGCGGTACTACCAGGCCGGCTCGTCCGAGATGTTCGGCGGCGCGCCGGCGCCCCAGTCAGAGGCGACACCGTTTCATCCGCATAGCCCCTATGCGGTCAGCAAGGTCGCCGCGCACTGGTACGCCGTGAACTACCGCGAATCCTACGGCATGTTCATCTGCAACGGCATCCTGTTCAACCACGAGAGCCCATTGCGCGGCGAGACCTTCGTGACCCGCAAGATCACGCGCGCGGTCGGCCGCATCCACGAGGGACTGCAGCAGAAGCTCTATCTCGGCAACCTGGATGCGAAGCGCGACTGGGGCTTCGCCGGCGACTATGTCGAGGCGATGTGGCTGATGCTGCAGCAGAACGAACCCGACGACTACGTGGTCGCAACCGGCGAGACGCATTCGGTGCGCGAATTCTGCGAGGCGGCGTTCGCGCGGGTCGGCCTCGACTGGCGGGATCATGTCGCATTCGACGAACGCTACCTGCGGCCGAAGGAGGTCGACCACCTGCTCGGCGACGCCTCGAAGGCGCACCGGCAGCTGCGCTGGCGCCCGCGCGTCGGGTTCAACGAGCTGGTCGCAACGATGGTCGACCACGACATCGAGCTGGCGCGGCGGGAGGGCGCCCTGAACAAGGCCGGCTTCGCGACCGGCCCCCAAGGCGTCGCGATGGCGGTCTGACGGAGCGACCGGAAATGTCGGCAAAAGAGGAATTTTCGTTGCACGACAAGCGTGTGTTCGTCGCCGGCCATAACGGCATGGTCGGCTCCGCGCTGGTGCGGCGCCTGATGCAGGAGCGGTGCACGATCCTGACTGCGTCGCACGAAGCGCTGGACCTGCGCCGGCAGCGCGACACCGAGCTATGGTTCGCGCGCGAGCGACCGGACGCGGTGATCGTCGCCGCCGGCACCGTGGGCGGCATGTTCGCCAACGACGCGCGGCCGGCGACTTTCCTGTACGACAACCTGATGATCGCCGCGAACGTGATCAATGCGGCGCACCAGACCGCGATCGAAAAGCTGCTTTATCTCGGGTCGTCCTGCATCTACCCGCGCGACGCGGCGCAGCCGATGCAGGAATCCGCCCTGCTCAGCGGTCCGCTGGAGCCGACCAATATCGGCTATGCGATCGCCAAGATCGCCGGCATCCAGTACTGCGCGGCGCTGCGCCGCCAGTACGAGCGGAACTTCATAAGCTGTCAGCCCACCAATCTTTACGGACCGGGCGACAATTTCGACCTGGCGACCAGCCACGTCCTGCCCGCGCTGATCCACAAGGCCCATTTGGCGCGCGAAAGCGGGGCGCGCGTCCTGGACGTGCTGGGCAGCGGCCGCGCGCAGCGCGAATTCCTGTTCGTCGACGACCTGGCCGACGCCTGCGTCTTCCTGTTGCGTCACTATGACGAGGACGCGCCGATCAACATCGGATGGGGCGCTGATACCAGCATCGCCGCGCTCGCCGGGCTGGTGGCGGAGGTCGTCGGCTTCGACGGCGAGTTGCGCTTCGACCCGACCAGGTCGGACGGCGCGCCACGCAAGCTTCTGGATGTCACGCGCATCAACGCGCTCGGCTGGGAAGCGCGGACGCCGCTGCGCACCGGGGTCGCGCGCACCTACGAGTGGTTTCTCGACCATTACAAGCCGGGCGACATCGGGTCGCCTTCGGTATTCAGGGGACCGAACGTGCGGCCGCAAGATCCGGCGGCGCCGCGGCGCGCCGTGCGGGACGGCGCCCGATTGCTGTAACCGCACGCGGATACGGCGCCAGGCGCCCCCGCCGGACCCGCCGCGTCGCGGGCAATGGGGAATCGCATGGCGCCACATCTGCGTGCCATGGAGGAAACGATGTCTTGGCTTCCCGTCAGACGAAGCACCGCCAGGGCCGCAGAAGGCGTTGTCCTGTCGCTTGCGCGCCAGCGGTTGCGCAACGGCCGGCTGCTTTCGCTGGTACGTATCCGGATCGACGCCAAGGTCATGCGGGAAGCCGGCCTGGTGTTGGGCTCGTGGGTCGAAGTCCTGCGCGGCGAAGGCGAGGACAGCGGCAAGCTCGGCCTGCGCAAGTCCGATGATCAGCGTGGCGGCTTCCGCATTTCCGGCCACAGCCGCAACCCGAATCCATCTGGTCAATTATCGTTCGACGCGGCGCTGCTGGGACTTTCCGACCCGCCGACGGTCCCCGCAACCCATGTCGAGTACCGCATCGGCCGCACGATCATCGAGCTCAGCCTGCCGACGCCGCTGCTCCCGGGGGCGGGCCAGCACGAACGGGGACCACCCTTTTCCTCCGAGGCGCCGGGATCGTCGCCACGACGGTTCGCGGGCCGGTCCGATGTCGTGTGTACGGGCAGATAGAACAGAGCGAAGGACGAGCGAGCTGTCGATACGGCGGCACGGGCGCCCATCCGGTGTCGCGCGCGCAACATTGCGGAGAAATCGATATCGCCGGTGGACGGAACGGCTTGCGGTGGTTACGCCGCGATGCCAACAATGCTGCCAGAGTGCGGAGGGGATGCGATGCTGCGGCTGCGTAGCACGGCGGTGCTGGTGCTTTTGCTTGGGTTGACCGGCTGCGCGGCGCCATGGAGCCGCCTGCAGCCGATCGGCGATGCGGGGAACCAGCCGTACCAGCTTGGCGCGGGGGACCGCATCCGCGTCACCGTCCAGGGCGTCGACGCGGCCGATCGCGAATACACCGTCAGCGATACCGGCAACATCTCCATTCCGCTGATCGGCATCGTCAAGGTCGGTGGCCTGACTCCGCGCGAGGTCGAGACGCGCATCGCGGCCCGCGCGACCGAGCAGCAGATTCGCGGCAACCCGAGCACCACGGTGGAGGTCGAGCAGTACCGGCCCTTCTTCATCCTGGGCGAGGTTCAGCGGCCCGGTCTCTATCCGTATACCCCCGGCATGACCGTGCGGACCGCGGTGGCGATCGCCGGCGGCTATACCTTCCGGGCGGAGGAGAACCACGTCGCCATCACGCGTACGACCGGCGGCAAGCCGGTCGAGGGCCAAGCGTCGCCGAGCACCGCCGTCCAGCCGAACGATACAATCTATGTCTACGAAAGCTGGTTCTAGGGTGGCCGGGAACGCAGCCGTTCGCGGCCCCGGCGCACGGTGAGTCTGGATGGCCGTCTGGCGGCGCGCGCTGGTCGGGTGGACGCTGTGCTGCTGTTGGTTGATCCCCCCCGATCCGGCCGCCGCGCAGCAGCAGCGGCCGACGACGCCTTGGCAATTGCCGCGTCCAGGCTATGAACCGCACCTGATCAAGGCCGGCCCGCTGATCGTCGCGCCCGAGCTCGACGTCAGCGAAGGCTACGACAGCAACATCTTTGCCGCCCACAATGACGTCGAAGGCGATTTCGTCACGCACGTCGCGCCGTCCGTGACCGCCAAGACCGATCACGGAGGCCTGTCGCTGAGCTCGCGCCTCTGGGCCGACCGGGCGGTGTTCGCCGAACATTCGGAGCAGGACAACACGACCTTCGGCGGCGAGACGGAAAGCCGCTATGCCCTGAACCGGCGGAGCGAGCTGTCGATGGACTTCAGCGGCGCGCATCTGGCGGAAAGCCGCGCCGACCCGGAATCGACGCGCGGCCGCAACCAGAGCCCCGCGGCCTACAACACCGCGTCGGGGACGCTGGGCTACGCCTATACCCACAACCGGGTCACGTTGTCGGCGAACGCGCGCGTCGAGCGCTACAACTACCTCGATCGCGGCCAGCAGGACCGCGACCGCACGGAATATCGCGGCACGCTGCGCGGCTCCTACACCCTGACGCCGCGGTTCAGCCCCTTCCTGGAGGCCTATGCCGAGCGGCGCGACGTCGACGCCGCGCGCGACCGCGACGGCCTCGATCGCGATTCGTTCACCACCGGCTTCTATCTCGGAACGAACATCGACATCACCGACAAATGGTGGGGCGAGGTGGCCGTCGGCCTGTTCCACGTGGACAACGACGATCCGGCGCTCCGTCCGTTCCTGGGGGTCGGCGCGCGCGGCGCCGTGACCTGGAGCATCACGCCCCGCAGCGCGCTGACGGCCTCGGTCCGGCGAGAGGACGTGGCCACGATCGAGATCGGCGCGTCCGGACGTATCGAGACGGAATTCGGGCTGGCGCTGGAACAGGAAGCCCGGCACAACCTCCTGACCAAGGTCGAGGTCGGCGTCCTACAGGAAACGTACAAGGACGAAGATCGCCAGATGGTCACGCCGACCGGCGCCGCCACGGTGGAATATCTGGTCAACCGGCGCATGTCGTTGACCGGCACGGTCGGCTACTCCAACCGCTTCTCGGACCGCACGCTCGACCGCTATGAGCGTTATTACGCGATGCTCGGCTTCCACGTGCAGTTCTAGAGCGGGTTGAGATCTGGTGGATCACACCCTTTGTTGTCATCCGAGGGCAGGCGGTTCAACCTGATCTCAGCACACTCTGGAGCCGTTCACCGTTTCATGGAAACGGTGGACGATCTCTAAGTTCTTGGTGGTTTATCGCGTTTCCGAACCGCAAAAGTGGCATCCACTTTTGCTGGAAACACTCTACCGCCTGGAACAACAGGGGAGCACCTGGCCGAGGCGGCCTTCCGGACGATTTCGTTCAGACCGAGTTCGCCGTCGGGGCGCGCAGCGCCGCGCGGGTCTCGCCTGGTACGATCGTCAGGCCGCCCGGTCCCTGGCCGTAGGTGGTCAGATAGGATGGTGCGCCGCGGGCCTTGGTCCTGGTCAGCACGACGCCGTCGACGGTCAGCCCGCACAGGTTCAGGAACCGGATCGCGCCGACAATGCCCGACCGCGTGGACCGACCCCATCGCACCAGAAACAGGTTCACGTCCGCGCAGGCGCCGATCACGCCGGCATCCGACGCGGCCGCGACCGGCGGCGTGTCCAGGATCACCACGTCATAATGCTCGCGTGCCCGGGCGACCAGCGCGTCCCATCCCGGTCCCTGCAGGTGCGAATGCAGCGCGCCCGGTTCGGCCAGCGCCGTCAGCACATGCGCGCCCGACCGCGGAT
Source organism: Hyphomicrobiales bacterium (assembly GCA_040255145.1). Taxonomy (GTDB): domain Bacteria; phylum Pseudomonadota; class Alphaproteobacteria; order JBDZUN01; family JBDZUN01; genus JBDZUN01. The sequence goes on along the minus strand of JBDZUN010000004.1, from coordinate 33,707 downwards.
CGGCCTGTACGCCTTCGGCGAGGCTCACGGTGCCGTGGATGACATTCTGGGTATCCGCGCGCTCGACCAAGCCGAACGCCCGGCCCAGACGCGGCCGGCGGAAATCGGCGTCGATCACCAGGACGCGGCGGCCGGACATGGCCAGAAAGCGGGCGAGCGCGGTGCAGAACGACGTCTTGCCCTCACGCGCCGCGGCCGACGTGACCATGATCACCCGCGCCCGCAGGGGCGCCCGCGGCAGCCGCAGCGCGGCGCCGGTCCGCTGGATCGCCTCGCCGAACGGCGTGCGGTTGAACCGCGACACCTGAAGTTCCGGCGCCGGGCGCCAGCGCGGCACTGCCGGCAGGACGCCCATGACCGAGGCGGCCGCGACGCGCTCCACATCGGCGACGTCGTGCACCCGCTCGTCGAGCCGCTCACGGAACGCTGCCAGCATGGCGCCGAACGCCAACCCGCTCAGCAGGCCGAACAGCATCACCGACAGGCGGCCTGCGCCGGTCGGCACCACCGGCGGTTCCGCCGCCGATAACAGCCGGGCCTCCGGCATCGTCAGCCCTTCCTGCTCGATCGTCTCCTTGTAGCGGCCAAGAAAGCTTTCATAGATGGCGCGGCTGGCATCGGCCTCCCGCTCGAGCTGGCTGAGCCGGACGGCGGCCTCGCCGGCGTGGCCGAAGCGTGACGCCATGCCCTGCAGGCTCGATTGCAGTTCCGCCTCCTGGCGCCCGACCGCGGCGGCCTCTTCCTTGAGGCTGGCGACGGCGCGCCCGGTTTCGCGCGTCAACTGCTTGTGCAGCGCCGCCTGCTGCGATTCCAGGGCGAGGGTCTCCGGATTGCGCTGCGCGCCGGCATCGCGCAGGTCGGCGAGCTTGGCGTCGTTGTCGCCAATCTGCTTGCGCAGCGCCTCGATCAGCGGCGAATCCGCAACTTCGGCAAGACCGCCGTTGCTGCTCATCGCATTCTGAATCCGGGCTTCGATCCTGGCGCGCTCGGTCCGCACCTCGCCGAGCCGCGTGTTCAATTCGCTGATCTGCTGGCTGGCAAGCGTATCGCCGCGAAACTGTATCAGGCCGGCGGAACGGCGGAACTCGAACACCGCGGTCTCCGACACTTCCAGTTCGTGCCGCATCTCCTCCAGCCGCTGCCGCAGCCACGTGCTGGCGTTGCGCGCGGCGCGCACCTTCATGCTGACCAGATCGTCGAGATAAGTGGCCGCGAACGCGTTGGCGATTTCGGAGGACACAGCGGGATCGGGCGACGAGAAGTCGATGTAGATGGTGAAGGAACGGCCGTCATTGCTGACGCCCAGGCCGGATTGCAGCCAGTCCACGATCGCCGCCCGCTCGACCTTTTCCGCGTACGGCCGGACGACCGGCGCCGGGTCGTCCTCCGCGCCAGTCAGCCAGGACGGCCGGAGGCGGCCGAACGCGCCGGCCACGCGCGCAAGCGCGCCGTGTACCCGCACCGCGAGCGGATTGCGAACCCGCATCGCGGCGAGCAGGTCGGGCCGGGTCTCGATCTTCAGCCGGTCGGCGACCAGGCTGGCCATCGACCGGGACGTGATCGCGTCGAGTTCGGTGCGCAGCGCGGCATTCTCCTCCGGAAGCTTGGACACCACGGAGTTGATGTCGATGACCTGCACCTTGCGCGCGTCGAGCGCGACCACCGCCCCAGCGGTATAGCGCGGCAGCGCCATCGCGTTGAGCAACAGCGCGATAGCGAGGCCGCCCAGCATGGATAAGCCGATTATCCATTTCCGCCGGCCCGCAACGCGAAGGCAGTTGACCAGGAAGCCTGACGACCTGTTCTCGTTCTGATCGACTACGATCATCGCTCAATCCCCGCTCGCCGGAACCCCGCGCCTTACGGCCTCGGATTACATTTCGTGGCTGAACATGCCCCTGGTGCGGAAGGCCACTTCCGTCCGGTTGGTCGCCTTCAGCTTCTGCATGATGTTGCGCACGTGGACCTTCACCGTGCTCTCGCTGATCGCCAGCTCGTGGGCGATGATCTTGTTGGCCTTGCCTTCGGTGATCCGGTGGAGGACGCCGAGCTGACGCGGCGTGAAGTCGGGTCCGTCGACGCCGTTGACCTTGTGCGGCCCGTTGGCGGAGCCGGGCGCCATGTCCGACAGGTTCATCAGGCTGGTCGCCGGCACGAAGGTGCCGCCCGCCTCCACCAGCCGCATCGCCTTGATCGCGACGTCGAAACTCGCGCTGGTCGGGATGTAGCCGCGGACGCCGCGCCCCAGCGCCTCGATCACGCGATCGCCGCTCTCGAAATCCGAGATCAGGATGACCGCGACCTCCGCGAAGTTCAGCCGGATCTGCTGCAGGGCCTGCTCGACCCCGACGTCGCGCGCGCGCTTGCCATGGGCATTGAACAGAACCAGGCGGACCGTGTCGGGATCGAGGTCGGCGTGCAGCAATTGCTCCGCGCCCTCGAACGCAACGATGGCACCCGACGTGTACGTTGTTTGCAGCGCCTTGGTGAGGCATTCGCGGCTGAATGCCGAGCCATCCACGACCACGACGACCTTCTCCGCGAGTACGGTGGCGGGAATCCTCGCCGATGCTGGGCCGGCGCCGTTCTCGCGGCCCTGGACGCCGACGATGGCATCCGACGGGCAGTAGGACGTCAGTGCGGCTTCAACGTTGAATTGCTGGGTCATCTGGATGCCCTCCGGCTGGAACGGGAATACTTCACGAACTGCTTCGCTGACTCGGCAGGTGTATCGGCCGGCAGGAAGTATTGATTTGACATCAGCTCCCCTCGCCCGAACGGAGCAGTCAGGTCAATTTCGCATCAATTGTTCTCGATATTACATAAAACATTAACCATATTGGACCACTTGTCCCTCGCCGTATTAGCTCACCTATTCAGCACGCTTACAATTTCGCTTAACGGATGATTACCTACCCATAATGAATGAATAGCGGGTACCTCCTCGATCGACATTGATTTAGCTCAAATCCGATGCAACCTTTCTCGGTCATCCGCCCTTCCCGCTATCGATTGCAGCGACAGGACGACGTGCGAAAACGCCGCCGGCACCTCGGCGCGACCAGTTCTGACTGACAAATGGAGAATTGCGCCGCGGCGGCGCGTTCGCGCCCGTTCGCGGAAGGGCGGCGAGGTTAGCCGACGCCGTGCGCCAGGAACGGCCGTACCGCCGTGGCTGCGTCACAGGCCGGCGACGCGATGACCGCCAGTACCGGGCTTAATCGCGCATCGACGCCGAAGGATCGCCGGGCCCGCCACCAATAGTAATGAAGCGACGTGCGGATGACGGGCTGCGTCGCGTAGACGCTCCCGCGAAACACGAAATACGTGCGGTCGCCGTCGTGGGCCAGACGCTGGACCACTGCCCGGTCCCATCCGGCGGGCGACGTGATCGCCGCGGACAGCCGGCACGCACCGGCCACCGCGCGCATTACCGCCGGGTTGGAGTCGGAGCGGAGCGTCACGTCGAAGCCTTGCGCCCGCAGCCGATCCACGAACGGCTTCTCCGGGTGTGCGGGCGGCTCGGTAAGCTCCCGGCCGGCGATCGAGACTTTGACGGCAACGGTGACGATCAGCACCGCGAGGAAGGCCGCCCGGACGCTAGACGCGCGCATCGCGCCTGGTCCCGAAAGCACAGAGGCCCACCATGGCGGCGACAGTCAGCCAGCCAGCGGTCGTCGCGCCGATCGGCCCATGGATGAGCTGGAAGAAATCCGGGTAGCGCACGATCAGGGCGATGCGGACAGCATTGATGGCGACGACCCCGCCGATCGCCAGCAGGCACCAGGCCGATGCGCGACGGCGCAGTGGACGGTCCGTCGCCTGGGCGAACAGGATCCAGCACAGAACCGTCAGCGAGACGTTGGTGAAGGACGAGCAACCGGGCGCGATCCAGAGATAGCCGCCGTCCGCAAGCTGCAGGGCGTTACCGGCCCGCGCGACCCCGACCAGCCGGCTTACGAGCATCGCATAGATCTGAAGGATGTAGTGGCCGAACAATGCGAAGGCGACGTGGCTCCAGAAACGGACCGCCGCGATCGCGAGCACGATCAGCGCGCCCCGATGCAGGGCAGTGCGCGGCATGGCAACGTGAAGGCAATAGGCGGCGACGCCGGTCAGCGCGACCCAGCTTGCCATGCTCGACGGGATGAGGAACGCGACGGCAGCCACCATCGCGACCGTCCAGTCGCGCCGCGTCGCCGGCGCCGCGCGGTCGCGCAGCAGCAGCGATATGCCCAAGCCGGCGCCGATCCATACCAGGACGCTGACGCCGAAGGTCGTGATCAGCGCTTGGGACAGGCCATCGAACCTGACGGCGGAAACGACCCGCTCCGTCAGCGCATTGGCGATGCCGATCAGCGCGACGCCGCCGAACAGCGCGCCGCGGCCGACCACGTAAGCCGACGACGCGCCATATTCCTGCGCCGCCGGTCCCATCGCTGCCAGCCCGTCACGCATGCGCAAAACCCGTCAGCAGAGAGCTACCGTCCGTGCCGTGAACACCTTGGCCGGCCCAGGTGGAACGCCCGCGCGATCAGCCGCTGCCAAAGCCGCGATTGGACGTCATTCCTGCTTGTCCCGGTTACGACGGCGTCGGCGGATCAGGTGATAGCCGCCCGCCGCCAGCAGGTACGACAGCCCGACGGCGGCGGCCGGCCCCGGCACCGAATGCGGTCCTCCGCTAGGGCCGCCGCGGCCCCCACGCAGATCCTTGATCAGATCCTTGATCAGGTCCCTGATCAGGTCGCCCGGATTGCTCGGGCCCGCCAAGATTTGCACGCGGCTGACATCGACCAGCGACGCGGACGCGCCGGTCGCGCCGCCGACCAGAATCGCAACGGCTAGAATCGCAGACTTGTATCTTTGCATATCGCGCCCTCCGCCAATGGAGAGCGGAAATGCTATCGCCCGTTGATCGGATATTGGATTCCCCATAGGGGTTAGATGCCATCCATCGATGGTCTCATTGGTCAAACGCGTCGCGCCACCGCCGGCTGACGCCCCAATCCGTTTACGGATCGAAACGCGATCCGGCTGTCAATCGAAACCGCCTTCGCCGTCTTACCTATTTCGGCTGATCCGACCGCCAAAGAGATACCTTTCCGCACGTCCCGATCACAGAAACGCTGTGTCCTGGTGACCCGACCGCACATGACGGCGATCGACGGGGGCTAAGCATGGATACGAACAGCCGGATTCTCGCATCGTCGTCGGGCGCGGGCGCTGCACCACTGACACGAATGCCGTCGGCGGATTCGACATCGACCCTTTCCGGACTGACCGGCGCACCGGCGGACTCATCGGCCGCCGACGGCGCCGGCATCGGCGCGACGACCGCGATCTCGCCCCTCGACCCGACCGGGACCGGCGGCGGCGCAGCCGGAGACCTGCCGGGCGGCCCCGCCGCCACGTCAGCGACCGCGGTGCCGGCCGTCCGCCCGTGGGCCACATCGGTCACATCGACGCTCAGCAGCGCGATATCGTCCGGCTCATCAGCGGTGGCGCTGCAGTCGACCGCGGTGGGCATGGACATCGACCCGGGGGTCGGCCCGACCACGACGCAGGAATCGGTGGCCAGCACGCCGACGACGACGCTGCCCCAATCGTTGGCCAACGGCCCGATCGCGTTCAGCAAGGGTGTCAATGCGCTCCTGACCGACCCGCAGGTGGTAATCAACGCCCCGGATTCGACCGCGGCAGCACCCCAAGCGCAGCAACTCAACGCCATTGCCCTGGAAAACATGAAGCAGGGGACGCCGGAGAGCGTCTGGCGCTCCACCACACCCGGCGACCGCAACATCGAAGGCTTCGCGACCGACATCAGCGTCGATCATGGCGATACCGTCGATTTCAAGATCAATACCGATTCGACCAACTATCGGATCGACATCTATCGGCTGGGCTATTACGGCGGCGATGGCGCGCGGCTGGTCACCACGATCCAGCGCCAGCTCGACACCGCCCAGGTCCAGCCGCACCCGATCGTCGATTATTCGCTCGGCTTGATCGACTGCGGCAACTGGGGCGTATCGGCGAGCTGGGACGTACCGGCGGACGCGGTGTCCGGCGTCTATCTGGCGAAGCTGGTGCGCGAGGACGGCACCGAAGGGGTCAACGAGATCCCGTTCATCGTCCGCGACGACCAATCGCACAGCGACATGGTGTTCCAGACCTCGGACACCACCTGGCAGGCCTATAACGCCTGGGGCGGCGCCAGCTTCTACGGCGGCGACGTGCCGTTGAACCCCGACGACATGCTGTCCTACCAGCCACCCAACTGCCATTGCGGCCTGCAGGCGATCGGGCGCGCCTACGCGGTCAGCTACAACCGGCCGTTCATCACCAGCGACTACGTCTATGCCTCGGGGCCGCAGGACTACCTGTTCGGCGCCGAATATTCCGCGATCCGCTGGATCGAGGAAAACGGCTACGACGTCTCGTACATCTCCGGCGTCGACACCGCGCGCGCCGGCCAGCAGCTTATGAACCACGAGGCGTTCCTGTCGGTCGGCCACGACGAATACTGGTCGGCCGACCAGCGCGCCAATGTCGAGGCGGCGCGCGATGCGGGCGTCAACCTCGCCTTCTTCAGCGGCAACGAGGTCTATTGGAAGACCCGCTGGGAGGACAGCATCGACGGCAGCGGCACACCCTACCGCACGCTGGTCTGCTACAAGGAGACCTGGGCGAATTCGGACATCGACCCCTCCGACACCAGCACTGGCACCTGGCGGGACGAACGGTTCCAGGATCCGGGGCAGGAGCCGGAGAACGCGCTGACCGGGACGATGTTCACGGTCGATTCCTATCGCCTGGACACGATCACCGTGCCCTACGACATGTCCCAGTTCCGCTTCTGGCGGAACACGGACATTTCGCAACTGCAGCCGGGCGAGACCGGCGCCCTGGTCACCGGCCTGCTCGGCTACGAATGGGATTCGGACGTCGATAACGGCTTCCGCCCCGCGGGCCTGGTCGACCTGTCGCTGTCGACCGTCTCGGTCAACACCTACCTGCTCGACTACGGATCGGTCGTCGGCGACAACGCGGCGGCGCAGCACAGCCTGACGATGTACCGGGCCGACAGCGGCGCGATCGTGTTCGGCGCGGGCACGGTCTACTGGTCATGGGGCCTGGATGACCACCACGACAACGAGCAGATCCCGACTGACCCGAACGTGCAGCAGGCGATGGTCAACCTGTTCGCCGACATGGGGATCCAGCCCGATACGCTGGACGCGAGCCTCGTCATCGCGACCGGGACGACCGACCATACGGCGCCGACCTCAACCATAACCTCCGTGTCCTCCGGCGGGGATTTCCTGGAAGGCCAGGACATCACCGTGGCCGGCACGGCGCAGGACAGCGGCGGCGGCAAGGTCGCCGGCGTTGAGGTCTCGATCGACAGCGGCACGACGTGGCACAAGGCCACCGGCTTCGACACCTGGACCTATTCGGGCCGGGTCGAGGCGGCGGGCAACTACACCGTCCTCGCGCGTGCGGTCGACGACAGCCTCAACATGCAGGCCACGCCGACGACGGGCACGCCGATCACCGTCAGCCAGTGGGAAGGCTCGACCCTCTGGACCTATGCCGACAAGCCGGCCGACACCGATTCGGAATTCATCCAGGACTTCGCCAGCGTCGAGCTGGGCATGAAGTTCCAGACCACCGCCGACGGCACGATCACCAGCATCAGCTTCTACAAAAGCTTCCTCAATCAGGGGACGCATACCGCGCATCTGTGGACCGCCGACGGCACCCTGCTGGCCAGCGCGACGTTCACCAACGAGACCGATAGCGGCTGGCAGACCGTGACCTTCTCGCAGCCGGTGGCAGTCACGGCCGGCACCACCTATGTCGCGTCCTACCACACCGGCAACCGCTATTCCGCCACGACCGGCTATTTCGACGCCCCGCGCACCAGCGGCCAGCTCATCGCGCCGACCGGCGCCGGCGTCTATGCCTACGGCGACACGACGACGTTCCCGGACAACACGTTCACCAACGAGAACTATTGGGTCGATGTCCAGTTCATATCGTCGCCCAATCACGTTCCGATTGCGGTGGATGATTCCGGCTTCAACACGGCGCAGGACACGCCGCTGGTCATCGCGGCGTCGAGCCTGACGGCCAACGACACCGACGCCGACCACGACGGCCTCAACGTCACCGGCGTCAGCGGCGCCACTCACGGCACTGTCGCGCTGAACGCCCAGGCGCAGACGATCACTTTCACGCCGACCGCGGGCTATAACGGCCCGGCCAGCTTCACCTACACGGTCGGCGACGGGCGCGGCGGCACGGCCTCGGCCAACGTCGCCCTGACGGTCGACCAGCCGAGCACCGGCGTATCGCTGTTCCCGTCCTCGGCCGCCCCGGACATGGTCACCGAAGACGATCCGCTGCCGGTCGAGCTCGGCATGAAGTTCCAGGCGTCGAGCGCCGGGACGATCACCGGGATCAAGTTCTACAAGGGCCCGCAGAATACCGGCGTGCACGAGGCGCATCTGTGGTCGTCGACCGGCACCCTGCTCGCCACCGCGACCTTCACCGGCGAGTCCGCCAGCGGCTGGCAGACCGCCACCTTCACGAGCCCGGTGTCGATCGCGGCCAACACGACCTACATCGCCTCCTACCACTCGAACGGCTTCTATTCGGCGGACAGCAACTACTTCGCCGACGCCGTGACCAACGGGCCGCTGACCGCACTGGCCTCCGACGTCGCCGGCGGTAACGGCGTCTTTGCCTACGGCGCGTCCGGCCTGTTTCCTACCGCCACATACGGCAACGCCAATTACTGGGTCGATGTCGTGTACGAACAGGGCGTCGCCGCCAACAACGATCCGGTCGCGGCGAACGACAGCGGCTTCAGCACCCAGCAGGACGCCGCGCTGACCATCGCCGCCGCCGCGCTGCTCGCCAACGACAGCGACGCCGACGGCGACCCGCTCAGCATCGTCAGCGTGGGCGGCGCCACCCACGGCACGATCGCACTGAACGCGCAGGCCCAGACCGTCATCTTCACGCCGACGGCGGGCTATGACGGGGCGGCCGGCTTCACCTACACGATCGGCGACGGCCGCGGGGGCAGCGCGACCGCCACCGTGGCGCTGACCGTCAACGCCCCCGGCACCGCGCTCAGCCTGTTCGCGCCGTCCGACGGGCCGACCGGACCCAGCGAGGACGACCCCAAGGCGGTGGAGCTCGGCATGAAGTTCCAGGCGTCGAGCACCGGGACGATCAGCGGAATCAAGTTCTACAAGGGGCCGCAGGATACCGGTGTGCATGAGGCGCACCTGTGGTCGTCGACCGGCACCCTTCTGGCGACCGCGACCTTCACCAACGAAACCGCGAGCGGCTGGCAGATCGCCACCTTCGCGAGCCCGGTGACGATCGCTGCCAACACGACCTACATCGCGTCCTATCACAGCAACGGCGACTACGCGGCCACCGGCAACTACTTCACCAATGCCGTCACCAACGGACCGCTGACCGCACTCGCCTCCGACGCCAGCGGCGGCAACGGCGTCTATGCCTACGGTGCGTCGGGCGTGTTCCCCACCGCCACTTACGGCAGCGCCAATTACTGGGTCGATGTCGTCTACAACCAGGGCTCCGGCGCCAACAACAACCCGGTCGCCGCGAACGACAGCGGCTTCAGCACCCAGGAGAACACGGCGCTCACGCTGCCGACCTCGGCGCTGCTCGCCAACGACACCGATCCCGACGGCGACGCGCTGACCGTCACCGGCGTCGGCAGCGCCACCGGCGGCGTCGCGTCGCTGAACGCCCAGGCACAGACCGTCATCTTCACGCCGAATGCCGGCTATACCGGCGCGGCCAGCTTCGGCTACACGATCGGCGACGGCCGCGGCGGCAGCGCCAGCGCCACCGTCTCCCTGACGGTGAACGCGCCCGGCTCCGGAATCAGCCTGTTCGCGCCGTCCGATACTCCGGCGACGATCACGGATGACGATCCCAACCCGGTCGAACTGGGCATGAAGTTCACGTCCGACGTGGCCGGCACCATCACCGGCATCAAGTTCTACAAGGGGCCGCAGAATACCGGCGCCCACGAGGGTCATCTGTGGAACGCCGACGGCACCCTGCTCGCCACCGCGACCTTCACCAACGAAACGGCGAGCGGCTGGCAGACCGCCAACCTCAACACCCCGGTCGCGATCACGGCCGGGACCACCTACATCGCCTCCTATCATACCGACGGCAACTACTCCGCGACCGGCAATTATTTCGACACCGATCACTCGAACGGGTCCCTCCATGCGCCGGCCTCCGACGCCAGCGGCGGCAACGGCGTCTTCGCCTATGGCAGTTCCGGCCTGTTCCCGTCCGGCAGCTACAGCAAGTCGAATTACTGGGTAGACGTGGTGTTCAATGGACAGCTCGCGGCCTGAGGCGGGAACGGATCGTCCGTCTGCGGCGGGGCGCCATCTTCTGCCGGTCACGGTGCTGAACGGGTTCCTCGGCGCCGGCAAGACCAGCCTGCTCAACCATGTGCTGAACAACCGCGACGGCATCCGCGTCGCAGTCATCGTCAACGACATGAGCGAGGTCAACATCGACGCGGAGCTGATCCGCGACGGCGGCTTCGATCTGTCCCATACCGACGAGCAGATGGTCGAGCTGTCGAACGGCTGCATCTGTTGCACGCTGCGCGACGACCTGCTGACCGAGGTGCGGCGCCTGGCCGGCGGCGGCCGCTTCGACTACCTCTTGATCGAGAGCACCGGCATCGCCGAGCCGCGCCCGATCGCCGCCTCCTTCTCGTTCCGGGACGAGGAGGGCCGCTCCCTGGTCGACATCGCGCGGCTCGACACCTTCGTCACGGTGGTCGACGCGCTCAACGTGATGGACTCATTCCGCAGCCGCGACCGGCTGAAGGATCTGGGCCACGCCGCGGACGACGCCGACGAGCGCACCCTGATCGACCTTCTGGTCGACCAGATCGAGTTCGCCGACGTCGTGGTGATCAACAAGGCGTCCGCCACATCCGAACGCGGCCGCCGGGACATCCGCGCCTTGATCCGCTCACTGAACGCCGACGCCCGCCTGATCGAGGCCGATTTCGGCCGCGCGCCGCTTTCGGCGGTGCTGCATACCGGATCGTTCGATGCGGTGAAGGCGGCGCGCCATCCGGCCTGGCACAAGGCGCTCTACGGCTTTGCCGACCACGTGCCGGAGACCGAAGAATACGGCCTGTCGAGCTTCGTCTTCCGCGCCCGCCGCCCGTTCGATCCGGCCCGTTTCCACGCTTTCGCGACCCGGCCCTATCCCGGCGTGCTGCGCGCCAAGGGCAGCTTCTGGCTGGCCACCCGACCCGCCCAGGTCGGCGACCTGTCCTGGGCCGGCGCCCAAGCGAAGACCGAAGCGCGCGGCTTTTGGTGGGCCGGCGTCGCCCGGCAGCTCTGGCCGCGCCACGAACCGTTCCAGAAGCTGATGGCGAAAAGCTGGTCGCCGGTCTGGGGCGACCGCCGGCAGGAGATCGTGTTCATCGGCGGCCCCGGCATGGACCGGCGCGCCATCGAAGCGGCGCTGGAAGATTGCCTGGTCGGCCCGGAGGACCGCTTCGACCCGGCGCTCTACCGCGCCCTGCGCGACCCGTTCCCAAGCTGGGACCAGCCGGCCGTCGCCTGAAGACGGGAATACCGGCTGCGACGGCAGCGTCCTCGCTTGAGTGCATAACATCTATTTGTTATGTATCATTTTTGGCTGAGCGGCAGCGCGAGGACATAGTGGACGCACCCCATCTCCGGCGCGACCGGGAGCAGATCGTCGCCGATATCTTCGCCCGGACCGGCATTGACGAACCGATGATCGAGCGGCTGGTCCGCAGCTTCTATGACCGCGCCCGGCGCGACCCGCTGATCGGCCCGGTCTTCGAATACAAAGTGCACGACTGGGAAGCGCACATTCAGCGGATGTGCGCCTTCTGGTCCTCGGTCGCGCTGATGAGCGGCCGCTATCACGGCCAGCCGATGGTGGCGCACACGCCGCTGCCGGTCGGCACGCCGCATTTCGACCGCTGGCTGACGCTGTTCGCCGAGACGGCGCGGGAGATTTGCCCGCCAGCAGCGGCCAGACACTTCGTCGAGCGCGCGCACCGCATCGCCGACAGCCTGGAACTCGGCATCGCCGCCAGCCGGGGCAGGATTCCGCGCCGGCGCCCCCGGCCGGCTTCGACCTTCCTGACCGAGGAAGACGCCGCGGCCGCGGCCGCCCCCCACGGCGACTGACACCCAAACCGACTGACGCCTGGTCGCCGCAGCCCTCTTGATTTCCGGCCCGCCCGGAAGGGATGATCGACCGGCGGCGCCGGCGCGCGCCGAGCGAGGGGAGGACGGCATGGCGGAATGGGACGGCAAGGGCCTGGTATCGACCGGATGGCTGGCGGATCACTTGGGCGATCCGGACCTGCGCATCTTCGACGCCACCGTCCACCTGCGGCCGGCGACACCCGGCCCCTATACGATCGAGAGCGGGCGACCCGATTACGAGGCCGCCCACATCCCCCGCGCGGGCTTCGCCGACCTCGTCCGCGACCTCTCCAACACCGACGTGCCGCTGCCGTTCACCATGCCGCCGGTCGACCGGCTGGCAAAGGCGCTCGGCGCCCTCGGGGTCGGGCACGGCACCCGCGTCGTCGTCTATACGACGACAACGCCGATGTGGGCGACGCGGCTGTGGTGGATGCTGCGGTCGTGCGGCTTCGACGATGTCGCGGTGCTCGACGGCGGCTTCGCCAAATGGCAGGCGGAGGGCCGCCCGGTCGAATCCGGCGCCCGGAATTATCCGCCGGCGGAACTGTCGCTGACCGCGCGGCCCGGCGCCTGGGCCGACAAGCAGGCGGTGCTGGCTGCGATCGGCGACGGCGCGGTCTGCACGATCAACGCCCTGGCGCCCAGCGTCCATCGCGGCGACGCCCCGACAAATTACGGCCGCAAGGGCCACATCAAGGGCAGCACCAACGTGCCCTATGCCGCCCTGCTGGCCGAGGACGGCACCTACCGCTCCGACGCGGAGCTGCGCTCGCTATTCGCCGCGGTCGGCGCGTTCGAGCGGCCGCGCGTCATCTGCTATTGCGGCGGCGGCATCTCCGCAACGATGGACGCGCTGGCTTTGGCGCGGCTGGGCCACCCCGCGATTTCGGTCTATGACGGCTCGATGACCGAATGGAGCCGCGACCCTGCCATGCCGATGGAGACCGGGGCCTGAGGCGCGCCGATCCGGACGGCGCGACGGAGGACCGGGTCATCGCCCCCCCGCCACGGAGCCTGTGGCTTCAGCAGGCGCTCGCGGCCGACGCGGCGCGGCCAGAGCCGTTGCGCGGCGATACGCATTGCGACGTGTGCATCGTCGGCGGCGGCTTCACCGGGCTTTGGACCGCGATCCGGCTGAAAGAGGCGGAACCCGCGCTCGACGTCGTGCTGATCGAACGCGACGTCTGCGGGGCCGGTGCCAGCGGCCGCAACGGCGGCTTCGTGATGAGCCTGTGGTCGAAGTTCACGACCCTGAAGAAACTGTGCGGGGCGGAGGAGGCTTTGCGCCTGTGCCAGGCCTCGGCCGACGCGATCTACAACCTGGAGCATTTCTGCCGCGACAACGGGATCGACGCCGGCCTGCGCGTCGATGGCTGGATGTGGGCGGCGACCAGCGCGGCGCAGGTCGGCACCTGGGACGCGACGTTCGACGAACTCGCCCGCTACCAGGCGCATCCGTTCGTGCCGCTCGACCCGGCCGAGGTCGCGGCGCGCACCGGCTCGCCCTTCCACGTCGCCGGCGTGTTCGAGCCGAGCTCGGCCTCGGTGCAGCCGGCCCAACTGGCGCGTGGCCTGCGCTGGGTCGCGCTCGAGCGCGGCGTGCGCATCTTCGAGGGCACCGCCATGCGGGCCTTGAGCAAGACGCGCCCCTGTCGCGTGCAAACCGACCGGGGCAGCGTCACCGCCGCGCAGGTCGTGCTCGCGACCAATGCCTGGGGCGTCGCCTTCGCCGAAATCCGCAAGGCGATCGTCGTCGTCTCCAGCGACATCGTCGCGACCGACGCCGCGCCCGACGCGTTGGCGCGGACCGGCTGGACCGACGGCATGACCATCTCGGATTCGCGCATGCTGGTGCACTACTACCGCACCACGCCGGACGGCCGCGTTGTGTTCGGACGCGGCGGCGGCCGCGGCGGAATGGCCTTCGGCCGCCACGTCGGCGTGCGGTTCGAGGGCCGATCCGCCATCGCCGGCGAGGTCGAGACCTGGCTGCGCCGGACCTATCCCGCGCTCGGCGGCGTGCCGCGCACCCATAGCTGGCGCGGGCCGATCGACCGCTCGCCCAGCGGCCTGCCCATATTCGGCCGGCTCGCCAGCTATCCGGGCGTCCTGTTCGGCGTCGGCTATTCCGGCAACGGCGTCGGCCCCAGCATGCTGGGCGGGCGCATCCTGGCCGCGCTCGCGCTGGGACGCGACGACGAATGGTCGCGCTGTGGCCTGGTCGGCCGCCTGACGCGCGGCTTCCCGCCCGAACCGATCCGGTTCATCGGCGGCAACATCGTGCGCTACGCGACCGAGCGGAAGGACGCCGCCGAGGATGCCGGTCGCAAGCCGTCATGGTTGATCGGGCGGCTGGCCGGCCTCGCCCCCGCCGGTCTATCGCCGTTCAAGGCACCGGAATGATTCCGGTGCCGGCCTCCCGTCTCCCGACGTCATTCAGCTTTGGTTGTCGTCCCGGAAGCTCGTAAGGGCTATCCGGGACCCATATCGCGGCACAATGGGTCCCGGGTCTCGCTATCGCTCGCCCGGGACGACGGCCGAGGAAATGGATTGCTTCGCTGCGCTCGCAATGACGAATCGAATTGTCAGGCAGCGCGTGCGGTACGCAACGTAGCGGTCGCCGCCTGATCGATCTCCAGCGTCGCGGGGTCGAGCACGACGCCATAGGCGGTCTCCGCCTCGCGCAGGCTGATGTAGTCGTCGAGCACGTCCTCGCGCACCCGCTCAGCCGGGCGGTCGAGCGGATCGCCCCAGCCGCCGCCCCCCGTGCTGAGGATCTCCAGCGCCTCCGCCGGCGCGAAGCGGCGGCCGCGCAGCGGATTGTGCCAAGCTCCGTCCGCGTCATAGCCACCCAGTACCTCGACCTCGCCGGCCGGCTTGACCTTGCGCACCGATTGGGGCGGGCTGTCGCCGCCGCCATTGACGCCCGCGGCGCCTTCGCGCGTGCGCGAGGTCTCGATCGAGAACTCGCCACCGGTATCGAAGCGGATCTTCAGCCGGGCGCCGAGCCCGCCGCGGTTCAGCCCCGCGCCGCCGGAACCGTCGCGCAACTCGAACGCCTCGTAGCGGACCGGGAACAAAAGCTCCGCCACCTCAGCCGACAGGTTAGCGCAATTGCCCAGCGGATCCTGGGTGACGTTCATGCCGTCGTGCTCAGGCCCGCCGCCCCACCCGCCGGCCGGCAGATCGGAGAAGACCAGCGTTTCGTCCGTATCCGGCTTGCGCACCGCGCAGACGAACCAGTTGCATTCGCCGAAGGTCGGCGCGACGACCCGCTCCGGCATCGCCTTGGCCAGCGCCTTCCAGATCGCGCCGGTGATCTTGGACGAGGTCAGCGTGGTGCAGCCGATCGTCCCCGACGGCCATTGCGCATTCAGCCAGCAGCGATCCGGCAGGCGGATCGCGATCGGGCGGAAGCTGCCGGAATTGGCCGGCGCGTCCGGCGCCAGAAAGAATTTCAGCGAGTAGTAGACGGCCGAATAGGTGTTTGCCATCGGCGAGTTGATCGCGCCGGCGACCGGCTCGTCGCTGCCCTCGAAGTCGACCGTGATCGTGTCGTCCTTGACCGTCAGCGCCACCGCGATATGCACGGGATCGTCCGAGATACCGTCCGTATCCGCATAATCGGTGGCCCGATAGGTGCCGTCGGGAATCGCGGCGATCGCGCTGCGGGTCAGCCGTTCAGTATATTCGATGACCTCGCGCATCGCGGCCCGCACCACCTCGGCGCCATAACGTTCGGCCGCGCGCTGCAATTCCTGCTCGGCCACGCGCAGCGCACCGAGATGCGCTTGCAGGTCGCCCTTCACATATTGCGGCGTGCGCGTGTTGCTGAGGATGATGCGCAACAGGTCGTCATTGATCTGATAGTTCTCGTAGAGGCGCAGCGGCGGCAGCCGCAGGCCCTCGCCGGCGATGTGGGTGCCGAAGGTCTGGCCGCCGGCGCTGCCGCCGCCGAGGTCGGTCCAATGCCCGCGCGACACGGCGAAGCCGAGCAGCTCGTCGCGCAGGAAGACCGGCATCGTGAAGGTCACGTCGTTGATGTGCGTGCCGCCCTGGTAAGGGTCGTTCAATACGAACACGTCGCCGGGCTTGAGCGACTGGAAGCCGAAATGGTCGACCGAGGCGCGCGCCGAAAAGTGCATCGCGGCGATGTGGACGGGGCAGTTCGCGGTCTGCCCGACCAGTTCCAGCTTCTCGTTGTAGATCGCGTTCGAGAAATCGACGCTGTCGTACATGATCGGCGAGAAGCTCGCCTTCTGCAGCACCGTGCTCATCCGCCCGCAGGTATATTCGAAGAAGCTGCGCAGCACCTCGAACGTGACGGGATCGAGCTTTTCGAGCGTGTTCTGGCGGGTCATGGCCGACCTCCCTGTCGAATGGGGCATTCTACACGGTGATGATCAGATTGCTCTCCGGGTCGATCACGGCATCGGAACCCGGCGGTAGCACGGTGCAGGAATGCGCGTGCTCCAGCACCGCCGGCCCCTGGATGCGCGCGCCGGGAATGAGCTGGCGGGCGTCGTAGACCGGCGTCGGGCGCGCCGTGCCGTCGAACACCACCGGGCGCTCGCCTTTGAGCGGCAGGCGCGCCACCGCCTCGTCGCTGCGCTGCGGTGCCGGACGGAAATGCTGCACCGCGCCGATCGCCGCGACCCCCAGGCTGACGAAGGCCGGCGCGAAATCCTCCGACGCGACGCCGTATTCGCGCAGGTGCGCTTCGTGAAAGCTTTTGGCGATGGGCTCGAGCGTGGCGATCGGCCCGGTGTCGAGCGGCGTCAGCACCTCGT
The DNA here is from genome assembly GCA_040255145.1 of Hyphomicrobiales bacterium. Lineage (GTDB taxonomy): Bacteria > Pseudomonadota > Alphaproteobacteria > JBDZUN01 > JBDZUN01 > JBDZUN01. The sequence goes on along the minus strand of JBDZUN010000004.1, from coordinate 16,636 downwards.
AGCTCTGGCCCTCATAGCGCATCTGCGCGGTGCGCTCGAACCGGATCGAATCGGCGCTCAGGCCCTCGCGCCCGATCAGGTCGGCGCCGTCGCGCTCCAATGCGCCGAATTCGTCCTCCAGCGCGGCCGGGTCGGCGTCGTGCAGCGGCTTGTAATAGAACCGCTCGATGTCGTAGCGGATGTCCATCTGGGTCGCGCCGAAGGCGGAGGCGACGCCGGCATAGGCCGGCACGATCACGACCGGAACGCCGAGCGAGCGCGCGATCCAGCAGGCGTGCATGCCGCCGGCGCCGCCGAAGCTGGCCAGCGCGAAGTCGCGCGGGTCGCGCCCGCGATCGGCCAGCGCGGCGCGGATCGCCTGGGCCATGTTCTCGTTGCAGATGGCGACGATGCCCTCGGCCGCCGCGACCGGGTCGAGCCCGACGCGCTCGCCCACCGCCGCGATCGCGCGCCGCGCCGCCTCGATGTCGAGGTCGAACTTGCCCCCCAGCGTCGCTTCGAGCCGGCCGAGCACGAGGTTGGCGTCGGTCACGGTCGCCTCGGCGCCGCCGCGGCCATAGCAGACCGGCCCGGGATCGGCGCCGGCGCTGCGCGGCCCGACGCGCAGCGAGCCGCCGCCATCGATCCAGGCGATCGAGCCACCGCCGGAGCCGACGCTGCGGATGTCGAGCATCGGCGTGATCAGCGGCACGTCCCAGCCCAAATCGTGCTCGTGCGTGATCAGGCCGGCGCCGTCCTCGACCACCGACACGTCGAACGAGGTGCCGCCCATGTCGGTGTGAATGATGTTCGTTTGCCGCGCCACGGTGCGCGACAGCAGCGCGGCATAGGCCACGCCGCCGGCAGGGCCGGATTCCAACAATTCCTCCGGCCGCTCCTTGGCCGCCTGCACCGCCATGGTGCCGCCGTTCGACTTGATGATCGTCAGCGTGCCGGCGAAGCCGCGTTCGCGCAGGGCCTGCTCCAGCCGCTCGAAGTAACTTGCCATGACCGGCAGCAGGGCGGCGCGGATGACCGTGGTGGTGAAACGGCCAAGCTCGCGGAACACCGGCCGGGTCTCGCTGGAGATCGCGACCGGCACGCCGGGGGCGACCTCGGCGATCAGGTCGCGCGCCTCCCGCTCATGGCGGCCGTCAGCATAGGCGTTGATGAAGGCGACCGCGAAGCTCTGCGCGCCCATCGCCAGCGCACGGTCGATTACCGCCTTCGTCCGTGTACGGTCGAGCGGACGAACCACCTCGCCGCTTGCGGACAGCCGCTCGTCCACCGTGAAGCGCATCCGCCGCGGGATCAGCGGCCGTTCCTTGACCTGATAGGGGTCATAGAGGTGGGCGCGGCGCTGGCGGCCGATCTCGATCGTGTCGCGAAAGCCCTCGGTCGTGATCAGTGCAGCGGGCGGGAAGTTGCGCTCGATCAGCGCGTTGGTCGCCGTGGTGCTGCCCTGGCCGATGAATTCCAGCATCTGCGACGGCTCGATATCCGCCGCCTTGAGCGCCCCGAACACCCCGTCGACCAGGTTGGTCTTGGTGGTCAGGACCTTCGCTGTCCGCACCTCGCCGGTGTCCCGGTCGAAGGCGAACAGGTCCGTGAACGTGCCGCCAACATCGATTCCAACCCGCAGCAATGCTCTCTCCCCCGCAGCCGTTCCGGCGATTATGGAGCATTTCGCGGGTCGGCGCGCCAGCGCCCGCCGCGCACGGCCGCGATCCTTGCGCCAGGACCGCCGCCGTACTGCGGCGAAGGCGTGCGAATCGGGCTGCAACCCGGCGGCGGGGCCGGGCGGCAGGCGGGCGGAGGCGTCAGGCGTAGTGCGGCGGCCGGCGATCCGTCCACGGCAGGGCCTGCTCCAACTGCCCGGCCAGGCTGTATAGCGTCTCCTCGTCGCCGGGGCGTCCGACGAACTGCATGGAGAGCGGCAGACCCGATTTCGCCTGCCACAGCGGCAGCATGACCGCCGGCTGTCCGGTCGTGTTGAACAGCGGCGTGAACGGCGAATAGTCCTGGATGATCTGCTGCCACCAGGCCAGCATGTCGACGTTCTGCGCGTTCTGGTCGAGCTCGCCGATCTTCGCCACGTCGCGCGCCAGCGCCGGCGTCAGCAGCACATCATAATCGCGAATCTGCGCCGCGACTTGGCGCGCGATGGCGTTCTGCTGCGCCATCGCCGCCTCCAGCTCGAACGCCTTCAGCGACTGGCCGTACTGGTAGACGGCGAGCGTCACGGCCTCGGTATTGTCCGGCCCGACCGGGCGGCCGGTGGCGTGCGAGAACAGGTCCATGAAATAGCCGAGGGTCGTGGCCCAGAGCGGCACGGACGATGCATTGAACGTCTCGGCGTCGTATTCGATGCGGAGCGGCTCGCAGATATGCCCGAGCTCCTCCAGCAGCTTGCGCGTGTCGGCCAGGCGCTCCAGGTTCTCGGCCGCGGTGGCGCAGCCGCCCGGCAGCCTTTCGACCACTCCGATGCGCAGGCGGCCCGGCGGCGTCAGGGCCGCGGTCAGGAAGCCGCGGCGCGGCGGCGGCGCGGTGTAGAAATAGCCCTCGTCAGGCCCGGCGACGGCGTCGAGCATGGCGGCCGAATCGCGCACGCTGCGCGTCTCGAAGAACTCCACGGCCAGTCCCCACAGCAGCATGCCGAAATCGGGTCCGCCGGGGGTGCGCCCACGCGAGGGCTTCATGCCGACCACGCCGTTGCAGGCGCCCGGGATGCGGATCGAGCCGGCGCCGTCATTGGCGTGGGCGATCGGCACCATGCCGCTACCGACCGCGGCGCCGGCGCCGCCGGACGATCCGCCGACCGAATAATCCAGGTTCCAGGGATTGCGCGTCGGGCCGTACAGCAGCGCCTCGCTCGCGGCGTTGAACGCCATCTCCGGCGTGGTGGTGGTGCCGACGGTGACCATGCCGGCGGCGTGGCAGCGTTCCATCATCACGGTGTCGTGATCGTGGCGGAAGCCTGCGGCCATGCGCGAGCCACCGGACGACACCATGCCCTTGAAGTGCATGCCGAACTCCTTGACCAGGAGCGGCACGCCGCGGAACGGGCCGTAGGGCAGGCCGGCCTTGATCTGCCCGAGCGCATGGTCGCGCAATTGCTGCACGACGCAGTTGATCTGGGGGTTCAGCCGCCCGATCGCGTCGATAGCGCTGTCCACCAGGTCTTCCGGCGTGACCTCCTTGCGGCGCACCAGCTCTGCCAACCCCAGACCGTCATACTTCCCGTATTCTGCAATGATCATGATCGGGCCTCCCTGTCTTTGCAGTCCGCAATCGCGGTTGCGCCGATCATGGAATGCGGACGACGGAGGAACAATGACCCGAACGGGTCATCGGCCTTCGGTCAATGCAGGGGCGGCTCGACCAGGCCGAGCGACACCGCGCGCGCGACGGCGTGGGCGATGGTGTGCGCGTCGAGCTTGTCCATCGCCGACTTGCGCTGGCGCCGCACCGTCTCGACCGAGCGGTGCATGAGCCGCGCCGTCTCCGGCGCGCTGAGGCCGCGGGCGGCGTGGTGCAGCACGTCGCACTCGCGCGGCGAGAGCGCGACCGGACGCTCGCCGCCGGAGCCGCCGACATGGCGGGCCACCGCCGCATGGAAGGTGTGCGCAAGCACGAACAGCTTTTCCGTCGCCCAGGCCTGCTGCGCGCGCCAGGCTCCGTGACGCGGCCGCGCCATGCCGCTGACGAAGGCGAAGCTGCCGCCCACCAGGTGGATCGGCACGGTGACGCCGTCCAGGAACCCGAGGCCGTCAATATAGGCGATCGCCTGCTTCTGGGTGTCGGAAAGCCACGCGGCGCCTTTGACCTCGTCCCAATCGAGCGGCAGGTTGCGCCGATAGCAGGTCCACAGGTACGGGTCTTCGCGGCAATAGCGCGCCCAGCCGGGCTTCCAGTCCGGCGGCAGGTTGCGCGATTCTATGTCCGGCGCGCTGAAGCCGCCGTCCGGCGTGCGCGCCCGCGGCATGAACGCGTAGTCGACCGCGTCAAATCCCAACGCCGAGGCTTCCTCGGCCAGCCGGTCGAGCGCGCGGTCGAAGCTGGGTGCGGCGCAGGACCAGGATTCGAGCGGCACGGCGACCTCCCCCGGTGCGGTTGCCCAATCGCCGCAACGATAGCCCGCGATCCCGATCTTTGGAACGTGGCCAAGGCCCCGGTCTCCGACCTCCGCCGGGCACGCCCCAGGCGGCGGCCGGTGCAGCAGCGCCGCTGCGGCGTATCGTCCCCTTGCGCGAGCGCGGCGTCGCGGTTCGGGTCCACCGTGGCCGCCCGGCGGATTCGCCGCCCCCGGACCGGGGCCACCTCCGCCGCTCGCGGGTTTGAAGACTGTAGCAACCATTCGAGGACGCGACATGAAGCCGATTGGACATACCCGCTGGGCCATCGCCGAAGGCTACATCCCCGCGGACAGCATGGCCGGCGCCGACCGGACCCTGATCAGCCACGAGACCGCCTGCATCCTGAATGCCGGCGACGCGGCGGCGCATGTCGCGATCACGCTGTTCTTCGTCGATCGCGAGCCGGTCGGACCCTATCGGGTCGAGGTGCCGGCGCGGCGCACCCTGCATGTCCGGTTCAACGACCTGACCGATCCGGCGCCGGTGCCGCGCGGAACGGACTATTCCTCGGTCATCGAATCCGACGTGCCGATCGTCGTGCAGCACACCCGGCTCGATTCCCGCCACGCCGAGATCGCGCTCCTGTCCACGACAGCCTTCGCAGGGTAGGTCGCGGCCGATCCATCGCACCCCTGTCGCGTGGTCCTATCCGGCGCTGGGGTGAAGCAGTGGGCGATAGCCGGCGGCGAGTGCGCGCACGGTCGACGGCGGTGTCACCAGCACGGTGCGTTCGGGGAAGTTTGCAACGGGCATGTAGCCGGAAAACGACCAGCGCAGCGGCCGGCCGCCGACCACGGCATAGCTTTCGCCTTCGGCCGCGACCATTGCGCCGTCGGGCAGCGCCGCGATGGGTTGCTCCAGCGGATGGGTGCGCTTCTTCCGGTCCGCCAGGCGCTCGGCATGGAGCACGGCGTCCATCTCAGGCGCGCGCGGACGGGCGCCGCCGTTGCCCGCCGCCCAGGCCGCGCGGAAGGCCTCCGCTTCGGCCCGCCGGCACGTGAAGCACGGCCGATGCCCGGCGGCGAGCGCGGTCGCCTCGTCGAGGAAGAACAGCTCCGTCCAGCTTCTTCCGCCCATCACCACCCGATGCCATCCCTTGAAGCTGCACAGGCAGATGATCCACGCCTTGTTGGTCCAGCGCCGCTTGAGCAGAGTGCGGGTCGCCGGATCGTGCAGGATGCCGCGATTGCCGGTGAACAGGCCGCGCTCGCCCACGGCGACGATCTCGCCAAACGGCGTCACGCGGTTCTGCAGCGGCGAGGGCCGGTTCATCGCGGTCTATCTCTATCGCACGAACACACGGACACGCGCCGACCGGCCCTCGCCGTCGACCACCGCGATGGTGGCGAAGCCCTCGCCCGTTGCGCGCACGGCCGCCTGGCGCAGGAACGGTTCTTCCGCCACCGGCGCGCCGTCCAGGAAGAAGGTAAACGGGCCGGTCCCGTTGCGCACCTTGACCACCAGCATCCCGCCGTCCGGCCCGCCCATTGCCAGGTCGACGCGCGCGCCGTCGGGCGGGAAGGCGATCTCCGGCCCCGGCGAATCCCCCGATCCGGCGGCGACGCGGCGCATTTCAACCCGGCGCAGCGGCGGCGGCAGCGCGGGGGTCGCGGCCCTGAGGATGCCGGGCGGCGCCTGGCGCAGCGGCGCCGGCCGGCCGGCCCGCGCGAACACGTCGAACAGGAGCGGCGCGGCGGCGTCGATGCCGGCAAGGCCCGCCACCGGCGCGCTGTCGGCCCGGCCGAGCCAGACGCCGACCACGATCCGCCCGTCATAGCCGACCGCCCAGGCGTCGCGGTGGCCGTAGGAGGTGCCGGTCTTGAAGGCGATCCGCCCGCCGAGCCGGTTGAGCGGCACCGGCGCCCCGGCCAGAATGTCGGAGACGTACCAGGCGGCCCGCTCGTCCAGCACTCGGCGCTGGGGCAGCGGCCCGGCGCCGGGCGGCGGCGGCAGGGTGTCGTAGAGTGTGACGGCACTCCCGCCGCGGGCCAGCGCGGCATAGAGCGTTGTCAGGTCGCGCAGGGTCACGCCCAGGCCGCCGAGGCCGATGGCGAGGCCCGGCGGGCTCAAGTCCGGGATCACCGGGTGGGTCCCGGCCCGCTTCATCCGCGCGGCGAGGCGCGCCGGACCGACCAGGTCGAGCATGATGACCGCCGGCACGTTGAGCGACGCCTGGAGCGCCTGCCGTACCGTCACCGTGCCGTGGAAGGCGCGATCGTAATTCTCGGGCGCATAGCCGGCGAAGGCGGTCGGCCGGTCGTCGACCAAGCTTTCGGGATGCGCCAGGCCGAGCTCGAACCCCAGCCCGTAGATCAGCGGCTTCAACGTCGATCCGGGCGAGCGCAGCGCGTCCGTCATGTCGATATAGCCGGCGCGCGCGGCATCGAAGAAGCCGGCGGAGCCGACCGAGGCCAGGATCGCCCCGGTCCGGTGGTCGGCGACCACGATCGCGGCGGAGGCGGCGGGGTCGATCGCGGCGGCGCGCTCGGCGGCCAGCGCCTGGAGCCCGCGCTGCAGGTCGGCGTCGAGCGTCAGGCGGTATGCCGCCCGGCCCGACGCCGCGGCGACGACGCGGTCGGCAAGCTGCGGCGCCAGCATCGGAAAGGGCCGGCGCTGCCGCGGGATCGGCGCTCGGCGCGCCGCCGCCGCGCCGGCCCCGTCGATCACGCCTTCGGCCAGGGCGCGGACCAGGACATGGTCGCGCGCCGCCCGCGCCGCCGCCGGGTGCCGATCGGGGCGGCGGTCCTCCGGCGCCTGGGGCAGCGCGACCAGGAGCGCCGCTTCGGCCACGCTCAACCGGCGCGGCTCCTTGCCGAAATAGGCGAGCGACGCGGCGCGCAAGCCTTCCAGGTTGCCGCCATAGGGCGCGAGCGTCAGGTAGCGGTCGAGGATCTCGCGCTTGGTCGCGTGCCGCTCCAGCGCCAGCGCGCCGACCATCTGGCCGAGCTTGCCGGCGACCGAGCGGGTCGTCCCCTCACCCTGCAGCCGCGCCACCTGCATGGTCAGGGTCGAGCCGCCCGACACGATGCGGCCATGGGTCATGAACTGGAATGCCGCGCGCGCGACGGCCCGGACATCGACACCGTGGTGCTGCCAAAAGCGGTGGTCCTCGTAGGCCAGCAGCATGCGGACGACCAGCGGGTCGACATCGTCGACTGTGGTCGGCAGCCGCCAGATGCCGTCCGCCACCGTATAGGCGCGCATCAGCGCGCCGTGACGGTCGAGTACCACGGAGGAAGCGACCGGCGCCGGCGGCACGGCGGCCATGCCAACCGCAAGCCGCAGGCCGCCGACGGCCGCGAGCACGATCAGCCCACAGCATGCCGCGGCGACGGCGATCTTGCGGCGCCGGCCCATCCCGCGGCCTCCTATTCCGGCGGCCCGGCCACGTCGACGGTTCCCGTCGCGGTGCGCGCCCGCTGGTCCGGCCGGTACATGTCCATGACGGTCGCCGCCGGGTGCAGGAAATGGCCGGGCGAGACCGCGCGGACGATGTAGGCGAGCTGGAACGAGGTCGGGTCGCCCGTGCCGCGGTCGAGCGCCGCGACGAAGCGGTCGCTGCGGAACTCGGTATGGGCGACGGTCTCCGGCGCCCGGATCGTGCCCAGCGCGGCGACGTCGCCGGCACGGACCAAGTTCGGATTGTCGATCTCGAACCCGGCCGGCAGCGGGTCGTCGACGATCAGGCGCGCCGCGCGGCTCTCGGTCGAGGTCACGGTCAGCACGACCGCAAGCCGCGCGCCCTGCTCGACCTTGGCCGGATCGGCCGGCTTGCCCTTCAGGTCGAAATAGGCCCGTTCGATGGTATAGCCGTCGCCCCCGGCGGGCGGTGGCGTCAGCGGGATGCCCGACAGGCGCAGCACCGCGTCGATTGCCTGGGCGCCGCCATTGGCGACAACCAAGCCGTCGGCCGGCAGGTCGTCGGCCTTGACCGTGCGGAACAGCGGCCCGTTCAGCGGCGCGCCATCCACCTGCAGCGACGGCGCGCCCGACCGCGCGATCAGCGCGTGCGCCGCGAGCAGGGTCCAGGCGTCGTCCTGCGTGCTGGTATAGCGCGCGTCGAGCCGCAACTTTGCGATCCGGCCGGCCAGCGCACCGGCATCGACGCCGGGCACCTTGGTCTCCGAGGTGAGCGTCAGGATCGCCGCGCCGTCGCGCAGGGTGGAGCCATAATCGGCGCGCCAGCCGCGGTCCAGCCTGGTCTCATCAAGCGCCGCGACCGCCTGGGCCATCACGCTTTCGGCGCGCGGCAGGTCGCCGTACAAAGCCAGCGCCGCGCCGATCTGCGCCTTGGACAGCGGGCTGGTGAACGCCGCCAGCTTGGTGTCGGCGTAATAGCGCAGGTCGCCGATGGCCGCCTTGCCGTTGCGCGCCAGGACATAGAGCGCATAGGCAATCCCCTCGCCGCCCTTGTCGAAGTCGGGAGCCATGGCCACCCGGTTCTTGAGATTGTCGAGCGCCGTGTCGAACCCGACATCCGGCACGGCATAACCCACCTCGCGCGCCCGCGTCAGGAAGTCGGCGATATAGGCGTCGAGCCACGGATCGGCATTGTTGCCGGAGCCGTCGCTGGGACCCCAGAGCCCGAAATCGCCGTTGGTGCCCTGGTTGGCCAGCACGTCGGCGATCGCCTTCTCGACGCGCTCGCGGACGCTTTCGTCGCCGGACAGCCCGGCCGCCAGCGCGACCTGGTCCAGGTACAGCAGCGGCAGCGCCCGGCTCGTCAACTGTTCGGAACAGCCATAGGGATAGCGGTCGAGGTCATGCAGGATGCCCGGCACGTCGAGCGGCCCGGCCCCACTGACCGCCACGGTGGCGATGCCGGTATGCGGCTTGAACGAAGCGAATTCGGCCTGCGTCACCGTCAGCGCCCCCTGGTTCGAGGCGAGCGGCACGACCCGCGCGATCGCCGTCGTCGGCTCGTTGTCGCGCACCCCGAGCGTCAGGTGCTTGGTCAGCGCGTTGCCGTCGGGCGTCGTGACCGTCACCGTCAGATGGGCGTCGCCCGCCGTCTCCGCCTTGATCGGCAGCCGCACCTCCGCCTCGCCCTTGTCGGCGAGCGTGACCGTGCGGGGCGTAGCGCCCCCCTCGACCGTGACCGGCCCGTCGGCGGCGACCGCGACCTGCACAGCACCCGACGGCCCCTCGACATGGGTCAGATGCAGGAGTAGCCGCGAGCGGTCGCCGGGCGCCAGGAAGCGCGGCAAGTCGGCGACGGTCACGATCGGATCGCGCACCACCACGTCGCGGACGGCGTGGCCGACGCCCGTTTTGGTCCAGGCGATCGCCATCAGACGGACGGTGCCGTTGAAGTCGGGCATGGCGAAATCGACGTGCGCCGCGCCGTCGCCGTCCAGCTTGACCGGCCCGGAAAAGAACGAGACCAGCGTTTCCGTCGGCGGCGGCCCTTCGAGGCGCGAAAGCGAGCCGCCGTCGCCGCCCGACTTGACGTGGCCCGGCATGCCCTGGAAGCGGTCGATCAGTTCGCCATAGAGGTCGCGGATATCCATGCCCAGCCGGCGCTGGCCGAAATACCAGGCGTCCGGCGCCGGCGGCTGGTACCGCGTCAGGTTGAGGATGCCGAGGTCGACCGCCGCGAGCGTGACGTAGGCCTCCTCGTTGACGCCGGCGCCGGCCACCTTGATATCGACGCCGAGCGGCTGGCGCGGCGCGGCCTCGTCCGGCGCGCTCAGCGCCACCGCCAGCTTGCGGTCGCCGGGATCGACCCCGGCCCACGACAGGCCGATGGCGCGGCCGGGCATCTTCTTGTCGGTCAGGTTCATCGGCCGGAACAGGGTCGCGGTGACATAGGCGCCCGGCCCCCAGTCGCGCGTGACCGGCAGCCGGACGCTGGCCCCGGTCGCCGGCACCTCGACCGCCTGCATCGCGATCAGCCGGTCGTCCATCACCATGACCAGGGCCGTGCCGGCGAAGCGCGGCTCGATCCGCACCGTCGCCATGTCGCCGACCTTGTATCGCTGCTTGTCCAGCGAGACCTTCAGGATGTCGGGCGCGTCCGCCGTCTTGGGCGCGACGTACCAGCCGGCGTCGAAATCGACGCTGACCGGCAGCGCGGCACCGTCGTGCGGCGTCACGGTAAGCTGGTATTCGCCCCAATCGACCCTGGACTCGATCCGCACCGCGCCCTCGGCCTTCGCCGCGACCGTGCCGTTGGCGACGCGCTGCCTGGAGACCACCGGCTCGTAGTTCCAGCCGCCGTTCGACTGGTACCACTGGAAGGTCCGCCGCACCTTCTCCAGCGACCAGTCGAGCGCGCCGGCCGCCTGTTTGCCGTCCGGCCCGACCACGATCACGTCGAAGGCGGCGTTGCCGCCCTCCTCGACAGCACCGTCGAACAGCGGCTTGACGCCGACCCGCGCGTTCACGCCCTTGACCGGCAGGGACAGGATCCGTTCCACCGGGTGGCCGCCGGAATCGAGCACCCGGACAATCACGGTCGCCTGCAGCGGCTTGCTGGTGCTGCCGACCTCGCCGAGCGCCGGGACGATGGCCGCATGGCCGGCGGCGTCGGTCTTCAGGCCCTCGGGCAGGGGCTGGGTCACGGGATCGAAGCTCTCGTCGGCCAGGCCGAAGCGATAGCCGGCGAAGCCGTCCAGCCCGTCGGCCGGCTTCACCACCGTCTCGCCCTCGATCGCGAGGCTGGCGGCGGGCGCGCCGTACAGGAAGCGCGCGTCCAGCGCGACCGGCGCCGGGTCGGCCGGATCGAGCGCCTTGGCCGCGGTCTTGAGGTCGAAGGTCAGCCGCTCCGGCTGGAAGTCCTCGACCAGGAAGGTCGTCTCCGCCAGGCTGTCGCCCTTGGGATCGGCATAGGCGTCGAGCCGCCAGGTGCCGCGCATCGCCGTCTTGAGAATTGGAATCGTGACCGCACCGCCGCCCAACTTCTGGTCGGTGAGCTGATAGCGCGCGGCCTCCACCCCGTCCGGGCGCTTCAGGATCAGGGTCATCGGCGCGGCGGTCGCCACCGCCTTGGTGTCGCGGATCAGCGTGACCGCATGCGCCGTTTCGCCGGGGCGGTAGACGCCGCGCTCGACCGCCAGGAACACGTCGAGCGGCTTGGGCGACGGCCGCCCGGTAATGCCGCGGTCCGACAGGTCGAACGCCGTCTTGGTCAGGTCCAGGAACGAATAGTCGCCGCCTGGCCCTTCGGCCACGATCAGCGCCGGCGCCAGCCCGCCGGTGCCGCGCACCAGACCCGGATCGAAGCGCGCATAGCCCTGTGCGTCGGTCCGGCCGGTCGCCAGCACCTCGTTATTGACGGCGACCAGGCGCAGGGCCGCGCCGACGACCGGCCCGGCCGTCGACAGCGAGCGGGCGATGACGTGGAAACCGTCATTGCCGGCCAGCGCGGTCAGGCCGATATCGGTGACGATGAACCATTGCGTCGCCCGCGCCTGATAGTCCCAGGTCTTGCCGCTGGCGGGCTTGGCCACCATGACGTAGGCGCCCGGCTTCAACTGCGGCACGATCGCGCCGACCGGGATCGCCGTGGTCACGTCCCGGTTGAGCGCAGCCGTAACCGCGACGGTGCCCTGCCAGACCTGCTCGCCGCTCTGGTCCTTGATCGTGTCGGCGTCATAGCCGGAAAGCTGGCGCAGGAACTTGCCGTCGCCGATGGTGCCGGCGAGGGCGCGGTCGCCGACGCGATAGACCGCGGCCTCGATCGTGTCGCTGTTGACCGAGACGATCGGGATGGTCGCCTCGCCGCCCTTCGGCAGCACGTAGGCGCGCGACAGGAAGCGCACGGACGGCGCCCGGTCGCGGACATACATGTCGAGCTCGACGGTCTTCGGCAGCACCTCGCCGTCCGCCGAGGGCAGGCCGGCCCGCACCGTCACGTGGTACTTCTCGCCGTGCGCGACGCCGTCGACGCAGATCTGGCGCTCCTGCGGCTCGACCGCGAGCGTGCCGCGCCCCTGCACCGACACGAAGTCGGCGAGATTCGGATCGTTCCTGCGCAGCGGGTCGGAGAACACGACGCACAGCCGCGGCGCCGCCGCATTCGACTGGACGGACTGGTCGACGATGCGAAAGCCGTGCTGCGCTAAAAGCCGCTCATAGGTCTTGCGCACGTCCGGATCGTCGCGGAGCGCGAGCCGCGCGCGATAGGCGTGGATCGCCGGCCGCCATGCCTGGCGCGCCGCCAGCGCGCGGCCCAGCATGTCGAGCGCCTGGGCCTGCCCATCCGGGTCGGGCGCGCGGCGATAGCCCTCGATCGCGGCGCCGGTCGCCTCGGCCCCCATCTCGCCGCGCCGGTCGTACTTGTCGTCCTCGCTTGCCTGGATCGCCGTCTCCGACAGGCGCATCCACAGGGTGAAGCTGTCGGGCGACAGCGACAGCGCCTGCTCCAGAAGCTCGACGCGGACGCCCGGCGACGCCTTGCCCACCGCCTGCGCCGCCTTGGCCATCAGCGCGGGCACGCCGCCCTCGGGCTTCGCGCGCGCCACCCGGCCGGTCAGCCGCCGCGCCTCGTCGATATAGCTCTGCGGCAGGAACCGGAGCCGGTCGGCCTCCGCCGAGGCGGCCTTCGGCGCAGTCGCGGCCTCGCCGGCGCCCGCCGCCCTCACGGAGGGCAACGCCGCGACGACGCAGAACGCAACGGTCGCGACAACGATTGCGGCGAAGCGACGCATGGACGATCCCCCCGAAGCGACCCGGCACGGCCGGACGCGGGCCTTCCGGCCCCTTCCGTCAATGTTCCAGCATCGGGCGGCGCGATGGAAGGACTGCCTGCGACAATCCGCCCATCCGTTGGTGGAATGGGGGCGCGTTTCCCTTAGCCGTCCTCCGCCGCATGGGGGTCGAGCGAGGCCGACATCGGCGTCGTGCGCGGCAGGATCTGATAGGGCTGCTGCATCGCCCCGGGCACCGGCGCGCTGATTCGCTGCCGCCACAGCGCGAAGCCCAGCGTCGCGCCGGCGCACAGCGCGATGAACACGTAGAGGCCCGCCGGCCCCATCAGGCTCATCGCCCCCGCGCCGACGATCGGCCCGACCGCCGCGCCGGCCGAATAGGCCAGCACCAGTCCGCCGCTCGCCGCGACCCGCCCGTCCCGCGACAGGTGGTCGTTGGTGTGCGCGACGCATAGCGGATAGAGCGCGAAGCTCAAGCCCCCGAACAGGCCGCCCAGGACCATCAGCAGGCGTCCGGGCGCGAACCCGCTGGCGACCGCGATGCCCACGCTGACCACGAACGCGGCGGCGACGGTGCCGGCGATCACCACCCGGCGGTCGAACCGGTCCGACAGCCGGCCGATCGGCCATTGCAGCACCACGCCGCCGAAGATCACGACGCTCATGAACGTCGCCGTGTCGGACAGGTCGAGGCCGAGCCGCCGGGCGTGGACCGCGCCCAGCGCGTAGAACGCGCCGATCATCATGCCGGTGGTGGCCGCGCCGACGATGCCGAGCGGCGAGGCGGCATAGAGCCGGCGCATGCTGAGCGGCGTGCTGGTGTCCAGCGCCGGCCCGACGATCCGGGTCAGCACCACGGGGATCGTCGCAAGCGACAGCAGGATCGACGCCGCCATGAACGGCAGCGCCGGCGCGGCCACGCCGAGGTTGAGCAGGAACTGGCCGATCGCCTGCCCGGCATAGAGCGCGATCATATAGGCGGCTAGCACTGCGCCGCGGGTCTGCGGCTCCGCCCGCTCGTTCAGCCAGCTCTCGATGCAGACGAACACGCCCGCCATGCACAGGCCGTCGATGAAGCGCAAGGCCGCCCACAGCGCGATGTCCTGGTAGACGGCATAGGTCAGCGCGCTGGCCGAGAACAGCGACAAGAAGGCGGCGAAGGCGCGGATATGGCCGACGCGCCGGATCACCGGCGCGACCCTGAGCGAGCCGACGGTCAGGCCCAGGAAATAGCAGGTGGCGACGAGGCCGATCAGCAGCGAGGTTGTGCCCGTGCGTTCCAGGCGCAGGCTGATCAGGGTCGACAGGAACCCGCTCCCCGACATCAGCACGAAGATGGCGACGAGCAGGCTGCGGACCGGGAGCACCGCGCCGAGCATCAGCCGTCCGTGGCCGCGGCCTCGAACCGCGCCGCGCCCCCCTCACGGTCCAGCGCCCGAAGCTCGCGCTCCGATTCCCGGGTGCCCGGGATCTCGGTGCCGCGCAGCGAGCGGCCGGCCGTCTCGACCACGAACAGGAGCGACAGGCCGCCGATCACGCAGGCGGCCATCATGAAATAGGCCGGAACCAGGTTGCTTCCCGTGACATCGATCAGCCAGGCATTGATCGCCGGCGCCGTGCCGCCGAACAGCGATGTCGAGACATTATAGGCGATCGCGAAGCCGGCGAAGCGCACCGGCGTCGGGAACATCGCCGGGAAGGTGGCGGAGATCGTCGCCAGTTGCGGCACGTAGAGCAGCCCGAGCAGGATGAAACTGATCACCGCGCCGATCAGGCTCGCCGCCATCAGGTGATAGAGCGGCACCGCCATGACGAACAGGCCGACCAGCGAGAACCACCACAGCGGCTTGCGCCCGATCCTGTCGGACAGGCGGCCGGCGAACGGCAGCAGCACCATCATGAACAGCATGCCGACGATGGGAACGATCAGCGCGTCGTCGGTGGTCAGCCCGATATGGGTCGCGAGATAGGTCGGCGTGTAGCTCAAGAGGGTGTAGTTGACGACGTTGAGCGCGACCACAAGGCCGCCCAGCGCCAGCAGCGGGGTCGGATAATCGACCATCAACGCCTTGAGTTCGGCCCAGATGTCGCGCCGGCGGCCGCCGGTCCGCTCGACCTCCTCGAAGACCGGCGTCTCCTCCATCCTGGAGCGCAGATAGACGCCGACGAAGCCGAGCGGCGCGGCCACCAGGAACGGCAGCCGCCACCCCCAGGCGTGCATCGCCGCGTCACCCAGGGCCACGGAAAAGCCGAGCATCAAGAGCGCGCCGAGCGCGAAGCCGCCGAGCGTGCCGAATTCCAGGAAGCTGCCGCACAGGCCGCGCTTCTCGTCCGGCGCATATTCCGCCATGAACGTCGCCGCGCCGCCATATTCGCCGCCAGTCGAAAAGCCCTGGACGAGGCGCAGCAGCACCAGCAGGGCGGGCGAGCAGAAGCCGACCGCGTCGTAGGACGGGATCAGGCCGATGCAGGCGGTGGCGCCCGCCATCATCAGGATCGTCAGCGCGAGAACCGATTTCCGGCCCAGCGTATCGCCGAGCGGACCCCAGAACAGCCCGCCGAACGGCCGCACCAGGAAGGAGATGGCGAAGGTCGCGAGCGCGAACAGCGTCGCTTCCTGCGTGCTGCCGGGGAACAACGCCTCGGAGAAATAGGTCAGGCCATAGGCATAGATGCCGTAGTCGAACCACTCGGTCGCGTTGCCGATCGCCGACGCCGCGATCGCGCGCCGCAGCACCGGCCCCGGCGCCGCCGCGGCGGAACCGGGCAGGGCCGGGCCTGGGCCGCCCTGTTGTTCCGCGCCCATCGCGTTATCCCTCCACGGGCGTCCGGGCCGGTGACCGGCGACCGGGCGCGTCCCGTCAGGCGGCCAGCGAACCCGTCGCGACGCGGATCGGCACGATCGTCCGGGTCGCGATGAATTCCGGCCGCGGCGCCGGCGCGCCGAACGGCGCGACCAGGCGGTTGGACGCGGCGTTGTAGACGATGAACGCGTTGGCGCGCGGCTGCGGCGTGATGTTGCCGTTGGAGCCGTGCATCATGTTGCAGTCGAACACGATCACCGTGCCCGGCTTGGCGGTGGGCGCGACGATGCCGTGCTCCGCGACCATGGCGGCGAGATTGTCTTCGTCCGGGACGCCGTATTCCTGCCGGCGCAGCGACGCGCGGTAATGGTCCGCGGGCGTTTCGCCGACGCAGGTCAGGAAGGTCCGGTGCGATCCCGGGATCAGCATCAGCGGCCCGTTATGCGGCGTGTTCTCGGCCAGCAGCACCGACATCGACAGGGCGCGCATGCGCGGCATGCCGTCCTCGACGTGCCAGGTCTCGAAGTCGGAGTGCCAGTAGAACTCCTTGCCGTGAAAGCCCGGCTTGTAGTTCAGCCGCGATTGATGGACGTACACTTCGTCCGCGAGCAGGAAGCGCGCAATCCCGGCCAGCCGCTCGTCGGCGGCGAGGCGTGCCATCAGGCCGCTCTGCCCGTGGACGCGGAAGATGGAGCGCACCTCCGCCCCGCCCGGCTCGCGGATCACGGTCTCGGGTTCGAGCGCGTCGGGGTCCGCCAGCAGGCGCCGCGCCTCGGCCTGGAGCGCCGCGACCTCCGGCTCGCTGAGCAGATCGTCCAGCACCAGATAGCCGCGTTCGTCGAAATGCGCCGCCTGCTCGCGGCTCAGCGGCGCCGCCGGGGTCCAGGCGCCGTGCAGCGTCGGGTCCAGGCGCGGCAGCCGCTCGGGTTCGGTCTTTTGGCGCGAGGGATAGAGGTCCTGCATGGGTCGTCTGCCTTCACGGAAAGTAGGTCGGTAGCGCGCTAGCGCGTGTGGCATGGTGGGGTCGGATCAAGCCGTCTACACTCTGACGTCATCCCCGCGGAAG
>JBDZUN010000160.1:5196-7871 GCA_040255145.1 Hyphomicrobiales bacterium | reverse complement strand
GGTAGTTGCCGGCGACCCCGATGCTGGTGATGCCGGCGATGGCGACCGCGGCGAGTCCCGGGACGACGAACACGTAGCCCGCGAAGATGCCGATCGCCATCGCACCTGCCAGCCAGGGGAGACCGTGACGGCGGTCCACCGAGGGCGCCGACTCCTTGGCCATCGGCGCCGCCAGCACGACCTGCACGTCGACGTAGATGGAGGGGAAGATCGTCGACAGCGTGCCGGCCATGGCGTAGGGGAGGCGCCGGCCCACGCGGCGGGCGAGGATCTCGACCGCGCGGAGCGGATCTATCGCAACGCCGGCATCGCCGCGCGGCTGACCACCTTCATCGGCGACATGCCGCAGCAGCTCGCCGCGGCACACCTGGTCATCAGCCGCGCCGGCGCCTCGACCATCGGCGAGCTGACTACCGTAGGCCGGCCGGCGATCCTGGTGCCCTATCCGCATGCCACCGACGATCATCAGAGCGCCAACGCCCAGGCGGTCGCGGAGGCGGGCGCCGCCTGGGTAATGCCCGACCACGAATTGACGCCCCCGGCCCTGGCCAAGCAGCTTCAGCGCCTGCTGGCGACGCCGGAACGCCTGAGCGCCGCCGCCGCCGCGGCCGCCGGCCTGGGCCGGCCCAATGCGGTCGAGGCGCTGGCCGACGCGGTCGAGGCCCTGGCGCCAACCTCGGCCACCGGTATTCCCGTGGCCCCGTCGTCCGACTTCACCACCCGCGCCCTGCTTCGCAAGTCCTCGGAGGCCGCATGAAAGCGATCCCCTTCGCGGTCGGGCGCGTCCATTTCGTCGGCATCGGCGGCATCGGCATGAGCGGCATTGCCGAGGTCATGCACAATCTCGGCTACACGGTGCAGGGCTCCGACCTGGCCGAGAACGCCAATGTCCAGCGCCTGCGCGGGCTCGGCATCCCGGTGATGATCGGCCACAAGGCCGCGAATGTCGCGGATGCCGGCGTGCTGGTCGTGTCCTCGGCGGTCAAGCCCGACAATCCGGAGGTCGTCGCCGCGCGCGAGACGCTGAAGCCCGTTGTGCGCCGCGCCGAGATGCTGGCCGAGCTGATGCGCCTGAAATGGGGCATCGCGGTCGGCGGCACCCACGGCAAGACCACCACGACCTCGCTGATCGCCGCCCTGCTCGAGGCCGCGCAGTTCGACCCGACCGTGATCAACGGCGGCATCATCAACGCCTACGGCACCAATGCGCGCCTCGGCGCCGGCGACTGGATGGTGGTCGAGGCCGACGAATCCGACGGCACCTTCGTCAAGCTGCCGGCCAGCGTCGCGGTCGTCACCAACATCGACCCCGAGCATCTCGACTTCTATGGCGACTTCGACGGCGTGCGCGAAGCCTTCCTGGCCTTCGTCCAGAACATCCCGTTCTACGGCTTCGCGGTGGTCTGCCTGGACCATCCGGAGGTGCAGGCGCTGGTCGCCCGGGTGCGCGACCGCCGCTGCGTCACCTACGGCTTCAACCCGCAGGCGGCGGTGCGCGCGATCAACCTGGAGATGAGCGGCGGCGGCAGCCGCTTCGACGTGACGGTCGAGGACCGCGCTAACGGCACCCGCCGGGTGCTGGAGGACATGCGCCTGCCGATGCCGGGCCAGCACAACGTGCAGAACGCGCTCGCCGCCATCGCCATCGGCATTGAGCTCGGCCTCGACGCGCGGGTGATGCGCCGCGCGCTGGGCGAATTCGGCGGGGTCGGCCGCCGCTTCACCCGGACCGGCACCTGGAACGGCGTCGGCATCATCGACGATTACGGCCACCACCCGGTCGAGATCGCCGCGGTGCTCAAGGCGGCGCGCACGGTGGCCGAAGGCCGCGTGGTCGCGGTGGTCCAGCCGCACCGCTACAGCCGGCTCAGCGCGCTGTTCACCGAATTCTGCACCTGCTTCAACGACGCCGACACGGTGATCGTAGCCGACGTCTATGCGGCCGGCGAAACGCCGATCGCAGGCGCCGACCGCGACGCGCTGGTCGCCGGCCTGCAGCGCCACGGCCACAAGCACGTCGTGGCGCTCGACGCGCCCGAGCACCTGGCCGACCGCGTGGCCGAGCTGGTCGCGCCGGGCGACCTGGTCGTGTGCCTCGGCGCCGGCAGCATCACGCGTTGGGCGCAGGCGCTGCCCGCCGAACTCGCCGGCCGCACGGCGCCGCGCGCGCTCAGCGCCGGCGCGAAGGGAGCGGGATGATGGCCGCGGCGGCGCGCAAGCTCGGCCTGGTCGATCGGCTGCCCGCGGTGCGCGGGGTCTATGCGCCGTCGGCCTCGCTGTCGCCGATGACCTGGTTCCGCGTCGGCGGCCCGGCGGAGGTGCTGTTCCGCCCGGCCGACCCGGAAGATCTGGCCGACTTCATCGAGGAGCGGCCGGCGGACCTGCCGGTCTCGGTCGTCGGCGTCGGCTCGAACCTCCTGGTGCGCGACGGCGGAATATCGGGCGTCACGATCCGGCTGAGCCGGTCGTTCTCGACCATCGAGCGTATCTCCGACACGCGCATCCGCTGCGGCGCCGCCGCGCTCGACACCGCCGTCGCGGCGGCGGCGCGCGAATACGGGCTGGCCGGCCTCGAATTCCTGCGCGGCATCCCCGGCACGGTCGGCGGCGCGCTGCGCATGAACGCCGGCGCCTTCGGCGGCGAGATCAAGCAGGTCTTCGTCGAGGCGCGCGCC
>JBDZUN010000160.1:0-5186 GCA_040255145.1 Hyphomicrobiales bacterium | reverse complement strand
GGGGCGAACTGGTGACGATCGGCCCCGACGCGATGGGCCTGTCCTACCGGCACTGCGCGGTGCCGGAGGATCTGATCTTCCTGGACGCGGTGCTCGAGGGCCGGCCGGACGACCCGATCACCGTCACGGCGCGCATGGACGCGATCGTCGCGATCCGCGAAACCAGCCAGCCGGTGCGGGTGCGCACCGGCGGCTCGACCTTCAAGAACCCCGATCAAAAGCTTTCCGGCGGCCGCCGGGCGTGGGAGCTGATCGACCAGGCCGGCTGCCGCGGCCTGCGCCAGGGCGGCGCCCAGGTCTCGGAGAAGCACTGCAACTTCCTGATCAATACCGGCGCAGCCAGTGCGGCCGACCTGGAGGCGCTGGGCGAGGAAGTGCGCCGGCGCGTGCTCGATCAGTTCGGCGTCGCGCTGGAATGGGAAATCCGCCGCGTCGGCGTCCCGCGCGCTGCGCGCGGCGGCAGGGTACCGGGGGACGGCGCATGAGCACCCCCGCCACCAAGCCCCATGTCGCTGTCCTGCTGGGCGGCTGGTCGGCCGAGCGCGAGATCAGCCTGGTCTCCGGCAATGCCTGCGCCGACGCGCTGTTGCGCGGCGGCCATCGCGTGACGCGCATCGACGCCGGCCGCGACCTGGCGCAGCGCCTGGTCGATACCCGGGCAGACGTCGTGTTCAACGCGCTGCACGGCCGCTGGGGCGAGGACGGCTGCGTCCAGGGACTGCTCGAGGTCGCGGGCCTGCCCTACACCCATTCCGGCGTGCTCGCCTCCGCCCTCGCCATGAACAAGCCGGCGGCCAAGCGCATCTTCGCCGATGCCGGCCTGCCCTGCGCCGAAAGCCTGGTCGTCACGCGCGCGATGGTCGCCGCCGGCCACGTCATGGCGCCGCCCTACGTCATCAAGCCGCTCGCCGAGGGGTCGAGCGTCGGGGTCCGCATCGTGCGCGCCAACGACAACGCGCCGCCCGGCGCGCAGATGGCCGACTGGCCCTATGGCGAAGAGGTGATGGTCGAGCGGTTCGTGCCGGGGCGCGAGCTGACCGTCGCCGTGCTGGACGGCGAGCCGCTGGCGACGCTGGAAATCCGGCCCGACGCCGGCGAGTTCTATGATTGGAGCGCGAAATACGCACCCGGCGGGTCGCGCCACCTTTTGCCCGCGCCCATCGCCAAGCGCGCCTATGACGAGGCGATGGCGATCGCCGCCGGTGCCCATCGGGCGCTCGGCTGCCGCGGCGTGACGCGGGCCGACCTGCGCTACGACGACACGGCGGGCGAGCCCGGCCGCCTCTACCTGCTGGAGGTCAACACCCAGCCCGGCATGACCCCGACCTCGCTGGTGCCGGAGATCGCGGCCTGGCGCGGCATGGATTTCGACACGCTGGTCTCCTGGATCGTGGAGGACGCCACATGCCCGCGGTAAAGAAGCGGCGGGCCCCGGCGCGCGCTGCGCGCCGACGCAGCCGCGCATCGTGGAACACGATCAAGCTGCGCGCCTGGTGGCGCGCGGCGCGCCACAGCGCCGGATGGCGCCACGCCGGCGCGCTGGCGGCCGCCTGCGTCGCGGTGGGCGCGGTCGGCCTGGCGCTCGCCCCCAGCGGCGGGTTCTCGGCGCTGGGCGGTCGGATCGGGAACGGCTTCGTCCACATGGCGGCGGACTTCGGCCTGCGCGTTGAACGGGTCACGGTACGCGGCCGCCTGCATACCGACCCGCGCAAGATCCTGGACAGCGTCGGCGTCCATCGCGGCGACCCGATCCTGGGCGTCGACCCGGACACGGTGCGCCGGCGGCTGGAGGCGCTCGACTGGGTCGCCGAGGCCAAGGTGGAGCGCCTGCTGCCCGATGCGGTGCATATCGAGATCACCGAGCGGCGCCCCTTCGCGCTGTGGCAGCGCGACCGCCGGCTGACCCTGATCGACCGCAACGGCGCGCCGATCAGCGACCAGGCGGTACCCGAGGCCGCCGGCCTGCCGCTGGTCGTCGGCGATGGCGCCGCCGAGCACGCGGCCGGCCTGATGGCGATGCTCAGCAGCGAGCCGAAGCTCTACGAGCGGGTGCGGGCGGCGGTCTGGGTCGGTGAGCGTCGCTGGAACCTGCGCCTGGACAACGGCATCGACATCCGCCTGCCGGAGCAGGATCCCGACGTCGCCTGGCGTCGCCTGGCGCGGCTCGAACAGGAACATCGCCTCCTCGAGCGCGAGGTTCAGGCGGTCGATCTGCGCCTGCCCGACCGCCTGATCGTGCAGTTGACGGCGGCGGCGGCCGACCGGCGGCGCAATCCGGGCGAGGACACGTGACGGAACGGCGAGACGGACGGTGACGAGATCGGGGCTGGGATCGAGATCGAGGGGAAGCAAGTGCGGCCGATGGCGGGAGTGAAGAACGGGTTGATCGCGGCGTTGGACCTGGGCACGACCAAGGTGTGCTGCCTGATCGCGCGGCTCGAAAGCGGCCGTCCCGGCGAACCCGCGCGGGTCCGGATCGTCGGCAAGGGTCACCAGGTCGCGCGGGGCATGCGCGCCGGCACGGTGGTCGAGATGGGCCGCGCCGAACAATCGGTCCGCTCGGCGGTCGAGGTCGCCGAGAAGATGGCCGGCGAAACCATCCGGCGCGTGCTGGTCACGCTGTCGGGGGGCCACCCTTCCAGCCAGATCCTCAACGCGCAGATCTCGGTCGGCGGCCACCAGATCACCAGCGCCGACACGAGGCGCGTGCTCCAGAACGCCTATGGCCGCATGCATCTCGGCGGGCGCGAGGTCATCCACGGCATCCCGATCGGCTATTCGGTCGACGAATGCGACCGTATCCGCGACCCGCGCGGGCTGTCCGGCGCCCATCTCGGCGTCAGCATGCACATGGTGACGGCCGCCGCCGGCGCGGTGCGCAACGTCGCGCTCAGCATCGACCGCTGTGACCTGGAGCTGGCCGGCATGGTTCTGTCGCCCTTCGCCAGCGCGCTCGCCTGCCTGGTCGAGGACGAGATGGAGCTCGGCGCCTGCTGCATCGACATGGGGGGCGGCACCACCTCGCTCGCCGTGTTCAGCGGCGGCACCATGAATTTCGCCGACGTGATCCCGCTCGGCGGCATCCACGTCACCAACGACATCGCCCGCGGCCTGTCGACGCCGCTCAGCCATGCCGAGCGGCTGAAGACGCTGCTGGGCAACGCGCTGCCGAGCCCGTCGGACGAGCGCGAAATGATCGACGTGCCGCAGATCGGCGAGGAAGACCGCGTCAGCGCGAACCAGATCCCGCGCGCCGTGCTGACCGGCATCATCCGGCCACGGATCGAGGAGACGCTGGAATTCGTCCGTGACCGGCTGAAGGCGAGCGGCTTCGACAAGGTGGTCGGCCGCCGCGTCGTGCTGACCGGCGGCGCGGCACAGCTGACCGGCGTGCGGGAGCTGGCCTCGCGCATCCTGGACACCCAGGCGCGCATCGGCCGGCCGCTCAACCTGAACGGTCTTTCGGACAGGGCGGCCAGCCCCACCCTGTCCGCGGCGGCGGGACTGCTGGCCTACGCGGCCCGCGGTCCGATCGAGGCGGTGGAGACCGACGCCTGGCGCGAGTCCGGCGGCGGAGACAGCAAGCTCAACAAGATCGGAAGGTGGCTCAGGGCCTGTCTCTGAGCCGGAAACAAGCAACAGGCGTCGGCGAGCGTCAACGATTGGAGGCCAGAATGACAATCAACCTGCGATCCCCGGACATGACCGAATTGAAGCCGAAGATCACCGTTTTCGGGATCGGCGGTGCGGGCGGCAATGCGGTGAACAACATGATCCACGCCGAGCTTGAAGGCGTGGAATTCGTGGTCGCCAACACCGATGCGCAGGCTTTGGCGCAGTCGGCGGCGCATCGGCGCATCCAGATGGGCTCGGCCCTGACCCAGGGCCTGGGCGCCGGCTCGCGCCCCGAGATCGGCCGCGCCGCCGCCGAGGAGGCCATCGAGGACATCCTGGAGCACCTGGGCGGCAGCCACATGGTGTTCATCACCGCCGGCATGGGCGGCGGCACCGGCACCGGGGCGGCGCCGGTCGTGGCGCGCGCGGCGATCGAGCGCGGCATCCTGACCGTCGGCGTCGTGACCAAGCCGTTCCAGTTCGAGGGCGCGCACCGCATGCGCATGGCGGAAGCGGGCATCGAGGAATTGCAGCAATTCGTCGATACCCTGATCGTCATCCCGAACCAGAACCTGTTCCGCGTCGCCAACGAAAAGACCACTTTCGCACAGGCGTTCGGCATGGCGGACCAGGTGCTGCATTCCGGCGTGCGCGGCATCACCGACCTGATGGTGATGCCGGGCCTGATCAACCTCGACTTCGCCGACGTGCGGACGGTGATGAGCGAGATGGGCAAGGCGATGATGGGCACCGGCGAGGCGGCCGGCGAGAAGCGCGCGCTCGACGCCGCCGAGGCCGCGATCGCGAACCCGCTGCTCGACGACATCTCGATGAAGGGCGCCAAGGGTGTGCTGATCAACATCACCGGCGGCATGGACCTGACCCTGTTCGAGGTCGACGAGGCCGCCAACCGCATCCGCTCCGAGGTCGATCCCGACGCCAACATCATCATCGGCTCGACCTTCGACGATTCGCTCGAAGGGCGGATGCGGGTGTCGATCGTCGCCACCGGCATCGCGGCCGAGGAGCGGCGCGCCGGCAAGCCGGCGGCCTCCGGCAGCGCGGTGCATCCGCTGCTGGCGCGTGTGCAGGGCCAGGTCGGCGCGGACGGGGCGTTCGAGCATGCGCTGGTCGCCGAGGCCGAGATCGAGGCCGAGATGGAGGTCGAGACGCCACACGCCGTTCCGGAGCCGGCCCTGGTCAGAGAGGCGTTCGCACCGCACCGCTACGAGGCCGCGGCGGCCCATCCGGGATACGAGACCGATGAGGCGGACGGCGCGGACGTGTCGGTCGCCGTCCGCCCGGCCACGTCCGTCCGGCAGGCCGGTCAGGCGCAGCCGACGGCCAATGCCGAGCCGGCCCTGCCGCGCAGCCGCGAGCCGTCGTTCATCGCGCCCGCGCCGGCCCGTCCGGCCAACCGGCCGCAGCCGCCGCGCGTCGCCGATCCGAGGCGGGACGTGGTGGCGCCGGCGGCGGAGCGCCGCCCGCGCGGACCGACCCTGCTGGAGCGCGTCACCGGGGTGGCGTTCGGCCGCAAGGCCGAGCAGCAGCACCCCGCGCCCGCCGCCGCG
>JBDZUN010000159.1:0-7891 GCA_040255145.1 Hyphomicrobiales bacterium | reverse complement strand
GGTGTACATCCCAGTCCACGATCAGCACGCGATCGAGCCCGTGCCGCACTCTCGCGTAGCGAGCGGCGAGCGCCACGTTCCCGAAGAGGCAGAAGCCCATCGCACGATCGCGCACAGCGTGGTGGCCCGGAGGGCGCACGGCAGCGAAGCTGCGCACGATGCGCCGCTCGATCTCATGGCGCGCCGCCGTCGCCTCGCCGGCGCCGATCGCGCCGCGGGCCTGCTCGGCCTCGACCTCGGTGAGCTGGTCGCGGTAGATGCGCAAATCCGCCTCGGCACGCCCCGCCGACCCGCGCGGCGCGCGCAGCAGCGGCGTCAACACCAGCGCCAGCGCCAGCAGCGTCATACCCGCCAGGACCGTCAGGAACAGCATGCCTAGCGCCCGGGATCCGGCGCGCCGGCCGGCGGCGCGGGGCCGTTGTCCGACTCCGCCAGCGCCTCGGCCAGAAGCCGCCGCTCGTCGGCGTCGAGCGGCGCCCCCTCCGGTACGCCGGCGCGCCGCCCCCGCCGGTACAGCAGCAGGGCGCCGCCCCCGGCCAGGAAGACGATCAGCGGCGACAGCCAGAGCAGGGCGGTCGACGGCTTGAACGGCGGATCGAGCAGCACCCAGTCGCCGTAGCGTTGCACCATATAGGCGCGGACCTGGTCGTTGCTGTCGCCGGCCGCGATCCGCTCGCGCACCACCTGGCGCAGGTCACGCGCGAGGTCGGCATTGGAATCGGCGATCGACTCGTTCTGGCATACCAGGCAGCGCAGGCTGTGCATCACCCTCTGGGCGCGCGCCTCCTGCGTCGGCGGCAGCGGTGTCGGCTCTACGGCGATGTCCGCCCGCGCCACACCGGCACACAGCAGCAGCAATACCGTCAGGGCGCGTGCAAGGCGGCTCATCGCCCGGCGCCCCTGAGCGCCGGCAGGATTTCGTCCGCAATCGCCTGGGGCGTCAGCGGCCCGACATGCTTCAGCACGATCTTGCCCTTGCCGTCGACGACATAGGTCTCGGGGACGCCGTACACGCCCCAGTCGATGGCAACGCGGCCGGCGCGGTCGGCGCCGATGCGGGTGAACGGGTTGCCGAGCTCGGCCAGGAACTGGCGCGCCGCCTGCGG
Source organism: Hyphomicrobiales bacterium (assembly GCA_040255145.1). Taxonomy (GTDB): domain Bacteria; phylum Pseudomonadota; class Alphaproteobacteria; order JBDZUN01; family JBDZUN01; genus JBDZUN01. The sequence goes on along the minus strand of JBDZUN010000159.1, from coordinate 6,785 downwards.
CCGGTCCTTGTAGTTGATGGCGTAGAGCGTGACATCGCCACGCCGCGCCAGGTCCATCAGCATCGGCTGCTCCTCGCGGCACGGTATGCACCACGAGGCGAAGACGTTGACCAGGACCGGGCCGCCGCCCCCGCGCAGGTCGGCGGCGCTGAGCCCCTGCCCGCCTTCCAGCAGCGGCGGCAGGGCAAAGTCGGGCACCGGCTTGCCGATCAGCGCCGACGGGATCGTGGTGAGGTCGAGCCGCATGCCGACGGCCAGCGCCAGCGCCAGCGCCAGGAATATCCCGAGCGGAATCAGCGCGCCGAGGCGCCGCGCGGTGGCCGCCATGGCGAGCCGGAGTCAGGCCCGCGCCGGGTGGGCGGCGGGCGCGTCCTTGACCCGCCTGCGTGCCACCGGCGCGCCGACGCGCAGGCGCCGGTCGCTCAGCGAAATGAGGCCGCCCAGGGCCATGATCAGCGCCCCGCCCCAGATCCACGGCGCCAGCGGCTTGACATAGAAGCGCACCGGGAAGGCGCCGTCCTGCGGGCTGCCGACCACGGCGTAGAGATCGGCGCCAAGCCGGTGATGGATCGCCGCCTCGGTCGTCTGCATCGGCGGCACCGCATAATCCCGCTGCTCCGGATGGAGGCGCGCCACCACCCGGCCGCGCGCACCCACCACGGTCATGTCGGCGCGGAGCGCGTCGTAATTCGGCCCAGGAACCCGCTCGGCGCTACCGAGGGTCAGGGTATAGCCGTCGAGCTCGGCATGCTCGCCGGGGCGCAGCAGCCCCTGATAGCTCTGGGTCCACGTCGTGTTGGCGACGATGCCGAGGATGGCGATGCCGAAGCCGGCATGGGCAATGCTCATGCCCCAGCTCGCCCGCGGCAGGCCGGCCGCGCGCCGCAGGCTCTCATGCCATCCGACCCGGAACAGGCCGGTCCGGGTGGCGAGGTCGGCGGCGACGCCGGCGATCAGCCACACGCCGAGGCCGATGCCCAGCACCGGCAGGATCGGTCCGCCCGACACTCCCCAGACGAACAGCGCCACCCCGACCGTGACGGCCAGCATGAAGCGCAGCCGCGCCGACAGGCCGGCGAGGTCGGCGCGCTTCCACGGCAGCATCGGGCCGAGCGCCATGGCGATGACCAGCGGCACCATCAGCGGCACGAACGTCTTGTTGAAGAAGGGCGGTCCGACCGACACCTGCTGGCCCGTCAGCGCGTCGAGCAGGAGCGGGTACAGCGTACCGATGATCACCGTGGCGGCGGCGGTGGCCAGCAGCCAGTTGTTGAGCACGAGGCCCGCCTCGCGGCTGATCGGCGCGAACAGGCCACCGCCCTGAAGGCTCGGCGCGCGGATCGCATAGAGCGTCAATGAGCCGCCGACCGCGATCACCATCAGGCCCAGGACGAACACGCCGCGCGCCGGGTCGACCGCGAAGGCGTGGACCGAGGTCAGCACGCCCGAGCGCACCAGGAACGTGCCGAGCAGGCTGAGCGAGAAGGTCAGGATCGCGAGCAGCACAGTCCATGAGCGCAGCGCGTCGCGCTTTTCCGTCACGATCGCCGAATGCAGGAGCGCGGTGCCGGCCAGCCACGGCATCAGCGAGGCGTTCTCGACCGGGTCCCAGAACCAGAAGCCGCCCCAACCCAGCTCGTAATAGGCCCAGAGCGAGCCGAACGCGATGCCCACGGTCAGCGCGCACCACGCGGCCAGCGTCCACGGCCGGACCCAGCGCGCCCAGGCGGGATCGACCCGGCCCTCGATCAGGGCGGCGATGGCGAAGGCGAAGGTCATCGAGAACCCGACATAGCCGAGATAGAGGAATGGCGGGTGGAAGGCGAGGCCGGGGTCCTGCAGAAGCGGGTTGAGGCCGTTGCCGTTGGGCGGCGGCGGGAAGACGCGGATGAACGGGTCGGAGGACAGCAGGATGAACAGCAGGAAGCCGACCGCGATCATCGCCTGGACGGCCAGGACGCGCGCGCGCAGGGTTTCCGGCAGGTTGTCGCCGAAGGCCGCGACGGCGGCGCCGAACACCGCCAGGATCAGCACCCATAGCAGCAAGCTGCCCTCGTGGCTGCCCCAGGTGCCGGCGATCTTGTACAGCAGCGGCTTCGCGGTGTTCGAATTCTGCACCACGTTCAACACGGTGAAATCGGAGACGATCTGCGCGTGCATCAGCGCGAAGAACGCGGTCGCGACGAACAGGAGCTGGCCGATCGCGGCCGGCCGCGCCACGTCCATCAGGCGCGGATCGCGCCGCGCCGCGCCGAACAGCGGCACGCTGGATTGGACCAGGGCCAGCACCAACGCCAGGATCAGGGCGAAGTGGCCGATCTCGGGGATCATCGCGCCGCCTCGGCCGCGCCCGCCGCGAGGGCGTTCGGGGTGTTGGCGGGCGCCGCCTTCGCGCCCTCCTGCCAGCGCCCGGATTTCTTGAGCGCGTCGGCCACCTCGCGCGGCATGTAGCGTTCATCGTGCTTGGCCAGAACTTGGCTCGCGACCAGCGTGCCGTCGCCGCCAAGCTTGCCTTCGACCACCACCCCCTGGCCCTCGCGGAACAGGTCAGGCAGCGGCCCGGCATAGCGCACCGGCAGGCTGCGCTGCGCGTCGGTGACGCGGAAGCTGGTGCGCAGGCGCCCGTCGGCCGTCTGCTTGTCGCGGTGTACGCTGCCGGTTTCGACCAGCCCGCCGATGCGCACCGTACGGCCCGGCGTGACGTGCTTCTGCGCCAGCTCGCTCGGGCTGTAGAAGAACACCAGGTCGTCGCGCATCGCGTTGAGCGCCAGCAGCACCGCCACGGTCAGCAGCGCGGTCCCGCCGAGCACGAAATAGAGCCTGCGGCGCCGGCGGGTCATCGGTGGGTCCCGCCCCCGCGCGGCTGCCGGCCCAGCGCCCCGCGCCCGCGCAGCGGGCGGCCCAGCGCATCGAGCCGCCGTTCCGCCCGACGCGCCTGATGCACGCTGATCGCGTACAGCCCGGCCAGGATGCCGACGGCCAGCGCCCATGCGGGCCAGACATAGGCCCAATAGCCGCCCATGCCGAGGAAAGCCTTCACCGCGGCGCCCATTTCACGCGCCCTGCACGGCGACCGACGGCGCCGCTGTCGCGGCCCGGACCTGGGCGACGGCGCGCAGGCGGCGCGCCATGACCTCGACCCGCACCCGGATCAGGAGGACCGTGACGAAGAAGGCGAAGAACGCGACGCCCATCACCAGGAGCGGCACCAGGATCGAGGGGTCGATGGCCGGCCCGCCCATGCGCACCACGCTTTCGGGCTGATGCAGCGTGTTCCACCAGTTCACCGAGAAGTGGATCACCGGCAGGTTGACCGAGCCGACCAGCGCGACGATCGCTGCGACCCGGCCGGCGCGCGCCGGCTCCTCGATCGCCTGCCATACCGCGATATAGCCGAGATAGAGGAAGAACAGGATCAGGACCGAGGTGAGGCGCGCGTCCCATACCCACCAGGCGCCCCACATCGGCTTGCCCCACAGCGAGCCGCTGGCCAGCGCCAGCGCGGTGAACGAAGCGCCGATCGGCGCCGCCGCCTTGGCGGTCAGGTCGGCCAGCACATGGCGCCACACCAGGCCGACCGCGCTGGCCACCGCCATCACCGCATAGGTCGCCATGGCCATCCAGGCCGACGGGACGTGCACGAACATGATCCGCACGCTTTCGCCCTGCTGATAGTCCGGCGGCGCGACGAACAGGGCGAGATAGACGCCGCCCGCGAGCAGGAGCGCGGTCACACCCTTGCACCACGGCAGGAGCCGTGCCGAGGCACGCATGAAGCGCGCAGGATTGGCGTAGCCCACCATGGCCTTCATGTATCGGAGCGGCGATGGCGCCGCAAGGAATCACGGGCCGGCGCAGCAATTGGGCGCAGGGTGCGCGCCGCTCGGTCAGGAAAGCTGGACCCGCAGCGCCGCGGCCGCCGCGACCGGCGCCAGCACCAGCGAGAATAAAGCGAGCGCGCCGAGCACCATCAGCGGCGCGCCGGCCGACGCGCCATCGACCGTCCGCTGCACCGCGCCGACGCCGAACACCAGCACCGGGATGTAGAGCGGCAGGATCAGCAGCGACAGCAGGAGCCCGCCGCGCCGCACCCCTGCGGTCAGGGCCGCGCCGACCGCGCCGATCAGGCTGAGGCTCGGCGTGCCCAGCGCCAAGGCCGCGACCAGCACCCAAAGCGCGTGCCCGGGCAGGCCGAGCATCAGCCCCAGCACCGGCGCCGCCACCACCAGCGGCAGCCCGGTGGTCAGCCAATGCGCCAGGCTCTTGCCCAGCACCACCGCCTCCAGCGGCAGCGGTCCCAGCGCCAGCAGGTCGAGGTTGCCGTCCTCCCAGTCGGCCTGGAACAGCCGGTCGAGGGCGAGCAGCGTGGCCAGCAACGCGCCGATCCACACCATGCCGGGGGCGACCCGCGCCAGCAGCCCGAGGTCGGGCCCGAGCCCGAGCGGCACCAGCGTCACGATCAGCAGGAAGAAGGCGACCGCCATGCCGCCGCCGCCGCCGATGCGCCAGGCCAGGACCAGGTCGCGATGGATCAGGGCCGCGAGGGCCGGCACGGCGCGGGCCCGCCCGGCGGGATCAGGCGGCGACGGCCTGGCCGGGCTCGGCGCGCCCGACCAGGCGGTGGCCGTCGCTGCCGACGATGCGCGCCGTCACGATCGCGCCAGACGGCGCCGGCGCATCCGCTTCCAGGCGCACCGCCGAATAATCCTCGGCCCGGCCCAAAACGCCTCCTCCGTCACCATCCCGTTCCGCGAGCACACGGACGACCCGGCCATGCTGGCGGGCGAGATGCGCGGCCAACGCCTCCGCCCCCGCCGCGCGCAGCAGCGCCGCGCGCTCGCGCACGATAACGGGGTCGACCGCCGGCATCCGCGCCGCGGGCGTGCCCGGCCGCGCCGAATAGGGAAAGACGTGCAAATGCGCCAGCCCGCAATCGGCAATCAGGTCGAGCGAATTGCGGAACGCCGCCTCGGTCTCGGTCGGGAAGCCGGCGATCAGGTCGGCGCCGAACGCGATGTCGGGCCGCGCCGCGCGCAGGTCGGCGCACAGGCGCACGGCGTCGGCGCGGTTGTGCCGCCGCTTCATCCGCTTCAGGATCAGGTCATCCCCCGCCTGCAACGACAAATGCAGATGCGGCATCAGCCGCGGCTGCTCGCCGATCAGGCGGAACAGGCGCGGGTCGATCTCGACCGCATCGAGCGAGGACAGCCGCAGCCGCGGCAAATCCGGCACCCCGCGCAGCACGGCGTCCACCAGGTCGCCCAGCACCGGCGCATCGGGCAGGTCGCCGCCCCAGGCGGTCAGGTCAACGCCGGTCAGCACCACCTCGTTGAAGCCGGCATCGGTCAGCCGGCGCACCTGGTCAACCACGTCGGCGGCCGGCACGCTGCGCGACGCGCCGCGGCCATAGGGAATGACGCAGAAGGTGCAGCGATGGTCGCAGCCGTTCTGCACCTGGACGAAGGCGCGCGCGCGCCCCTCGAAGCCGTCGACCAGATGGGCCGCCGTCTCGCGCACCGCGAAGATGTCGGCGACCTGTACCCGCGCGGCGTGGCCGGCGGCGAAATCGCGATAGGGCGCGGGGTCAAGCTTCTCGTGGTTGCCGAGCACCAGGTCGACCTCCGCCATCGCGGCGAAGCGGTCGGGCGCGATCTGCGCGGCGCAGCCGGTCACGACGATCGGCCGGCCCGGCCGCTCGCGCCGGGCGCGGCGGATCGCTTGGCGCGCCTGGCGCACCGCCTCGGTGGTCACGGCGCAGGTATTGACGATCACCACCTCGTCCAGGCCGGCCTCGCGCGCCCGCGCCCGGATCACCTCGGATTCGCAGGCATTGAGCCGGCAGCCGAAGGTCAGCGTCTCCGGCCCGCTCATGCCGCGCCCCGCACCGTTTCCACCGTCTCGCCGGCGCACCCCAGCAAATCGGGGCCGACCCGCCCCTCGAAGCTCAGCGCCGCCGGGCCGGTCATGACGATGTGATCGTCGGCGGCGCGCCATTCGATCGACAGCGCGCCGCCCGGCAGGCAGACCTCGGCGGCCCTTCCAGTCAGCCCGCGCCGTGCCGCGCAGACCAGGGCCGCGCAGGCGGCGGTGCCGCAGGCGCGGGTCAGGCCGGCGCCACGCTCCCACACCCGCAGGATGATGCGCTCGCGATCGACGACCTGCGCCAGCGACACGTTGATGCGCTGTGGGAATAGCGGGTCGTGCTCGATCGCCGGACCGAGCGCGCCGAGATCGACAGCCGCCGCGTCCTCCACGAAGAACACGACGTGCGGATTGCCGACATTGACCGCCGCCGGCCGTTCAAGACCGCCATGGGTATAGTCTAGCACCGCGGTATCCATCTCCCGCGCCAGCGGTATGCGCGCCCAGTCGAAGTCCGGCCGGCCCATATCGGCCGCGATCCGGCCGTCCGCCACCGGACGGCAGATCAGGTCGCCGCCCGCCGTCTCAATCCGTGCCACGTCGCGCCCGGTCTCCGCCATCACCAGCCGGGCGACGCAGCGCGTGGCGTTGCCGCAGGATTCGACCTCGCCGCCGTCGGCGTTCCAGATGCGCATCGCCAGGTCGCCGCCCCGGCGCGGCGGCGCCATCAGGGTCACTTGGTCGCAGCCGCTTCCGGTTCGGCGGGCGGCCAGGCGGCGCACCACGGCCGCGTCGAGGTCACCAGCGCGCCGGGCGTGGGCTCCACGTTCCGGGTGATCCTGCCGCGGGCGTAGCCGCGACGGTGTGCACGGCGGCCGGCGGCGCTACCATGCGGCGCATGAAGCTGCGGCCCGAGCTGCTCC
>JBDZUN010000158.1:0-7926 GCA_040255145.1 Hyphomicrobiales bacterium | reverse complement strand
CACTTATGCGCGACGATGCGGTCCACCGTCACGTCGCGGCCAGTGCAGTATTGAACGCCCAGAAGGAACAGCGCATCGGTGTCGAGCGCGCCCCTTGCGGCAAGAAGCTCAGCCATCGCACTCTCCAAATCCCGGGAGACCCGGCCAGACGCCCGTCTCCCCGCACCTGCGATAGTGGCCAGCTTGATTAAAAGAAATCTTAATGGCGGACCGCTCCCCAAACAAAAAGCGGCCGGTGCGAAATAGGGGGACGGTGCTGTTGCATACGGCGCGCACCGATATTGCCGCAGCGACAAAACGCCACCCCCGAAGCGGTCAAGCTCAGGCCCAATTACACCCGGATGTCGGGCGGCTGTCCCCCGGTCGAGCCGGATAGCGGGCGTCGGCCGCGCCCCGTGACGCGGCGCGCCAGCGCCGAGCGGGACGACAACCCAGCGTAGACGACGGTCCCACTGAATCTCATCCCGCCCGGAAGCCGTTACCGGGCGCGCTGACCGAACAGGACGGCGCGGGCTTTGTCGTCGCTGCGCAGATCGCTCGCCTGCTGGCGCAGTTCCTTGCCCGCCTCGAAGCCGCGCATCGTCGCCTTGCGGTTGCCGACCCGCTCCAGCCACTTCTTCAGGTTCTTGAACTGGTCGATGTCCTGGCCCTGCATCTTGTGCAGCTTGACCCACGGCCACGACGCCATGTCGGCGATCGAATATCGGTCGCAGATGAAGTCCCGCCCCTTCAGCCGCTTGTCGAGCACGCCATAGAGCCGGTTGACCTCATTCGTGTACCGATCAACCGCATACGGAATCGTTTCCGCCGCATATTGGCGGAAATGGTGCGCCTGGCCGGCCATCGGGCCAAGGCCACCCATCTGCCAGAACAGCCAGACGTCGACCTCGTACCGCGCACGCGGCTGCTTGGGGTAGAACTTGCCGGTCTTTTCGCCGAGGTATCGCAAGATGGCGCCGGATTCGAACAGAGCGATCGGCTTGTTGCTCGGCCCCGCAGGATCGACGATCGCCGGCATGCGATTGTTCGGCGCAATCGCCAGGAACGATTTCTTGAACTGGTCGCCCTTGCCGATATCGACCGGAACGATGCGGTACGGCAGCCCACATTCCTCGAGCATGATGGTCACCTTCTGGCCGTTCGGCGTCGGCCAGAAATGGACCTCGATCTCCTTGGACGGAGCGTTTGTGCGCGACCGCGATGCGGCGGCGGATCGGGTGGCTGGCGCCTTGCGCGCGACCGCGGCGGGCTTTGTCTTCTCAGGTTTTGTCTTCGCGGTGATTGTGGGTGTCGCAGCGAGCTTTGTCTTCGCCGCGGCGGCCCGGCGGGCGGGGGCGGCGGCTGGCTTCGCCACCCGCTTCGGCTTCGCCGTGGTCCTTGCCGCGGCCGGAGCCGCGCGCAGCGCCTTTGTCTTCGGTACGCGGGGCTTCACATCTTCTGCTTTTGGGCTTTTCGCCATTCGTTTCGATCTCCCACCAATCGAGTTCGCCGAAGCATAGGGGCACGTCGGCGACAACCGCAACCGCAGATTTGCTGACGCAGAGCCGCCGCTCTTACCAAAGTCACCGGAAACTGTTAGGGGTGAATACGCAGAATAATCTAATTTGCCTTAAATCCACCGAACGGCGCCTTTCGATCCGCGCAGCCATGACCACCGCGAGCACCGCCGACACCGCAGAAGAAGGACCGTCGATCCTGCCCGACAGCGCCGTGCTGCGCTTCGAGCACGCGGCGCGCCTCTATGCCGGCGTCGCGATCATGCTCGGGCTGCTCGGCCTGATCGGCTGGTGGCAGGAAGTTCCGGCCCTGGTCAGCGTCGTTCCGGGGTTGGCGCCGATGCAGGTCGGCACGTCGGCGGGCCTGGTCACGGCCGGGATTTGCCTGTTGCTGCTGTGCGGCGAACCCGCGGACCGGGTACGGAGGATCGCGGCCGGGCTTCTCAGCCTCTACCTGCTGGCGTGGGGCGGCATCGTCGTCTGGTGGCGCGTGCAAGGCATTCCGGTGCCGCAGCACGGCCCGCTCCACATGCTGTTCCTGGCCGAGCCCGACGCCGGCGCGGCGTCGCTCGCCACCGGCCTCGCCTTCCTGCTGCTGGGCGCCGGCCTGTTCGAGCTCAGCCGCGGCGCCCAGGGCATGCGCCGGTCCCAGCCGATCGCGCTGGCCGGCATCATTGTCGGCGTCGGCGGCATCGCCGGCTATCTGTACAATACCGACGCGCTCTATTCAGTCGCAGCCTATAACAGCTCGGCCCTGCCCGGCGCGATCGGCTTCGTACTGCTGTTCGCGGCGATGCTGACCTGCCGTCCGCGCGGCGCCTGGGTCGCGATCTTCGCCGGCGACAATCCCGGCAACGTGCTGGCGCGGCGCGTGCTGCCGGTCGCTGTACTGGTCCCATTCATCAGCGGCTGGATATTCCTGTTCCTGGTCGGCCGCGGCTATGTCGCCCTGTCGTTCGGGGTTTCCGCGCTGGCGGTGTTCTCCGCCACGCTCCTGTCCGGCATCGTCTGGCGCACGGCATATAATGTCGGAGCCGCCGACGCGGCGCGGCGCGGCACCGTGCGCGCCCTGCAGCGCAGCGACCAGTTGCGCGCCGCGGTGTTCGAAGCGGTGCTCGACCCGATCGTGACGCTCGACCGCGACGGCGGGATCATCGAGGCCAACATGGCGGCACGGCGCGTGCTCGGCACGCCGATCGGCGGCGGGCGGATCGACTCGTTCTTCGCGCCGGGCGCGCCATCGCCCCTGACCTTCCCGCGCCCATGGGACGAAGACGCGACGCTGAACCAGCGGACGGAGACGCTGCTGCGCCGCACCGACGGCTCCACCTTTCCAGCCGAGATTTCCATCAGCCAGACGTGGCCGGACGGCCGCCAGACCGTGGTGCTGCATATTCGCGATCTGACCGCCCAGAAGACGACCGAGACCCAGTTGCGGCAGGCGCAGAAGATGGAGGCCGTCGGCCAGCTTACCGGCGGGCTGGCGCACGACTTCAACAACCTGCTGGCGATCGTGCTCGGCAATCTCGACCTGCTGTCGGAGCGGCTCGACCATCCTGAATTCAAGGAAGCGTTCGTCCGCCCGGCCATCGCCGCGGCCGAGCGCGGCTCGCAACTGACCCAGCGGCTGCTCGCCTTCGGCCGGCGGCAAAGCCTGCAGCCCGAGACCACCGACCTGAACGGCCTGGTCGACGGCCTGGTCGAGATGCTGCGCCTGACCCTGGGACAGGGCGTGCGCATCCGGATCGCGCCGGCGCCGACGCTGTGGCCGACGCGGATCGACCCCGCCCAGCTCGAAAATGCGCTGATCAACCTTGCGGCCAATGCGCGCGACGCGATGGACGGCGGCGGACAGCTCACCATCGAGACCCACAACGTCACGCTCGACGACGATTACGCCCACCTCTACCCCGAGATCCAGCCGGGCGCCTACGTCCGGCTGACGGTGACGGATACCGGACAGGGCATGCCGCCCGATATCGCGGCGCGGGCCTTCGAGCCGTTCTTCACGACCAAGGAGGTCGGCAAGGGCACCGGCCTCGGCCTCAGCATGGTCTACGGCTTCATCCGCCAGTCTGGCGGCCATATCCGCCTCTACAGCGAGCCGCGCTTCGGCACGGTCGTCGCGCTCTACCTGCCGCGGGCCGACGGCCAGGAAGCCCCGGCGGCGGAGCCCGGTCCGATCAGCGTGCCGGCATCCGGCGAGCTGATCCTGGTCGTCGAGGACGACCCCGACATGCTGGCGGTGACGGCCGGCATGATCGCGGACCTCGGCTACCGCACGCTGACGGCGACCAGCGCCACCGAAGCCCGCGCGCTGCTGGACGCCCACGCCGATATCGACCTGCTGTTTACCGACCTGATGCTGTCCGGCGATATCGACGGAATCACCTTGGCCGAGGGCGCGTGCGCGCGCCGGCCGGCGCTGAAGGTCGCCTACACGTCCGGCTTCGCCGAAAGCGCGCTGTCCGGCCGCACGCAAGGGGGGGATATCATGGTGCTGCAGAAACCATTCCGGCGCGGTGCGCTGGCCCAGAGGCTGCGCCAGGTGCTTCACGCCGCCGAAGGATATGCCGCGCAAGACCATCGGGCCGCGGACCGCGGGACCGACGCGCGGCGAGCCGCGGGGCAACGGTCATGACCGACCGCGTCCTGATCCTCGACGACGAGCCGGATTTCGTCGCCTATGTCCAGCGTGTCGCCGAAGACCTCGGCCACGATGCCCACGGCACGACGCGGGCGTTGGAGTTCAAGCGCGCCTTCGACCAATTTCATCCTTCGCTCGTCGTCCTCGACATGGTGGTGCCGGAAATGGATGGTTTCGAGTTGTCGCGCTGGCTGGCGCAGCAGGGCTTTGCCGGCCGGCTTCTGCTGGTTACGGGATATACGCCGCACTATGCCACGGGGGCGCGCGCCATCGCGCAGGCGCACGGACTGGACGACGTTCGTACCCTGAAGAAGCCGGTTCGCCTCAACGACCTGAAATCGGCCTTATCGGAGCCGCCGGCCTGATTCCCGAAGGCGCCGGCGGCAACCCCAGCCGCGCAGGCCGAGGCCGATTTCACAAAATTTCGGGCCGAGGCCGGCCCGCGCACTCGGCCCAAATTTCGACACTTTCCGGGACACCATTGGGGCGCCGGTCGGACCAGTCTTTCGGCGATGCGGACGGACGATCGAATGGCCGGTTCCGGTAAGCCCGCCTGCGGCGCGGTGCCGCAGGGGTGGCCGGTCCAAACCGTTGCATCGGGCGAGTAACGAACATGCGTATCGTAAAAACGGCGTTTGGTCTTCTGGCCGTCGCAAGCGTCAGTGCCTGCGCGGTCGCACCGCCCTCGGGCCCGGACGTCATGGTGCTTCCCGGCCAGGGCAAAAGCTACGCGGCGTTCCGGCAGGACGACAATAGCTGTCGCGGCGCCGCGGCACAGAGCATCGGCTATCACTCGCCGGCGCAGGCAGCCAATCAAAGTGCGGTGAACAGTGCGGTGGCCGGCACCGCGATCGGCGCCGCGGCGGGCGCGCTGATCGGGGCCGCGGCCGGCAATCCGGCCGCGGGCGCCGCGATCGGCGCGGGGTCGGGCCTCCTGGTCGGCGGCGCCACCGGCGCCGATGCGGCACAGGCCTCAGCCGGCCAGATGCAGCGGCGCTACGATATGACCTACGTGCAGTGCATGGCGGCCCAGGGCAACAAGCTGCCGAATCCGGGCTCCGCCGCCGCACCCGGGGCCTATCTCCCGCCACCGGTCTATTATCCGTATGCCGCCTACCCGCCGCCCTATGCCTACTATCCCGGCTACGCCTATCTGTACCCGTCGTTCGGGTTCTACGCCGGGGGCGGCTGGGGCCGCGGCCACTACCGCCGCTGAGGGATACGGTCGCACCGGCGCGGCCGTACCTATTCGGCGAGCTGCTTCGTCACGACCTGGTTGGCGAGCGCCGGGTTGGCCTTGCCGCCGGTCGCCTTCATGACCTGGCCGACAAACCAGCCGGCCAGCGTCGCCTTGCCGCCGCGATAGGCGGCAACCTTGTCGGGATTGTCGGCGATTACCTTGGCGACGATCGCCTCGATCGCGCCGGTGTCGCTGACCTGGCGCAGGCCCTTCTCCTCGACGATCGCGGCCGCATCGCGCCCGGTCTCGAACATGACCTCGAACACGTCCTTGGCGATGCGTCCCGATATGGTGCCGTCGGCGATCAGGTCGAGCAGGCCGCCGAGCTGCGCCGCGACGACCGGCGAGCGCACGATGGCGAGCCCGTTCTTGTTCAGCTGCGCGAACAGATCGCCGATGATCCAGTTGGCGGCCAGCTTGGCGTCGCGGCCTTTTGCTGCCGCCTCGAAATAGTCGGCCGTGTCGCGCTCGGCCACCAGGACGTCCGCGTCATAGGCCGACAATCCGTAATCGGCCACGAAGCGCCGCATCTTGGCGTCCGGCAGTTCGGGCAGTTCGGCGCGAAGCCGCTCGACCCAGGCGGCCTCCAGCTCCAGCGGCAGCAGATCCGGCTCGGGGAAATAGCGGTAGTCGTGCGCTTCTTCCTTGGAGCGCATCGCCCGCGTCTCGCCGGCGCGCGAATCGAACAGGCGCGTCTGCTGCGCGATCGTGCCGCCGTCCTCCAGCACCTCGATCTGGCGGCGCGCCTCGAACTCGATCGCCTGCTGGACAAAGCGCATCGAGTTGACGTTCTTGATCTCGCAGCGCGTGCCGTAGGGCGCGCCCGGCCGGCGCACCGAGACGTTGACGTCGGCGCGCATCGAACCCTGGTCCATGTTGCCGTCGCAGGTGCCGAGATAGCGCAGGATCGCGCGCAGCTTGCGCAGGTAGGCCGCCGCCTCCTCCGCCGAGCGCAGGTCGGGCTTCGACACGATCTCCATCAGCGCGACGCCGGCGCGATTCAGGTCGACATAGGTGGCGTCGGGGTGCTGGTCATGCAGGCTTTTCCCGGCATCCTGCTCAAGGTGCAGCCGCTCGATGCCGACGCACCGGACGGTGCCGTCGGGCAGATCGACCAGCACCTCGCCCTCGCCGACGATCGGGTGCTGGTACTGCGAAATCTGATATCCGGCCGGCAGGTCGGGGTAGAAATAGTTCTTGCGGTCGAAGCGCGACACCAGGTTGATCTGCGCGTGGAGACCCAAGCCTGTCCGCACCGCCTGCTCGACGCAGAAGCGGTTGATCACCGGCAGCATGCCGGGCATCGCGGCGTCGACGAAGCTGACCTGGGCGTTGGGCTCGGCGCCGAAGGCGGTCGCCGCGCCGGAGAACAGCTTGGCCTCCGACAGCACCTGGGCGTGGACCTCCAGCCCGATCACGACCTCCCACGGGCCGGTCGCGCCCTCGATCAGCTTGGGGTCCGGCGCCCTTGCCGCCGGCGTCGCCTCGACCGTGCTCATGCAACCCTCCACCACGGCTCCGGCCGCGCGTCGAAGCCGGCTGCCGCCTCGATCGCCGACGCGGCCCGGAACAGGACTTCCTCGCCGAAGGCCGGGCCGATCACCTGCAGCCCCAGCGGCAGGCCGTCGGCCGACAGGCCGGCCGGCACCGAAATGCCCGGCAGGCCGGCCAGGTTGACCGGTACCGTGAACACATCGTTCAGATACATGGCGATCGGGTCGTCGGATTTCTCCCCCGCGGCGAAGGCGGCGGACGGCGCGGTCGGCGTCAGGATCGCATCGACCCGGCCGAACGCCGCGTCGAAGTCGCGCGCGATCAGGGTCCGCACCTTCTGCGCCTTCAGGTAATAGGCGTCGTAATAGCCGGCCGACAGCACATAGGTGCCGATCAGCACGCGCCGGCGCACCTCCGCGCCGAAGCCGGCGGCGCGCGTCTCCTCGTACATGTCGATCAGGTCGGGGGCCGGCTTGCGCAGGCCGAAGCGCACGCCGTCATAGCGCGCGAGGTTCGACGACGCCTCTGCCGGCGCGACGATGTAATAGGCGGGCAGCGCGTATTTGGTATGCGGCAGGCTGATGTCGAGGATCTCCGCGCCGGCGTCGCGCAGCCAGCCGATGCCGCGCTGCCACAGCGCTTCGACCTCTGCCGGCATGCCGTCGACCCGGTATTCCGCCGGCACGCCGATCCTGAGGCCGCGCACGTCGCCGTTCACCGCCTGCTCGTAGTCCGGCACCGGGCGGTCGACGCTGGTCGAATCCTTGGGGTCGTGCCCGGCCATCGAGCGCAGCAGGATCGCTGCATCGCGCACGCTGCGCGCCATCGGCCCGGCCTGGTCGAGCGAGGAAGCGAAGGCGACGATGCCGAAGCGCGAGCAGCGGCCGTAGGTCGGCTTCACCCCGACGATGCCGGTGAAGGCCGCCGGCTGGCGGATCGAGCCGCCGGTGTCGGTGCCGGTGGCGCCGAGGCACAGATGCGCCGCGACCGCCGCCGCCGAGCCGCCCGACGACCCGCCGGGGATCAGCTTCGCATCGGAGCCGTTGCGC
>JBDZUN010000157.1:0-7935 GCA_040255145.1 Hyphomicrobiales bacterium | reverse complement strand
GCCGTCCAGGCGCGCTTCAGCGACGCGGACGCCCATGCGGCGCGGGCGCTCGCGATCGACACGCTGCCGAGCCCGCCCGAGGATGTAGCGTTGCTTTCGGCGGTGGCGGCGCCCGAGGCAAGCGCCCGCGCCGCGCCGGCGGCCGAGCCGACGCGCGTCGCGACACTGGATAACGGCATTGCGGGCCGGGCGCGCACGGAGCCCGCGCTCACGCTGTCGTTCGCGCCCGGCAGCACGGCGCTGAGCCAGCAGTCGAACGACACGCTGCAGCAGTTCGGCCGGACCTTCGCGGCGCGTCCCGGCCGGCTTGAGATCACCGCCTACGCCAATTCCGGCGACGGCAGCGCGGCAGGGGCGCGGCGGCTGTCGCTCAAGCGCGCGCTGGCGGTGCGCGAGGTCCTGCTCAGCCAAGGTGTGCCCGCCATCCGCATGGACGTTCGGGCGCTGGGCGGCAGCGGCGGCGTCAACGGCGACCCGAACCGGCTGGAACTGACCGTCGAAAGCGCGCGGCGCGGCGCGGCGCCGCCGCGCGGGCCGTCGGGTGGAGGCTGACGCATTGCCGAACCGCGATCCATGGACGCGCGACAGGGCCTTCCCGACGCACGACCCGTTGCGCGCGGACGCGGCGGCGCAGGCCGAGGAGATCGCGCCGCTGACCCAGCCGCAGCGATTCCTGGTCCGGATGATCTTGTTCCTGGTCCTGGTCGCCGCGGTCCTGATCGCGATCCACAGGCCGATCCAGCACATCTTCATGGCCAATCCGGTGCTGAACGGGCTCGTGATCGGCGTGCTGTGCATCGGCATCCTGTACGTCTTCCGCCAGGTCCTGATGCTGCGCCCCGAGGTCGAGTGGATTGAGGCCTATCGCCACCTCGGGCCCAGCGCGGCGCTGCCCAAGCCGCCGACCTTCCTCAAGCCGATGGCCGCCATGCTGCGCGAGCGCCAGGGCCGCCTCATGCTGTCGACGGCGTCGATGCGCTCGATCCTCGATTCGATCAGCGCGCGGCTGGCGGAATCGCGTGAAATCTCGCGCTATCTGGTCGGGCTGCTGATCTTCCTCGGCCTGCTCGGCACGTTCTGGGGCCTGGTCAACACCATCTCGGCGGTCGCCCAGACGATCTCGGGGCTGACCGTCGGCAGCGGCGATATCGGCCAGATCTTCGACCAGCTCAAGGCGGGTCTCCAGGGGCCGCTCGTGGGCATGAGCACCGCGTTCTCGACCTCGCTGTTCGGATTGGGCGGCTCGCTGGTGCTCGGCTTCCTCGACCTTCAGGCCGGGCAGGCCCAGAACCGCTTCTACGAGGAGCTGGAGGAGTGGCTGTCGGGCGTGACCCGGCTGTCGAGCGGCGCGCTCGCCGCCGACGGCGAGCAGACGATCCCGGCCTATGTCGGCGCCCTGCTCGAACAGACCGCCGACAGTCTCGACAACCTTCAGCGCATCATGGCGCGCAGCGAGGAGATGCGCGCGTCGAGCAACCAGATCAGCCATCAACTCACCGAGCGCCTGACGTTCTTCGCCGATCAGATGCGCTCGGAGCAGGAGCTTATGGTGCGGCTGGCCGAGGGCCAGCGCGAGCTGCGGCCCGTCCTGGACCGGCTGGCCGACACGATCGAGCAGCGCGGCGGCCTGGACGAGGCGAGCCGCGGCCACCTGCGCAGCCTCGACGTCAACATCTTGCGGCTGGTCGAGGAAAGCGCGGCGGGGCAAAACCGGCTGATCGACGAACTGCGCGCCGAGATCAAGGTGCTGGTGCGCACGCTGGCGTCGCGCGAATTGACGCGATAGGCGCGCCATGGCCCGCCGGCACGCCCACGTCGCCAGCGCGCTCTACTGGCCGAGCTTCGTCGACGCGCTGTCGGGGCTGGTCCTGGTCCTGGTCTATCTCCTCTCGTCGTTCCTGCTGGTCGAGTTCTTCCTCACCAACGTCATCCATGGCAAGGACACCGCGCTCGAGGAATTGCACCGCCAGGTCGCGCAGCTGAGCGAGGTGCTGGCGCTGGAGCGCGCGGCGAACGAGGATTTGCGCACCAATACCGGCCGCCTGTCGGCCAGCATCCAGGCCGAGAGCGCGCGGGCCGACCGGGCCGAGGCCAATGTCCAGGCGCTGCAACAAGAATTGGCGGCGCGCGACCAGAAGCTGGCGGAGCTGGGCCAGACCCTTCAGTCGGCGCAGGCGCACGGCACCGACCTGGAAAGCCAATTGCAGAGCGCGCAGCAGAAGGCCGGCGCGTCCAGCGCGGAGATCGAGACGCTCAACAACCAGGTGGCCGCCTTGCGCGCCCAGCTCGAGGCGATCGCGGCCGCGCTGCAGGTGTCGAAAAGCGAGGTCGGCGAGAAGAACGCCAAGATCGAGGATCTCGGCCGCAAGCTCAACGTCGCCCTGGCCAAGCGGGTGGAGGAGTTGGCGAAGTACCGGTCGGAGTTCTTCGGCAAGCTGAACACGATCATCGGCAAGCGCGACGATATCCGCGTCGTCGGCGACCGTTTCGTGTTCCAGTCGGAGGTATTGTTCCCGCAGGGATCGGCCGACATCTCGCCCGACGGCCAGAAGCAGATCGCCAAGGTCGCCGAGGCGGTCAAGCAGATCGCGGGCGAGATCCCGAAGACGATCCCGTGGATCCTGCGGGTCGACGGGCACACCGATTCGGTGCCGATCCATACCGAACAATTCCCGTCCAACTGGGAATTGTCGCAGGCGCGCGCCATGGCGGTGGTGCGCGACCTGATCGCGCAGGGCGTGCCGCCGCAGCGCCTTGCCGCGGCCGGCTTTGCGCAGTATCAGCCCCTGGAGGGCAGCAAGCCGGGCGTGGCCAACCCGAAGAACCGCCGGATCGAGATCAAGCTGACCGAGCGGTGAGCGGCGCGGGCGGGTTGCCGTCGTCGCAGGACGGGCCTGGACAAACCCGACAGCGCGCGATGTGCGCGATGCGTGGCGGCAAGATCGTCATTGCGAGCGAAGCGATCCATCTTTGTGCCAACCTCAGCCTGGATTGCTTCGTCGCTGACGCTCCTCGCAATGACGATTTCGGGCTCTGAGCGGCAATTGGTGAAAGCGGACGATGACCTATTCGGTCAAGGAGATCTTCTACACGTTGCAAGGCGAGGGCCGGAATGCCGGCCGCGCGGCGGTGTTCTGCCGTTTCGCCGGCTGCAACCTGTGGTCGGGGCGCGAGGCCGACCGGGCGCGCGCGGTGTGCCGGTTCTGCGATACCGACTTCGTCGGCACCGACGGGACGGGCGGCGGCCGCTTTGCCACGGCGTCCGACCTCGCTGCCGCGGTCGCGGCGATGTGGCAGCCGGCTGCGGACGGGCGCGCGCGCTTCGTCGTGCTGACGGGCGGCGAGCCGCTGCTCCAGATCGACGCCGCCCTGGTCGACGCGCTGCACGCGCGGGGCTTCGAGATCGCGGTCGAGACCAACGGCACCATGGCGCCGCCCGCGGGCCTGGACTGGATCTGCGTCAGCCCGAAGGCCGGCGCGCCGCTGGCCGTGACCCGCGGCGACGAATTGAAGCTGGTCTATCCGCAGGCCGGCGCCGAGCCCGACCGCTTCGAGCACCTCGATTTCGGGCATTTCCTGCTCCAGCCGATGGACGGGCCGGAGCTCAGCCGCAATATTGCCGCCACGGTCGCCTATTGCCTCGCCCATCCGCGCTGGCGGCTCAGCCTGCAGACCCACAAGTCGATCGGTATCCGCTGACAACCATGTTCGAGATCTTCAAGGAATTCCGCTTCGAGGCCGCCCACGCCCTGGCGGAATCGGACCATTCGCGCGGCCGCTATACCCGCCTGCACGGCCATTCCTACCGCGCCCGGGTGGTCGTCCGCGGCGAACAAGGGCCGGACGGCTGGGTCATGGACCTCGGCGCGCTGGAGGCGAAGCTGGCGGGCTTGCGCGACACGCTCGACCACCAGTTCCTGAACGAGGTCGCCGACCTCGGCCAGCCGACGCTGGAAAATCTGGCGCGCTTCATCTGGACGCGGCTCGAGGCCGCCGCGCCCGGCCTGCACGAGGTGGCGGTATTCCGCGATTCGTGCGGCGAAGGCTGCTTCTATCGCGGCCCCGAACCCGCCGCCGGCGGGACGCGGCAAAACGCTGTGGCGGCGGACGCGCAAAGATGACACGGCCGCGCTGGACGCAGGCGGCGGGTTCGATTACATCGCGCGCATGGCCGACCTCGACCGCCGCCGCCTGATCCTGGGCGGCCTCGCGCTTCCCGCATCGCTCTCGCTCGGTTCCGCCCTGTTTGCCAGGGCGGCGCACGCGGCGGGCCAATGCCTGAGCTTCGGCCCGGCGCAGCCCTATTCGTTCGACCGGCTGCTGGAATCGGCCGAGACGCTAGCGGGGCGCCCCTATCAGCCGCCGCCGCAGGTCGCGCCGCCGGCCGTGCTGGAGGCGGTGGATTACCAGGCGCTGGGCGATATCCACTTCAAGCCGGAATGCGCGCTGTTCGCCGACGGACCCGGCGCCTATCCGGTCACGTTCTTCCACCTCGGCCGGTTCTTCCAGAAGCCGGTGCGCATGTATGCGGTCGACGGTGGTGCTGCGCGCGAGATCATCTACGAGGTGTCGGATTTCGACATGCCGGCGGATTCGCCGGCGCGCAAGGTGCCGAAGAATGCCGGCTTTGCCGGATTCCGCTTCCAGGAAAGCCGCTTCGGCGACCAGAAGAAGCTGGACTGGCGCAAGAACGACTGGGTCGCCTTCCTCGGCGCGTCCTATTTCCGCGCGATCGGCGAGCTTTACCAGTACGGCATGTCGGCGCGCGGGGTGGCGGTCGATGTCGCCGTGCCGGGCGTGGCCGAGGAATTCCCCGACTTCACCCAGTTCTACTTCCAGACGCCGAAGGACGACGGCGACACGGTGGTGGTGCACGCGCTGCTCGATGGGCCCAGCCTGACCGGGGCCTACCGTTTCACCATGCGGCGCGACAAGGCGGTCGTGATGGACATCGAGGCGACCCTGTTCCTGCGCCGGGACATTGCCCGCCTCGGGCTCGCCCCGCTGACCTCGATGTACTGGTATTCCGAGACGGAAAAGCCCCGCGCCATCGATTGGCGGCCCGAGGTGCACGATTCGGACGGCCTGGCCATGTGGACCGGCGCGGGCGAGCGCATCTGGCGCCCGCTCAACGATCCGCCCCAGGCGCAGACGTCCTCGTTCCTCGACGACAACCCGCACGGCTTCGGCCTGTTGCAGCGCGACCGCAACGAGGACCACTACCAGGACGGCGTGTTCTATGAGCGGCGGCCCAGCGTCTGGGTCGAACCGCTCGACGCGGGCTGGGGCAAGGGCGCGGTCGTGCTGGTCGAGCTACCGACCGACGACGAGATCCACGACAACATCGTCGCCATGTGGGTGCCGGCCGACGCCGCCAGGGCGGGATCGCGGCATACGCTGTCCTACCGGCTCTACTGGGCGAAGGACGAGCCCGACCCGACGCCGCTCGGCCGTTGCGTGGCGACGCGCCTGGGACGCGGCGGCGTGCCCGGCCAGCCGCGACCGCCCGGCGTGCGCAAGTTCATGATCGAGTTCCTGGGCGGGCCGCTGACCGGCCTGCCTTACGGCGTCAAGCCGGAGCCGGTGCTGACCGCGTCGCGCGGCACCTTTTCCTACATCTACACCGAGGCGGTGCCGGACGACGTGCCCGGCCATTGGCGCGCCCAGTTCGACCTGACCGTCAGCGGGTCCGATCCCGTCGACATGCGCTGCTATCTCAAATCCGGCGGTCGGGTGCTGACCGAAACGTGGCTGTACCAGTACATCCCGTTCTGATCGCGGGATTTTCGCCTTGCCTCGACCAGCGCGCACCGCCAAGTCATGGGCAATGCGCACACACGCCGCCAGCGAGATCATCGAGACGGACATTGTCGGCCTCGGCCATTCCGGCGACGGGATCGCAGAGGTCGACCGGCGCCGGGTGTTCGTGCCGCTGGCGGCGCCGGGCGACCGGGTCCGGGTCGAATGCGGCGCCGGCGGGCGCGCCCGCCTGATCGAGGTGGTGGCGCCGGGCGCGGGGCGCGCGGAACCATCATGCGGTCATTTCGGCGCGTGCGGCGGCTGCGCGTTGCAGCACCTGTCGGATGCCGCCTACCTGGATTTCAAGCGCGATCAGGTCGTGCGCGCCCTGGCGCAGCGGGGCTTTGCCGACCCGCCGGTGCGGGCGCCGGTCGTGGTCGCGCCGGGCACGCGGCGGCGGGCCGCGCTGAAGGCGGCGCGGGTCGGCGGTCGCGCCGTGCTCGGCCTGTCGGAGCGGGCGGGCCATCGGATCGTCGACCTTGTGCAGTGTCCGGTCCTGACGCCGGCGCTGGAGGCGATGCTGGCACGCTTGCGCGCGCTGGCCGGTGAAATCCTGGACGCCGGCGAGCGGGCGGAACTCCTGCTGACCGAGAGCGATTCCGGCGTCGCGCTGGATCTGCGGCTGAAGCGGCCGCCGGCTTTGGCCGACCGCGAGCGCCTGGCCGCATTTGCCGAAGCCCAGCGGCTGGCGCGCGTCGCCTGGAACGGCGAGATGGTGGTCGAGCGCGTCCAATCCGTGATGCGCTGGGACGGCGCCTCGGTCGCGCTGCCGGTCGAGCCGTTCCTGCAGGCGACGGCGGCGGGCGAGCGCGCGATGGTCGCCATCGCCGCCGCGGCTGTCGGTCAGGCGAAGGCGGTCGCCGACCTGTTCTGCGGCACCGGCGCCTTCACGCTGCCGCTGTCGGCGCGCGCCCGGATCGACGCCTTCGATTCGGACGAGGCGGCGGTCGCGGCGCTGGCCCAGGCGGCGCGTCGGGCATCCCGGCCGGTGGCGGCGGCGCGGCGCGACCTGTTCCGCCGCCCGCTGGAGCCGGTGGAGCTCGACCGCTACGATGCGGTGGTGCTCGACCCGCCTTATGCCGGTGCGCGGGCGCAGGCCGAACGGCTCGCCGCCTGCCGGGTTCCCGTCGTCGTGCTGGCCTCGTGCAACCCGGGGACGTTCGCCCGCGATGCACGCATCATGGTGGATGGCGGCTATCGGCTCGACGCCGTGACGCCGATCGACCAGTTCCGCTGGTCCGCCGAGACCGAACTGGTCGGCACGCTGCACAAGGAACGAGGCTGACACGCATGACAGGGACGGCCGACCGGATCGCCTACCGCCTGCGCCATCGCGCGCGGGCGGCCTGGTACTACGCCCATCTCTACGCGACCGGACGCGTCGCCGGCCATGAGCCGGAGGAGACGGAGGAATCCTCGCCCGAGGACCGCGCCGCATTGCAGGAGCGGATGCGCGCCCTGTACCGCCGGGATTGGCGCAATATCGAGGCGGGCCTCTACCTGCCGCCCGAGGGTTTCGACGGGCCGGGCGAGCTTCTGGCCAAGAGCCGGCTCTATTTTCGCGACCTCAGGGTGATCGGCCGCCGCCGCCGCGACCGCGCGGTGCGCGAGGTGGCGACGGCCGACGCGCGGGCGCGCTATCCGAGCTATTACCTCCAGAATTTCCATTTCCAGACCGACGGCTACCTGTCGCCGCTTTCCGCCCGGCTCTACGACTTCCAGGTCGAGACCCTGTTCTCCGGCGCGGCGCAGACCATGCGGCGCCAGGCGCTGGCGCCGCTGTCGCGGTTCTTCGCGGGCCGGGGGCTGCGCGATGCGCGGCTGCTCGACGTTGCCAGCGGCACCGGCCGCTTGCTGCGCGAGGTCAAGGCGAACTGGCCGAAGCTGCGCGTCACCGCGCTCGATCTGTCGGCGGATTATCTGGCCACGGCGCGGCGGGGGCTCGCGGCCTGGACGGGCGCCGGCTTCGTGCAGGCGAATGCCGAGGCGATGCCGCTGGCGGATGCCAGCCAGGACGCCGTCACGTCGGTGTTCCTGTTCCATGAGCTGCCGCGCCGGGCGCGCGCCAACGTGGCGCGCGAGATCGGGCGCGTGCTCCGGCCCGGCGGGCTGTTCGTGTTGATCGATTCGATCCAG
>JBDZUN010000156.1:0-7998 GCA_040255145.1 Hyphomicrobiales bacterium | reverse complement strand
GACACGCCGATCGCGCTGCCGACATTGCGCATCAGGCTGAACATGCTGGTCGCGGCCGGCCGGTCGGACGGCGCGATGCTGGCGAAGGTGATGGTGCTGAGCGGCACGAACATCGCCCCCATGCCGATGCCCTGGATGATGCCGATCTTGACCAGGATCCAGACGTCCACGTCGAGCGAGATCGTATAGCTCTGATAGAGCGACAGCAGCAGCATCGCCGAGCCGAAGCCGATGATCAGGCGGGTGTCGACCTTGCCGATGATCCGGCCGACCACGATCATCGCGAGCATGCTGCCGAGGCCGCGCGGCGACAGCACCACGCCGGCGGTGAACACGGGATAGTTCAGCATGTCCTGCACGAACAGCGGCATCAGCGCCATGCTGGCCAGCAGGATGACGCCGAACAGGAAAACGTAGACCAGTCCGACGCTGAGGTTGCGGTCGAGGAACAGCTTCGGCGCGATGAACGGCCGGTCGGTCGTGAAGATGTGCACGAAGAACATGTAGAAGAACAGGATCGCCATCGCGCATTCGACGACGATCTCGGTCGAGCCGAACCAGTCCTTGATCTGGCCGCGGTCGAGCACGAGCTGCAGCGCGCACAGCGCGACGCTCAGCATCACGAATCCGGTCCAGTCGAAGCGGTGCTCGGCGTTGGGCCGGGTCTTCGGCATCGAATACCACAGGCCCAGGGCGGTGATGATCCCGATCGGCAGGTTGATGAAGAAGCACCAGCGCCAATTGTAGAACTCGGTGAAGTAGCCGCCGAGCGTCGGCCCCAGAATCGGGCCGAGCATCACGCCCTGGCCCCAGATCGCCATCGCCTGGCCGTGCTTTTCGGGCGGATAGGAATCAAGCAGCACCATCTGCGACAGCGGCACCAGCGGGGCGCCGAACGCGCCCTGCAGCACGCGGAACAGCACGATCTGGGTCATACTCGCGGCCATGCCGCACAGGGCTGACGCGATGGTGAAGCCGATGACGGTCAGGATGAACACGTTCTTGCGCCCCATCCGCTCGGTCAGGAAGCCGGTCGGGGGCGTCATGATCGCCGCCATCAAGGTGTAGGAGGTCAGGACCCAGGTGATCTCGTCGGTGCTGGCGGCGAGGCTGCCCTGCATGTGGCGCAGGGCGACGTTGGCGATGGTCGAATCCAGCGCCTGCATGATGGTCGCGAGCATCACGCAGATGGTCAGGATGCCCCGACGCGGGATGGCCTCCTCCGGGGCGGTGGCGCTCATGGCGTCGCCGCGTCCGTCTGGCCGGCGGGTTCAGCGGCGACGGCCCGGTCCTGGCCGAACAGCGACAGGGCGCTGCGCAGGAAGCCCGGCAGGTGACGCCGATGTTCGGTGTCGACATCCACATTGACGCTCATGCCGGCGCGAAGCGGCGGCTGGCCCGGCTCGATCCGGACGGCAAGCCGCACCGGCAGGCGCTGCACCACCTTGACCCAGTTGCCGCTGGCGTTCTGAGGCGGCAGCAGCGAGAACTCCGACCCCGTCGCCGGCGCGATGCCGTCGACCACGGCGTCGAACTTCACGTCCGGATAGGTGTCGACCTGGATCGTGGCGTGCTGGCCGACATGCATGTGGGTGAGCTGCGTCTCCTTGAAGTTGGCCTCGATCCAGACCGGCGACATCTCGATCAGGCTGAACAGGGGCTTGCCCGGCGTCACGAAATCGCCCGGGCGGAAATCGCTGATCTGGGAGATCACGCCGCGGCCCGGCGCGGTGACGAGGGTGTCGTCCAGGTCGATGCGCGCGCGCTCAAGCTGGGCGAGCGCGGCCTTGTATTGCGGCAGGTCCTCGGTCGGCGTGTCCGGGTCGCCGCCCAGTTCGGCGACGGTCTGTTCGATCGCGGCCTGGACCAGCGGGACCTGCTCCTTGGCGATGACCAGGTTGTGCTGGGCCTGCTCGAACCGCTGCTGGCTGGCCACGCCGCGCTGGGCAAGGGCCTTGTAGCGGTCGTAGTCGCGCTGGTAGTAGGCGATGAAGGCCTGGGCCAGCTTGACCGCGTCGACCCGCTGCTTATAGGTCGCGCGGAGCTGCTTGATGCTGTTGCGCACCGTTTCGAGCTGCGCCTCGGCATCGGCGACCGCCACGCGGTAGCGGTCGTCCTTGATGCGGAACAGCAATTGTCCCTTTTCGACGATCTGGTTCTCCCGGACCGCGACGTCGACGATCTTGCCGCTGACCTGCGGGCTGACCGAGAGCATGTGCGCCTTGACATAGGCGTCGTCGGTGCCCTCGTAGCGCCCTCCGGTCAGGTAGTAATAACCGGCGACCACCAGGAGGATGGCGGGACCCAGCGTCAGCAGGAAAAACCGTATCCTGCGGCGGCTCGGGATCAGACGGCGCCGGGACGTCGCCTTGCGCTCGCCCTCGGCCTGCCGCGGCTGGACCGTTACATCCGCATCAGCCATGGGCGGACCTCGCTTTCGTTTCGACGCCGACGTCTCGCTCCGAGAGATTGCGGCGAATCCGGTTCAACTGGTCGATCAGGTGCTCTTGCTCGGAGGCCGAGAGCCCGGCCATCGCCTCCTGCTTCGTCTCGTTGGCCAGCGCCCGCATCTGTTCGAGCATGGGGCGCGCCTTGCGCGTGAGGTGCAGGGTGCGCGCGCGGCGGTCCGACGGATGCGACCGCCGCTCGACCATCCCGACCGCCTCCAGGCGGTCGATCAGCCCGACCAGGGTGATGGGCTGAATCTCGAGGATGTCCGCGAGCTCGGTCTGCTTGATCCCTTCGTTGCGCGCGAGGTTGGCCAGCACCGACCACTGCGCGCGCGTCAGCCCGACCGGCCGCGCACGGCGGTCGAAGTTCCGGCGCAGAAGCCGCGCCGAATCGTAAAGGAGAAAACCGAAGCTGCGCTCGCCGTCGGCGGCCATGACGTCCGCATCTCATTGTTCAGGGCGTATCATAAGGTAGCTAACGATATGGCCGAGAACAAGTTTGGCGCGGCATGAGAGTTATGCGTGCAGTGCAACACTGGCGGCGCGGCGGGGCCGTCAGGCGCAGTTGCAACCGGGCTGCGGCCAGGCCTCCGGCGCCGCCGGCTCGTCCTGCGCCAGCGCCGCACGCATCACCTCGACGCCGAGCGCATCGGACATGAAGTAGATCGGCGGATAGGCGCCGAAGCGGGCACGATAGGCGGCTTCGAGGCGCCGGCGTTCCTCGGCGGCGGCATCGGGTGGCGGCGCGTCAGGCCGCGGCATGGGCGACCCTGGTCGGCGCGCGCATCAGCCACATCAGGCCGGTGATGGCGGCCAGGGTCGCCAGGTAGAAGACGATCTGGATGCCGCTCGGCTCCGCCGTATAGCCGATCAGGACGTGCAGCACCTGGCCGATCATGCTCTGGTCGGAGATCAGGCCCGACGTGTTCCACGCGCTGTTGCCCAACGAAGGCAGGATGCCGGCCTGGTTCAGGAAGGCCGCGCCCTGTGAGGCCATGCCCGCAGCGAGGAACAGGATCAACGCCGTCGTGGCGGCGAACAGCCCGCCGACCGGCAGGCGCAACAGGCCGAAATAAATGACCAGGCCGACGGCGGCGCCGGCGGCGAGGCCGAGCGCACCGCCGGTCAGCATCGGCACTGTGCCGGCCCGGCTCGCCACCGCGATGCCGTAGAGGAACAGCACGATCTCCGAGCCTTCGCGCAGCACGGCGATGGCGACCACCAGCGCCAGAGCGTAGAGCGGGCGCGAGCCCTCACGCACCGCGCCGCCAACGGCATTCATCTCGGCGGCGAGTTCCCGGCCGTGACGGCCCATCCAGACGTTGTGCCAGCCAAGCATGATGACGGCGGCGAACAGGATAGAGGCGTTGAAGATCTCCTGCCCGATCCCCTCCGCGGCATCGGCAATCGCCTCGGCGAACGCGGCGACCATGACGGCACCAAGCAATCCGGCAGTGACGCCGCCACTGACCCACAAGCCGCGCCGGAAGACCCCCTTGCTCGCCGCCATGACGATGCCGACGACCAAGGCGGCTTCCAGAACCTCGCGAAAAACGATGATGAGGGTTGGGATCATTACGCCTGACTCCGCTGCTTACTTCGCTTCCGGCGCCTTGACGCGGATCACGCCTCGCGCCGTATCCTGGTTGAAGTCGCCGAAATATTCATACTCGCCCGGCTCCAGCGGGCCGATGAACACCGTCACCTTGCCGCCGGAAGCGATCAGCTTCTCGCGCTTCAGCGAGTTGCTCTCGAATTCCTCGGGCATTGGATCCATGTTGTGGACGATCAGCTTGACCCGCTGGCCGGCGGGGATTTCGAGTACGGTCTTGTCGAATTTGTGGTCCTTGATGGACAGGGTGTATGTCGGAACCTCGGCCGAAGCCGGCGCGGCGCGCCACGCCGTCGCCATGCCCGATGCGATCAGCAGGACGGCGGCGGCCCGCAGGGCGACGTGCATGGTCGAAACCCCCTTCTGCGAATGATTATCGTTTCGGACGTTACGGGGCCGAAATTTCCCTGTCAATCCGGGCTCCGGCGGCCGGGCGTTCGGCGCGCTCGAATACGACGGCACGGGGTCGCGGGCGCGACGGGTCGTCGCTGCCGGACAGCATCGACGCCGTATCAGACGTTATTATATTGGCGCAGTTGATCGCGCCGATCATTTCCGCCGTAATCACCTGGCCGCGCCGATAACGATATCGGGGCGGCCGGGGCCGGTCCGGGAGCATTGAACCGCCTCCGCGCCAGGCGCAATCGAGCAGGGAGCATCCATGGCAAGCGAGCCGATCCACGTCGCGCCGACGCGGCGCGCGTTCTTGTCCCGTCTGTGCGTCGCCGCGGGCGGCTTGTCCGCAGCGGCGCTGACCGCGCGCGGGCTGCCGGCCTACGCCGAGGCGGGCGGCAACGAGGCGGAGAAGGCGCAGAACGTCGTCAACGGCGCCGAGAATGCACTGGCCGAAATGCTGGGAAAGCCTGAGGGCGTGCCGATCCGGGCGCTGCTGCGCCAGGCCAGCGGCGTCCTGATCCTGTCCAGCCTGCTGAAGGGTGCCTTCATCTTCGGCGGCCAGGGCGGTTCGGGCGTGATGCTGGTCAAGAATTCCAATGGAACGTGGAGCGCGCCAGCCTTCTATACCGCCGCGGGCGCGAGCTGGGGTCTGCAGGTCGGCATCCAGGACACCGCGGTCCTGATGATCATGATGAATCCGGGCGTGGTCGAGAAGACGCTTTCCGGCGGCCTGCAGCTCGGCGCGGGCGCCAGCCTCGCGGCCGGCCCGGTCGGCGGCGGCTCCGTCGACGTCAACACCACCAACGTGCGCAAGGACATCTACTACTACAACTTCACCAACCAGGGACTGTTCGCGGGCATCAGCCTGGAGGGCGCCGGCCTCGCGCCGCGCGACGACCTGAACCACGCCTATTACCGGAACCCGTCGGTCACGCCGCGCGAAATCGTCTCCGGCAAATACAGCGCCCCCGGCGCGCGGAACCTGCGCGTGAGCCTCGCGACCGCGGGTGGCGGCCTGCGCGAGACGCGGCCGCCGCGCAACGCCCGCTGAACGGCGGGCCATGGGCGGTCCGGCTTGACGGCGTTATGCTGCCGGTGGGCCGGTCGTGCAGGATGAAGGATCCGCGAGGCGGCCCAGCAGGATGAACGAAAAGACAGGAGCCGGCCGGTCCTCGGGGCGTCGCGCGCTCAAGGTGCGGGTGGACGACGGCAAGACCCGCTCGGCAGCGTCGCGGCGCTGGCTCGAACGCCAGCTCAACGATCCTTACGTTGCCGCGGCCCGGCGCGAGGGATTGCGCTCGCGCGCCGCCTACAAGCTGATCGAGCTCGATGAGCGCCTGCATCTGTTGAAGAAGGGCGCCCTCGTGGTCGACCTCGGCGCCGCGCCGGGCGGCTGGAGCCAGGCGGCGGCGGCGCGGATCGGGCCGCAGGGCCGGATCGTGGCGGTCGACAAGGCGCCGATGGAAGCATTGGCCGGCGTCACGGTGCTGACCCTCGACCTGCTCGACGTCGACGGCGCGGACCAGGTGCGGGCGGCGCTGGGCGGTCCGGCCGACCTGGTGTTGTCTGACATGGGGCCCGCCGCGACCGGGCACCGTCAGACCGACCACCTGCGCAACGTGGCTTTGTGCGAGGCGGCGCTCGACCTTGCCGAGGCCGTCCTGGCGCCGAACGGCGGCTTTGTCGCCAAGGTGCTGCGCGGCGGTGCCGAGGGCACGCTGCTGGTGCGACTCAGGAGCGGCTTTCGGCTGGTGCGCCACGTCAAGCCGCCGGCCAGCCGGGCCGATTCCTCGGAAATCTACGTGGTGGCGACCGGCTTCCGCGGCGCGGCGGTCGAGCCAGGCTCCGGTTGAAGCTTGTCTTTGACACGCGCCGACGAAGTGGCATAGTCGCGCGCCACCGTTCAAGGAGGCGCCCCGTCGTGGAAATCCGTGAGGCTTTGACCTTCGACGACGTGCTGCTGAAGCCGGTCGCCTCCAACATCCTCCCCGCGCAGGCGCAGACTCGCAGCCGTATCACCGCGTCGATCGAACTCGGCATCCCGCTGCTGTCGGCCGCGATGGACACCGTGACCGAGGCGCCGCTGGCCATTGCCGTGGCGCAGGCCGGCGGCATCGGCGTCATCCATCGCAACATGACGCCGCGGGAGCAGGCGGAGCAGGTCCGCCAGGTCAAGAAATTCGAATCCGGCATGGTGGTGAACCCGGTCACGATCGGGCCGGACGAGCCGCTGTCCGAGGCATTGCGCCTGATGAGCGACCATCGGATTTCGGGCATCCCGGTGGTGCAGCCGGGCTCGCACCGGCTGGTCGGCATCCTGACCAACCGCGACGTGCGCTTCGCCGACGACCCGCACCAGCCGATCCGCGAGCTGATGACGTGCGACAAGCTGATCACCGTGCGCGACAATGTCGGCCAGGACGAGGCGAAGCGGCTTCTGCACTCCAACCGGATCGAGAAGCTGCTGGTGGTCGACGACGACTATCGCTGCATCGGTCTCGTCACCGTCAAGGACATGGAAAAGGCGCGGCTCTATCCCGGGTCGTGCAAGGACGAACAGGGGCGCCTGCGCGTCGCCGCCGCCACCTCGGTCGGCGACGACGGCTTCGCGCGCGCCGAGGCGCTGCTCGATGCCGGCGTCGACCTGATCGTGGTCGATACCGCGCACGGTCATTCGCAGCGCGTGCTGGACACCGTGATGCGCATCAAGAAGGCCAGCAACCGGGCGCAGGTGCTGGCGGGCAACGTCGCGGTGGGTGACGGCGCCGCCGCGCTGATCGACGCCGGCGCCGATTCGGTCAAGGTCGGGATCGGTCCCGGCTCGATCTGCACCACCCGGATGGTGGCCGGCGTGGGCGTGCCGCAGCTCACCGCGATCCTGGATACGGTCGAGGTCGCGCGAAAGCGCAACATCCCGATCGTGGCCGACGGCGGCATCAAATATTCGGGCGACCTGGCCAAGGCGATCGCCGCCGGCGCCGGCGCGGTGATGATCGGCTCGCTGCTCGCCGGCACCGACGAAAGCCCGGGCGAGGTGGTGCTGTACCAGGGGCGCAGCTACAAATCCTATCGCGGCATGGGCTCGCTCGGCGCCATGGCGCGCGGCTCCGCCGACCGCTATTTCCAGGAAGACATCAAGGAGACGCTGAAGCTCGTGCCCGAAGGCATCGAGGGGCGCGTGCCCTATCGCGGGCCGGTCGGCAACGTGATCCATCAACTGATCGGCGGCCTGCGGGCGGCCATGGGCTATACCGGGTCCGCCACCATCGCCGAATTCCAGGAGCGCGCGCAATTCGTGCGCATCTCGAATGCGGGCTTGCGCGAAAGCCACGTCCACGACGTGGTCATCACGCGCGAGTCGCCGAATTATCCGGTCAACGGCTGACCCCGGCGGCGCGGCTGCAGGCGGCGATCGAGCTGATCGCCGCGATCGACGGCGACACAGGTCCGGCGGATGCGATCGCGACGCGATGGGTCCGCGATCACCGCTTCGCCGGTGCGAAGGACCGCGTCGCGGTCATCGACCGGGTGTTCGCCGTG
>JBDZUN010000390.1:0-1770 GCA_040255145.1 Hyphomicrobiales bacterium | reverse complement strand
TCAACATCTTCGGCGGCATCATGCGCTGCGACGTGATCGCCGAGGGCGTCGTCGCGGCGGCGCGCGAGGTCAGCCTGAGCAAGCCGCTGGTCGTGCGGCTGGCCGGCACCAATGTCGAGCTGGGCAAGAAGATCCTCGGCGAATCGGGTCTGCCGATCATTTCCGCGGACGATCTGGGCGACGCCGCCGAGAAGGCCGTCGCCGCTTTGAAGGAGGCTGCGTGAATGTCGGTCCTGGTCGATAGGAACACCAAGGTCATCTGCCAGGGCTTCACCGGCGCGCAGGGCACCTTCCATTCCGAGCAGGCGGCCGCCTACGGCACCAAGATGGTGGGCGGCGTGACGCCGGGCAAAGGCGGCACCACGCACCTCAACCTGCCGGTCTTCGACACGGTGCACGAGGCGGTCGAGAGGACCGGCGCGACCGCGACCGTGATCTACGTGCCGCCGCCATTCGCCGCCGACGCGATCCTGGAGGCCATCGACGCCGAGGTGCCGCTCGCCGTCTGCATCACCGAGGGCATCCCGGTGGTCGACATGGTCCGGGTCAAGCGGGCGCTGACCAATTCCCGCACCCGGCTGGTCGGCCCGAACTGTCCCGGCGTCATCACCCCGGACGAATGCAAGATCGGCATCATGCCCGGCCACATCCACAAGCGCGGCTCGGTCGGCATTGTGTCCCGGTCGGGAACGCTTACCTATGAGGCCGTGGCGCAGACGACGGCCGCCGGCCTCGGCCAGTCGACCTGCATCGGCATCGGTGGCGACCCGGTCAACGGGACGAACTTCATCGACTGCCTGGAAATGTTCCTTGCCGATCCGGAGACGAAGTCGATCGTGATGATCGGCGAGATCGGCGGCACGGCCGAGGAGGACGCGGCGGACTTTTTACGGCAATCCAACGTTAAGAAGCCAGTGGTAGGCTTCATCGCCGGTCGTACCGCTCCTCCTGGCCGCCGCATGGGCCATGCCGGCGCGATCATCTCCGGCGGGCGCGGGGGCGCAGAGGACAAGATCGAGGCGATGCGCAGTGCCGGGATTGTCGTCGCGGATTCGCCGGCGGCGCTCGGCGCGACGCTGAAGGAAGTGCTGGGCTAACCCGCCGGACGCGGTTGGCGCCGGCGCGTGAAGCCGGCCGCTTCGCGCGCCGCCGCCGGGGCGATCCGGCCAAGCTGGAGGGCGCGGCGGGCCGCGCCGTAATCGACATGGCTGAGCCGATCGACAGTGTGACCCCGGACGAGCGGGCGCTGTTCGAGGCAACGTCTTTCCTGCAAGGCGCCAACGGGGCGTTCATCGAGCAATTGCACGCGCGCTGGCTCGACGATCCGAATGCGGTGCCGGAAAGCTGGCGGCATTTCTTCGGCGAGCTCGACGAGTCGCCGGCCCAGGTGCGGGCCGAGGCGCAGGGCCCCTCCTGGCAGCGCAGCGACTGGCCGCCGATCGCCAATGGCGAGCTGGTCAGCGCGCTCGACACGAACTGGCCGGCGATGGAGCACGCCATCATCGCCAAGGTCGAGGCGCGCAGCCCCGGCGCGACGGCGGAAGAGGTGCGCGCGGCCGCGCACGATTCGGTGCGCGCGATCATGCTGATCCGCAACTACCGTATCCGCGGCCACCTGATCGCCAAGCTCGACCCGCTCGGGCTCGAACACCCGCCGGACCACCCGGAGCTCGATCCCGCCACCTACGGGTTCACCGAGGCCGACTACGACCGGCCGATCTTCCTCGACATGGTGTTCGGGCTCGAGACCGGCACGCTCCGCCAGATCCT
>JBDZUN010000389.1:0-1785 GCA_040255145.1 Hyphomicrobiales bacterium | reverse complement strand
GGCGGCGTCGAGGTCGACCTGCCCGGCAAGACCGACACCGTCGCGCGCTTCGCCATCCACGAATTCGAATCGGTCGACACCAATGCCGGCTCCGAGGTGGTGTCGCTCCTGCGCGTCGGCCAGCTGCGCCTGCGCTTCGCGTTGGAGGCGGAGGAGCGCGACGGCTATATCTGCCTCGGCCTCGCCCGCATCGCGGAAATCCGCGCCGACCGCAACGTCCTGCTCGACGAAAGCTACATCCCGCCGTGCCTGACCTATGCCGTGTCGGGCGTGCTGAACGGCTTCCTGACCGAACTGCACGGCCTTCTGCACCATCGCGGCGAGGCGCTGGCCGGCCGTCTCGGCGCGGGCGGCTCGGGCGGCGTCGCCGAGATCGCCGATTTCCTGCTGCTCCAGGCGGTCAACGGCTTCGAGCCGGTGGTCGCCCATCTCGCGACCACGAACGATCTGCATCCGGAGCGGATCTATGCCACCCTGCTCGGCATGGCCGGCGAGTTCGCCACCTTCACGACCCGGGGCCGGCGGACATCCGCCTTCCCGCCCTACCGCCACGACGACCTGGAAGCGACCTACGCGCCGCTGATCGCGTCCCTGCGCCAGTCGCTCAGCGCAGTCCTGGAGCAGACGGCGATCCCGATCCCATTGCAGGAGCGCAAGTACGGCATCCGCGTCGGCACCATCGCCGATCGCTCGCTGTTGGCGAGCGCAAGCTTCGTGCTCGCGGTCAAGGCGGCGGTGCCGGACGAATCGCTGCGCCGGCATTTCCCGAACCAGGTCAAGATCGGCCCCGTCGAGGCGATCCGCGAGCTGGTCAACGTCGCGCTGCCCGGCATCCGGGTCCGGCCGCTGCCGGTCGCGCCACGGCAGATTCCCTACCACGTCGGCGTCACCTACTTCGACCTGGACCGCACCGGCGACTATTGGAAGCAGCTCCAGACGTCTGGCGGCATTGCCATTCATGTCGCGGGCGATTTCCCGCAGCTCGAAATGGCGCTGTGGGCGATCAAGGGCTAGGCGCGTGAGCGGCGGCGGACCGTTCACACCCGACGACGGCGAGAAGACCGTCATCCGTCCGAATCCGGGCGGGCGGCTTAGCGCCAATGCGCCATCCAACGTCGCGGCGCGGCCGGTCCCGACCGATGCGTCGGCCACCATCGTCAGCGAAACCGGCATCAATCCCGTCGCCGCCGCCGCCGCGCCGCTGCTGGCGTTGTGCGTCCGGCTGCGCGGTACGCCCGGCCAGCCCGATATCGAGGGCCTGTGGCGGCGTGTCACCCAGGCGCTCCAGGCCTTCGAGCGCCGGGCGCTGGCTGCCGGCGCCTCGGCCGAGCAGGAGCGCGCTGCGCGCTACGCGCTCGCCGCCACCGTCGACGACGTGGTGCTGAATACCCCCTGGGGCGCCAACAGCATCTGGGCCGGGCGCAGCATGGTCGGCACCTTCTTCGGCGAGGTATCGGGCGGCCAGCGCTTCTACGACATCCTGGCCCACCTCAGCGCCAACGCCGCGACCAACCTTCTGGTGCTGGAGCTGTTCTACCTGTGCCTATCGCTCGGCTTCGAGGGCAAGTACCGGATCGAGTCACGCGGCGCCAACCGCCACGTCCAGGTGCGCGACGACCTGTTCCGCACCATCCGCAACCAGCGCGGCGAGTTCGAGCGCGAATTGTCGCCGCATTGGCAGGGCGCCGGCATCGGCCACCGGCCGCTGACCTCCGCCGTGCCGCTATGGGTCGCGGGCCTCGCCGCCGCGCTCGTGCTGCTGGTCGCCTATGGCGTGCTGGCGAT
>JBDZUN010000388.1:0-1791 GCA_040255145.1 Hyphomicrobiales bacterium | reverse complement strand
GCGGGCGCTGGCGCGCTGGCGGCCCACCGCCGGGGCCGGCACGTGAGCGGGTATTTGCGCCGGCCGGCTTTCGCTCTAAGGTCTGGCCCATGGGCGACGTCGTCAACCTGAACCGCTTCCGCAAGGCACAGGCCCGCGCCGAAGGGGACGCGCGCGCCGCCGCCAACCGCGCCCGGTTCGGCCGGACCAAGGCGGGCCGCCGCGCCGACCGATCAGAGGTCGAGCGGCGCGATACCCTGCTTGACCAGACCCGGCGCGACCCGCGCGGCGACGACGAGCCTCGTTCTTGAGCGCCCGCCCCGAAGGCCCGCTTACGGGCATCGTCGTGCTCGACCTGACGCGCGTTCTGGCCGGGCCCTATTGCACCATGCTGCTCGCCGACCTCGGCGCCACCGTGGTCAAGGTCGAGCCGCCGCGGACCGGCGACGATTCGCGCCACATCGGCCCGTTCATCAACGGCAAGTCGGGCTATTTCCTGTCGCTGAACCGCGGCAAGGAATCGATCGCGCTCGACCTCAAGGCGCCGGCCGACCGCACACTGTTCGAGCGGCTGCTCGCCCACGCCGATATCCTGGTCGAGAACTATCGCGCCGGCACGCTGGAGGGCCTGGGTTATCCGTGGGACGCGCTGCATACGCGCTTTCCCCGGCTGATCTATGCGGCGGTCAGCGGTTTCGGTCACACCGGCCCCTATGCCGAGGCGCGGCGTCCCGCCTATGACATGGTGGTCCAGGGCATGGGCGGCATCATGAGCCTGACCGGCCATCCCGGCAGCCCGCCGACGCGGGTCGGCACGTCGGTCGGCGACATCACAGCCGGCCTGTTCGTCACGGTCGGCATCCTGTCCGCTTTGTACCACCGGCAGGCCACCGGCGAGGCGATGAAGGTCGACGTCGGCATGCTCGATTCGCAGATCGCCATCCTGGAAAACGCCATCGTGCGCTACCAGGCGACCGGGCAGTCGCCCGGCCCGCTCGGTGCGCGCCATCCGTCGATCGCGCCGTTCGAATCCTACGCGACCGCCGACGGGCACGTAATCGTCGCCGCCGGCAACGACACGCTGTTCGGGCGCGTCGCGGACGCCATCGGCGCGCCTGCGCTCAAGACCGATCCACGGTTCGCCACCAACGCCGCGCGCTGCGAGCACGTCGAGGCACTGAAAACCGAAATGGAAGCGGTGCTGGCCACCGAGCCGACCGCGCACTGGCTACCCATCCTGGAAGCCGCGGGCGTGCCCAGCGGGCCGATCAACGACGTGGCGCACGCACTGGCCGACCCGCAGGTGGTGGCGCGCAACATGGTCGTCACCGTGGCCGACAGCGTCGCCGGAGTCATGAAGCTCGCCGGCAACCCGATCAAGCTGTCGGGCTTCGCCGATCCCTCGACCCGGCCGCCGGCGCCGGACCTCGACGCCGACCGCGCCGCGATCCTGCGCGAGTTGCTGGGTGAGACCGCCGACACGGACGGCGCCGGCTGACCCACCGCTCCTCGCGCACCAAATTGACCAGCCGGGGCGCAACCCCGATGATGCGCGGCATGACGGAATCCGACATCGCCGTCGCCGGCGAAAAGGCCCTCGGCCGGCGCGAGCAGAAGAAGCGCGCGAACCGCGCGCTGATCCTGCGCGCCGCGCGCGCTGTGTTCGCCGACCTCGGCTTCGAAACGACAACGGTGCGCGACATCGTGCGCCCGACCGGCCTCGCCTCCGGCACCTTCTACAACTACTTCCGCACCAAGGAGGAGGTGTTCGAGGCCCTGCTCGACGAGGCCGCGATGCGCATCCGCCCGCGC
>JBDZUN010000155.1:0-8206 GCA_040255145.1 Hyphomicrobiales bacterium | reverse complement strand
CAGGCGCACGGCGGCGTCGCCTTTGTCGGCGACGGCATCAACGATGCGCCGGCATTGGCGGCGGCCGATGTCGGGCTGGCCGTCGCCACAGGGACGGATATCGCCGCCGAGGCGGCCGATATCGTGCTGACCTCGGCCGAACTGACGGTCGTGTCCGATGCCATCGCCCTGTCGCGCGCCACCCTCGCCAATATCCGCGAGAACCTGGCCTGGGCGTTCGGCTACAATGCGTTGCTGATCCCGGTGGCGGCGGGCGTGCTGTATCCGTTCGGCGGCATTCTATTGTCCCCGATCCTGGCCGCGGGCGCGATGATGCTGTCCAGCCTGTTCGTCGTCGGCAATGCGCTGCGGCTGCGCCGGTTCCGGCGCGGTTCCTGAAGGGGCTCAGGCCATGAATATCGGGCAGGCGGCTGAGGCGTCAGGCGTCTCGGCCAAGATGATCCGCTACTACGAGGCGATCGGGCTGATCGCGGCGGCGCCGCGCTCGGCGGCAGGCTATCGCCATTACGCCGAAGCGGACGTGCATACCCTGCGCTTCGTCCGGCGCGCCCGCGACCTCGGCTTCACGGTCGCGCAGATCGCCGAGCTGCTGGCGCTGTGGCACGACCGCAGCCGCCACAGCGCGGACGTGAAGGAGATCGCGCTCGGCCACGTCGCCGGCTTGCGGCGCAAGATCGCCGAGCTCGAAGAGATGGCCGCGACCATCGAGGCGCTGGCCGAACGCTGCCATGGCGACCACCGGCCGGACTGCCCGATCCTGGTCAGTCTGGCGTCGACGCCGGCCGATGCGGTGGAGAAGGGGAGCGCGGCGCCGCTCCGCCTGCGAAAGCGGCGGGCATGACCGGTGGAGGTCGAGGGCCGCCGCCAGGCGCGGGGGAATGTGCGCGTCTTTTCCACGACAGGCTGGCGGGCTGCGAGAACGCCTTCCTGAACGATAGCGGCGTGCAGGTCGGCGTGCGCCAGACGCGTCAGGCATCATCTCCGGCGCCGACCTGCGCGAACGACTCGACTGCGACGCGCTCGATTAATCGACGATTTCCAGAAGTATCTCGGACGCATCCTTCGGCCCCGGCAGCGGCCGCGCGAAGCCGATCAGGTCCGCGCCCGCCTGGACGGCCAGGATTGCGGCGGTCTCGTCGGGGACCCCGTCCACCAGCAGGCGGGCCTTGGCGTCGTGAATCTGGCCGATCATGCGTTCGGCGGCGCGGGCCCGGACCGTGTCCATGAAAGCCGACTGGCTCATCGTCACGATGCGGACCAGCGCGGCGTCCAGTTCGTGCCGGCCGAGCAGGTGATCCGGCAGCCGCGCCGTCAGCAGCCGGCCGAACGACGACAAGGTCTGGAGCAGGGTCGCGGTCCGGGCCGCGCCGACATCGGCGGGGATCGCCTCCACGCTGAAGCCGAGATTCTTGCGCGCCGAGATCGGCACCTGGCGCAGGAAGGTCAAAAGCCGCTCGCGCTGGCCGCGATGATAGAGCGTGGAGAAGCGCAGCGGCGCGATGAAGCAGGTCAGCCGCGAATCGCGCGACAGGGCGGCGACGTGCTCGACCACGCGGCCGATCATCGCCAGGTCGACCTGGCCGACCAGCATCGGCTCGCAGGCAGCGTCGGGTATTTGCTCCAGTCGCTCCTCGGTCTCGGCGGTGAAGTGCGCGACGGCCAGGTTCGACGCCCCGCCACCTGCCGTCTGGATCGGCGCGAAGCGGATGTCGCTGGTCTCGCAGACGTGGCGTAGGAGGCGGTCCGCGTCGCGGTTGCGCGCGTCCGTCGCCCGCATCAGCTTGTTGAGGAGCAGGGACGCGGAATCCTCCGCCTCCTCGATCTCGCCGGGCGACATCGGGATGGTGTGCGCCTCGAGCCGGGTGGCCGCCAGCGTCCCGGAGAAGCCCTGTCCGAGCAGCTTTTCGCAGATCTCCCGCTCGATCGCCCGCGCCTTGTACCAGGCTGGGCCCTCGTCCAGCACGGCGAAGCAGATGATGAAGTCGCCCCGGTCGTTGCGGGTATAGACGTCGTTGGACGCGAGGCGGGAACGGACGACCGCCTCCGCCGTCGAATAGATGCGCGCGGCCGCGCGCTCCCACCGATCGCCGAGCTGGCTGCGGATTGCGTCCAGCCGCACCATCTGCAGGTGTCCGGCGACCAGCTTGCCGGGCCGCTCGGCGAGTTGCGCGAGGAGTTGCTCGCCCAGTGCGGCGCCTGACGCCCTGTCCGGGGTCGGCCGGTAGGCGCCGATCGGGTCGAAGGTCACGACCGCACGACGGCGGCCTTCCAGTTCGATCGGTAGCGACGCGGTCTCGATCGCGATCGCGCTGCCGTCGGCGCAGCGGAACAGCAGCGGGGCGGCGGCGTCCTGCGCGAGGAAGGACGCCATCGGTCGATCGACCAGGTCGGCGGCGGCCCAGCCAAAGCACGCCGTCATCGCCGGGCTGCTCATGATGATGCGGTTGGCCTCGTCGGTGACGACCAGCGGCGTGCGGACCGCCTTGAGGATCGCGCTGAGCAGCGCCTCGATATCCGCCTGCTGGTGCGACAGCCGGTTGTTGCGCACGCTCAGGGTGCGCCGCTGCACGGCATAGGCGACGATGCGCGGCAGCGCCTGCAGCGCCGCCTCGCTCCTCGGCACGTAATCCTCGGCGCCACTCGCGATCAGGGGCAGGGCGAGCTGGTCTTCCGGCGCGACCCCGATGGCGATGATCGGCGCCGCGGCCGGGGCGCCGCGCGCCAGGGCGGCGACGAGCCGCGCGGCTTCGGCAAGCTCGGATGGCACCGCGACCAGGATCGCGTCGAACATGGCTTCGCGCAACAGGCCGGCGGCCGCGGTCACTGACGGGCAATGCCGGACCGTGAAGCGCGCCATCCACGCGCCGGCCGCGGCGGCGGCGATACGCTCGGCGACCGGCTGCTCGGGTTCGACGAGCAGCAGGTGGATGGCCCTGATACCCTCTTCCGAGTGGCCCATCGCGCGCGGACTCCGGGTTCCGGTCGGCCGATCCTTCTCCCCGCGCATGCGGCGGCGCGGGGGATCGAAGCCGAACGATGCTTGGCGTCCGACCCTGGCAGCGAATGGTTAATAATCCGATGCCGGGCAGGGCGTCGCGCGGTCCACGCGGCGTCGGAAGGTTTGCGCGCATTGCGGCTCCGATACGCCGGCGCGCGCATTTGTCTCGCCGATTGCCGGCCCGTGAAGGAATAATTGTCGGATCGCGAACGTACATCCGGGCATAGCGATTTTTGGAATGCCGCCGATGAAAGACCACATATCGTCGCTGACGGCGATACGGGGTATAGCCGCGATCATGGTCGTCGCATTCCATGCGACGCGTGGGTTTCTGCCGCATGCGAGGCTGGATGAGATGTCCGACTTCGTGGCGAAGGGTTATTTGTGGGTCGATTTATTTTTCCTGCTAAGCGGATTCATCATGATGCACGTATACGGCCGCAAATTCGCGGACCGGGTGCGCTGGAACGATGTCAAGCCGTTCCTGTTCGCGCGCCTGGCGCGGCTCTATCCGCTGCATCTCTGTATCCTGCTGCTCTTCGTCGGGCTTGAGTCGGTCAAATGGGCTTCGGTGCATTGGGGGTTCGTCTCGCTTCACTCCGCCCCGTTTTCCGGTCCGAAGAATCCCGACGCCATCGCCGTCAACCTGTTGATGCTCCAGACCTCGGGGATCGAGCATCAACTGACCTGGAACTTCCCCGCCTGGTCGATCGGCGCGGAATGGTACGCCTATCTGGCATTCCCGGCCTTGGTCGGCCTGCTGGTCCGGGGCGACCGTCTGACGCGGGCGGGGATCGTCCTGATCGCGGGCCTGGTCCTGTGGCTGGTGTCGCACGGCGGCACCGATCTCGATGTCACCTACGATTACGGCGTGGTGCGCTGCCTGTGCGAATTCGCGGTCGGCGCGCTGGCCTATCGCTTCTATCGCACCCGCCGCGGCGCGGGCTGGCTCGACCGCGACATCGTGCTGGCCGCGGTCGCGGCGGCGATCGTCGTGGTCATGCATTTCGGCGTGGCGGATGTGCTGGTCGTGCCGCTATTCGGCGTCCTGCTGCTCGGCCTCGCCTTCAACGACGAGCGTGACGG
The DNA here is from genome assembly GCA_040255145.1 of Hyphomicrobiales bacterium. GTDB lineage: Bacteria > Pseudomonadota > Alphaproteobacteria > JBDZUN01 > JBDZUN01 > JBDZUN01. The sequence goes on along the minus strand of JBDZUN010000155.1, from coordinate 4,122 downwards.
CATGGTCGGCAAGCTGCTGGCCAGACGCCCGCTCCAGTTCCTGGGGGACATTTCCTACGCGGTCTATATGAGCCACGTGTTGATCCTCGAAACCCTGGAATTCGTCTGCCGCGTGACTTTCGATCATGGATTCGGCCAAGGCTTCAGCCTGGCGCAGTCGATCGCGTGCATGGTCCCGCTGCTCCTGGGCGTGATCCTGTTCGCGACGGCGCTGCACCGCTGGGTCGAGTTGCCGGCGCGCGATGCGCTGAAGAAGTCCCGCTTCGCGTCCAGCTTCATTTACGCGGGCGCGCGGGCCTGAAGCGCGCGGCGCTTGCCTCGCCGCCGCGAAAGCCGCTGTAATCGGTCCAGTCAATCCGGCCGGCGGCGTTCGGCCTCAGGTGAAGGGAGGACCGACATGGCCTGGGATTTCGAGACCGAACCCGCGTTCCAGCAAGAGCTCGACTGGATCAGCGCCTTCATGCGCGAGGAGGTCGAGCCGCTCGACCATCTGCTGGGCGATCCCTACGATGTGCGCGACGAGAAGCGCAATGCGCTGGTGCGGCCGCTGCAGGCCGAGGTCAAGCAGCGCAAGCTATGGGCCTGCCACCTGGAGCCGGAACTGGGCGGCCAGGGTTATGGCCAGGTCAAGCTGGCGCTGATGAACGAGATCCTCGGCCGCTCGCGCTTCGGCCCGATGGTGTTCGGCTGCCAGGCGCCCGATTCGGGCAATGCCGAGATCCTCGCCAAATACGGCACGCCGGAGCAGAAGAAGCGTTATCTGGAGCCGCTCCTGGACAATCAGATCGTCTCCTGCTTCTCGATGACCGAGCCGCAGGGCGGGGCCGATCCCAAGGTGTTCACCACGCGCGCCGAACTCGACGGCGACGAATGGGTGATCAACGGCGAGAAGTGGTTCTCCTCCCACGCCCACGTTGCATCGTTCCTGATCGTGATGGCGGTGACCGATCCCTCCGCGCCGCCCTACAAGCGCCTGTCGACCTTCATCGTGCCGATCGACGCGCCGGGGGTGACGACGGTGCGCAACATGGGCGTCGGCTTCCACGGCCATCCGGCGCACGCCTACCTGCGCTACGAGAATGTCCGTGTGCCGAAGGACCACCTGCTCGGCGAGCGCGGCGGCGGTTTCGTCGTCGCCCAGACGCGGCTGGGCGGTGGGCGCATCCACCATGCGATGCGCACGATCGGCCAGGTGCGCAAGTCGTTCGACCTGATGTGCGAGCGCGTGCTGAGCCGCGAGACGCAGGGCTCGCTGCTGGCCGACAAGCAGATGGTGCAGGAGAAGATCGCCGATAGCTGGATCGAGATCGAGCAGTTCCGGCTGCTGGTGCTGCGCACCGCCTGGAAGATCGATAAGTACAAGGACTATCTGCAGGTCCGCAAGGACATCGCGGCAGTCAAGGCCTTGATGCCAAAGGTGTTTCATGACATTGCGGCGCGCGCGCTACACCTGCACGGCTCGCTCGGCGTGACCTCGGAGATGCCGTTCGTCGAGCAGGTGATCGAGAGCTTCCACATGGGTCTCGCCGACGGCCCGACCGAGGTGCACAAGATCACCGTGGCGCGCCAGGTGCTGCGCGAGCACCACGGCACCAACGGCCTGTTCCCGAGCCAGCACATCCCCGCCTTGCGCGAGGCGGCGATCGCCAAATACGCCGACCGTATCGAGCACGAAGTGGCGAATGCTTGAGGGACGGCAGGGATGACCGCCCGGATCGCGGTGCTCGGCACCGGCCTGATGGGCGCGCCGATGGCGGTGCGCCTGGCCGGTGCCGGCTTTGCCGTGACAGCGTGGAACAGGACGGGCGACAAGGCGGCGCCATTGCGGAAGCACGGTGTCACCGTGGCACCTTCGGCGGTGGCGGCCGTGGCGGACGCCGAGATCGTGCTGACCATGCTGGCCGACGGCCCGACGGTCGACCTGGTGCTGTTCGGATCGGAGCATGACGCCGCCGCCCATATCCCGGCCGGCGCCCTGCTGCTCGACATGAGCTCGATCCCGCCCGCGACCGCGCGCGACCATGCCGGGCGGCTGAAGGCCGGCGGCGTCGGCTATGTCGATGCGCCGGTCAGCGGCGGCGTGGTCGGGGCCGAGGCCGGTACGCTGGCGATCATGGCCGGCGGCACGGCGGAGGACTTCGCCCGCGCAGCGGAGGTCTTCGGCGCCCTCGGCCGCGCGGTGCATGTCGGGCCGGCAGGCGCGGGCCAGGTCGCCAAATTGTGCAATCAATTGATCGTCGGCATCACCATCGGCGCGGTGGCCGAGGCGATGCTGCTGGCGCGCACCTGCGGCGCGGAGCCCGCGGCGGTGCGCGAAGCCCTGACCGGCGGCTTCGCCGACAGCCGCATCCTGGCGCTGCACGGCCAGCGGATGATCGAACGCGCGTTCGTGCCCGGCGGCAAGGTCGCGACCCAGACCAAGGACCTCGACACCGTGGCGGCCGCGGCGGCGGAAGCCGGCCTGACCTTGCCCTTCGCCGCGTTGGCCGACGACCTGTTCCGCGCGGCGACGGCGCACGGCGACGGGGCGCTGGACCACTCGGCGCTGCTCCTGGAGCTGGAGCGGATCAACGGCGGCAGCGGCAAGCCCTGAGCGCGGGCCGACACGCCGATCGGCGCCTCGGCATTTTAGACGGCGCGTCCGAACCCGAAGGCCCGGGCCGGATTCGGACGCGGCCCGCCCGACGCCATTAATGGTGCCGGGCGGATGACCTTCGTGTCCCTGAACCGGCAACCCGTTTGGCGCCACACGCGCCACGACGTTGTATGCCGGCCAGGAACAGGTCCACCGAGGTATGCACCCATTGCTCGACGTCGACGCTCAGCCCCAGGAAGGCCAGCCGGAGATTACGGTCGACGGCGAGGCTCAGGAATTGCTCGGCCGCCATCTCCAGGTCGATCGACCGGAGCTCCGCCTGGTGATGGCGCAGGATCGACACGACCGAGCGAATGGCGGGCTTTCGTCCCGCCTCGTTCACCAGGTGGCCGAAATCGGGCTGCCGTTGCGCCTCGCAGACGATGATGCGATTCACGCCCACCGATTGCGGAGTCAGGGTGATCTCCACCAGATAGCGGCCGAGCGCGAGCAGCTTGTCTTCTAAGGTCCCCTGTCCGGCCTGGGACTCCTCGATCGGACTGAGCCAGCGGTCGATCAAGTCGCGCAGGACGGCGTTGAACAGGACCGTCTTGTCGGCATAGCGCGCATAGAGGGTGCGCTTGGATATCCCGGCGGCGCCCGCCACGGCGTCCATCGTCGTCCCACCGAAGCCGAAATTCAGGAACGTCTCGCCGGCGACATGCAGGATGCGTTCGTCGCGCTGTTCCAATTCGGTGGCTTTCGGGCGCCCGCCCCGGCCGTCTCTCCCTGTCTCGCTGATCATTCTGGTCATGGCGTTATCGCTCTTGTCTCACGGCTCAAGGCCGTGTATGGAAACGGTACTGTACCGTTTTACAAGCACGGGATCCGAAGGAAACTGTGTTCTGAGGAAACCCTCCAGCAGCAGGTGGGTGGTCTGAAAGATCGTAATCCCGCACCGGTCCGAAAGACCCGCATGTCTTGTCTGCCCGCTACTGGCGACCATGCTTGTAAATGCCGTCGATGTCTGCTCGGCCCCACCGGCAGGCATCGACGGCTGTCGGTACTGCCGAGACGATAACCACCGTCACGGCAATACAGGCCGCTCGCGAAGAGACCAATTCATCAGTCGGATCAAGGCTGTCGAGAGGTCAATCTGCTGGCATGTCGTCACCTTTCTCGATAAGCACCCGTTGAAGGAACCGAGATCAAGAAGGGCGACTTGCCGTATCGCTTCGCACACGGAACATCGGAGGCCGATGTCCGGGCGAGGCAAGCGACTGTCCAGCAAGTCGAGGCACAGTCAGGAAACGCCAGTCCAAGCTTGCGCCCGCCCAAAGCCGATGACAAACGCGGCTTGCGCGCGAGCTGACCTCAATAGTACGGCAGCCGGGTGTGAATCGCAAGGCGTTCAATCGCTTGCGGCGAAAAGTTCAACGCCGCCGGCGGCCGACCAACCGGGCATACGGAAGTCGGACGCCGGTTCTGCAAGGGTGGTGTTCGATCGGCCGATCGCGATATCGCGGCCCGGGCTTCACTGACGGGGC
>JBDZUN010000154.1:484-8233 GCA_040255145.1 Hyphomicrobiales bacterium | reverse complement strand
AATCGGTCGCGGCGGCGGCGCAACCGCTGACCCCGCACCCCGCCGCGGCCCGCCGCGGCCCGCTTCCCCCGATACCGAGCACGCCTGGAGGATTTTCTGCTCCGAACATCGCCCACGCCTAATGTTGCGAAGAGTCGGCTTCTCTCACCTCGTCGCCGCACGCTAAAAGAACCTGCCACCTGACCGCGGTGGACCCTGGCGGCGGCCCGATCCGCGGCGCTGTCCGCGAACGAACTCAACCGTCGACATGCGACCGCCGAGGAGCGCAATTCAACAATGGGTTCAGTATCGCACGGGCGCGAACGACAAGTCGACGGACCGGGGGCCGGCGTCATGACCGTCGCGCATGAGCGTTGCGGATCGGCAACATTTTACCGTCCGGTCGCGGCATGCAGCACCCTGGCCCGACCCGTATGAGCGATCCGGGACAGGATCGCGACCCGCACCTGCACGAATGCCGGGATTGCGGGCTGATCTCGGCGGTGCCGGAGGTACCGCCGGGGCGTGACGCACGCTGCCCGCGCTGCGACCGGGTCCTGCGCCGCGGCCAGTGCGACTCGCTCGACCGCGTGCTGGCCTGCGCCATCGGCGGCCTGTGCTTCTACCTCATCGCGATCATGGCGCCGTTCATGACGGTGGAGACGATCGGGCGGTTCCGCGCGAGCACGCTGTTCACCGGCCCCGCGACCCTGGAGAAGTCCGGCCTGTGGGAAGTGGGCCTCGTGGTCCTGCTGGCGACCGTCGTGCTGCCGGCGGTGGAGATGACCGCGTTGATCGTGGTCCTGGTCGGCCTCCGCCTGCGCAACCCGCCGCCATGGCTGTCGCTGGTGTTCCAGTGGCTTGAGCGGCTCATGCCCTGGGCGATGGTCGAGGTCTATTTCATCGGCATGTTCGTCGCCTATACCCGCCTGGTCGGGATCGTCCACGTCGATGTCGGCATGGCGGCCTATGCCCTGATCGGGCTGATGCTGACCACGGTGGCGATCGACGCCACGCTCGATCCCGAAACGGTCTGGACCGCGCTGGCGCGCAAGGGCGCGACCGCGGCCCGCTACGGCCGGGCCGTCCTGGTCGACACGTCGCAACCGTCGCGCATGATCGGGTGCCACGTCTGCCGCGCCGTGAGCCATGCCCGGCCCGGCGCGGCCTGCTTCCGCTGCGGCGCGCGGCTGCGCGTGCGCCGACCCGACAGCGTGAACCGCACCTGGGCGCTGCTGATCGCGGCGGCGATCCTCTATGTCCCGGCCAATCTCTATCCGGTCATGCACATCATCCGGCTGGGCCGGGAGCAGTCGTATACGATCCTGGGCGGTGCGCGGGAACTGATGGAGGCCGGGCTTTGGCCCTTGGCCGCGCTCGTCTTCATCGCCAGCATCGTGGTTCCGCTGTTGAAACTGGGCTCGCTGCTCATCATGCTCACCGCCACGCACCGCCAATCGGCGACCAGCCTGTTCGACCGGACCAGGCTCTACCGCATCATCGGCGTGATCGGCCGCTGGTCGATGATCGACATCTTCATGGTCTCGATCCTGGTCGGGCTGGTGCGGTTCGGCGTCGTGTCGCGAATCACTTCCGACGTCGGCGCGGTATGCTTCGCGGCCGTGGTGATCCTGACCATGCTGGCGACCGAAACCTTCGATCCGCGCCTGATGTGGGACGCCGCCGGCGCCCCGTCGGGCCGCGGCGCCGGCCGGGCCGCGGCGACGCCGCGCGCTCAGGGCCACCCGGCATGACCGGGCCGGATTCCGCCGGGCCGCCGCCGGATGCGCCCGACGCGCCGGAAGCCCAGGTCCGCCGCCGCCGCTTTTCGCTGATCTGGCTGGTCCCGATCGCCGCCGCGGCGATCGCCGTCTATCTCGGCTGGCGCACCGCCTCGACGCACGGGCCGGTCATATCCATCAGCTTCCACACCGCCGACGGCCTGGTCTCCGGCCAGACCTCGGTCAAGTACAAGGCGGTCGACCTCGGCACCGTCGAATCGATCCGGATCAGCGACGACCGGTCCCACGTCGTGGTCGGGGTGCGCATGCGCAGCGAGGCGGACCCGTACCTGACCGACCGCGCGCGGTTCTGGGTCGTGCGGCCGCGCCTCACCGGCGGCAACATCACCGGGCTCGAGACGCTGGTGTCGGGCGCCTATATCGAACTCGACCCGGGCGCGCCGGGCGGCAAGTCGCGGCGCGACTTCGTCGGGTTGGAGCGGCCGCCCAGCGTCCGTTCCGACGAGCCGGGCACGACCTTCGTCCTCGAGGCGAACCGCATCGGTGCGCTCGGCATCGGCGCGCCGGTTTTCTTCCGCGACGTGCCGGTGGGCGAGGTGCTGTCCTACGACCCGCCGGGCCTGGGCGGCGACATCATCGTCCATGCCTTCATCCGCAAGCCGTATGACGGCTATGTCCGCGCCGGGTCGCGGTTCTGGAGCGCCTCCGGTGCGCGCCTCGAACTCGGCCGCGGCGGCGTGAAGCTGCAGATGCAGAGCCTGCAGGCCCTGATCTCCGGCGGGGTCGCCTTCGACACGCCGCCGAGCGCCTTCGACGAGCCGCCGGCGCCGTCCGACACCGCTTTCAAGCTCTATGCCGACGAGGACGCGGCCGTCTCCGCCGACGCGCCCGACCGGCTGAGCTTCGTGATGTATTTCGAGCATTCGGTGCGCGGCCTGGCCACCGGCTCCCCGGTCCTGTTCTACGGCCAGCGCGTCGGCAGCGTGACCGACGTGCGCCTGCAATACGACACGAAGACGCGCGATTTCCGTGTCCCGGTCCACATTTCCGTGAACCCGGACCCGATCGCGCTGGCCACCAGGGTGTCGCCGCCGGCACCGCAGGCGGTGGCGCGCGAGCTAGTCGCGCGCGGCCTGCACGCGCGCGTCGAGACGGCCAATTACCTGACCGGCCAATTGGTCGTGAACCTGTCGCTGGGCAAGAAGGGTCCGGCCAGGGTGACCAGCGACGGCGGCGCCGTCGTGCTGCCGGCCGACGCCGCCGGCCTCGACACGCTGGTCGATTCGGTCAACGACGTCGTCGCCAAGCTCAACGGCCTGCCGCTCGAGGAGATCGCCGACAACCTGAACAAGACGCTCGTCTCGTTGAACGGCGTCGCCAGCAGCCCCGACCTCAAGCGGTCGCTGCAATCGCTGTCGCGGACGCTCGCCACCGCGCAAGATCTCGTGCAGCGCGCCGACAAGGGCATGACCCCGGTGCTCCAGCGCCTGCCCGCGATCGCCGACGACCTGCAGCAGACGGTCAAGCACGCCAACGGCGTCGTGGACTCGGTCGACCGCGGCTACGGCCGCGATTCGGAGTTCCGCCGCAACCTGGACCGCCTGATGGCGCAGTTGAACGACACCGCCCGCTCGATCCGCCTGCTCGCCGATTTCCTCAACCGGCACCCGGAGGCGCTGATCCGCGGCCGCAGCGGAAAGGCCATGGAACGATGACGCCGCGCTGGATCACCGCATTGGCGCTCGCGCTGTGCCTCGGCCTCGCGGCCTGCGTCGGGACCTCGCCGGAGCCGACGGTCTACACCCTGGCGCCGGTCGCCGGCGCGCCGGGCGGCGGCGTCCCGGCCGGTGACGCTTCCGCGCCGCGCACGATCGAATTGCGCCGCGTCGGCCTCGCCGGCTATCTGGATCGGCCGGAGATCGTGCGCACCGAGAACGACAACCGGCTGGCGGTGTCGGATGCCGACCGCTGGGGCGAGCCGCTCGACGACATGATCGGGCGCGTGCTGACCGAGGATCTGGGCCGGCGCCTGCCCGGCAGCACCGTCATTGCCGAGGCCGGCGCGATCTCGACCGATACCGACGCGATTGTCGAGGTCGAAATCCGGCGCTTCGACGCCGATCCCGACGGCACGGCCGTCGTCCTGGCCCAGCTTTCGGCGCGGGCGTCCCGCGACCGCGCCGCCCAGGCGATCCGCACGGTCCGCTTCACCGTGCGGCCGGCCGGACCCGGCGCCGGCGCGCTGGTCGCCGCGCTCAGCACCGGCCTCGGCCAATTGGCCGACACGGCGGCGGCGATGCTGCGCGCCCTGCCGGCATCACCCCGCGCCGGCTGACGCGGCCGCCCGGTCAGCGCGGGACGCCGCCCCCGGCAATAAAGCCAGCCGCCTGGCGCAGGTCGTCGACGAAGCGGGCGAATTCCGCGTCGCGCTTCTCCGCCTCCGGCATGCGCAGCAGATAGGACGGGTGGACCGTCACGAGCGCGGATCGCCCTTCGGCCGTCGCGATCACGCGGCCGCGGTTCTTGCCGATGGGTGTGGCGCGCCCGAACACGGCGTGGGCCGCGGTCGCGCCCATCGCGACCAGGAGCTTCGGCTGCACCGCCGCGACCTCCCCGTCCAGCCACGGCCGGCAGGCCTTGATCTCGAAGCTGTTCGGCTTCTGGTGCAGCCGCCTTTTGCCGCGCGGCACGAACTTGAAGTGCTTGACCGCGTTGGTCACGAACACAGCGTCGCGCGGTAGCCCGGCCTCGTCCAGCGCGCGGTCCAGCACCCGGCCGGCGGGCCCAACGAAGGGCCGGCCGGCCAAATCCTCCTGGTCCCCTGGCTGCTCGCCGACCAGCACAATGGCGGCATCGCCCGGTCCCTCGCCGAACACGGTCTGGGTCGCCGGCGCCCAGAGCGGGCAGTTGCGGCACTCCGCCGCCTCCGCGCGCAACGCGGCCAAGGTCGCCGGTTCGTCCGCCCGCGCCTTCGCGGACGGGCGCGCGGCCCGTTTATGCGCCACGCCTGCCATGGTCCAGAAACCCCGGCCGGCGCGCCGTGGTTTCCGCGCGGCAGGAACCTGGTTTCCCAGTTCAGGACCAGGCGGCGTTCGGATCCCCCCAGGGATGGATTGCTTCGCTTCGCCCGCAATGACGCGGGAAACCGTCATTGCGAGGAGCGAACGCGACGAAGCAATCCAGGCTGGAGCGTCGCGATTTCCGGGCGGCCGGCACGAAAAAGGGGCGAAGCCATCGGCCTCGCCCCCCTCTCATTCCGCGGTCGTGTGGCAGGCTCTAGGCAGATTGCTCCTCGGCCGGGGCCTTCTTCGACAGGTCCTCGCCGGTCGCCTGGTCGACCACCTTCATCGACAGGCGCACCTTGCCGCGTTCGTCCATGCCGAGGAACTTGACCTTCACGACGTCGCCTTCCTTGACCACGTCGGTCACCTTGGCCGGGCGGCCGTGGGCCAGCTCGGAGATGTGGACGAGGCCGTCCTTATTGCCGATGAAGTTCACGAAGGCGCCGAAATCCATGATCTTGACGACCTTGCCTTCGTAGATCTTGCCCGGCTCCGCCTCGGCCACGATGTTGCGGATCTTGTTGAGCGCGGCGGCGATCGCCGACTGGTTGGACGACGAGATCTTGATGTTGCCGTCGTCGCCGATGTCGATCTTGGCGCCGGTCTGCTCGACGATGCCCTGCACCACCTTGCCGCCCGCGCCGATCACCTCGCGGATCTTCTCGCGCGGGATCTGGATCGTCTCGATGCGCGGCGCGTGCTCGCGCATCTCGGCGCGGGCGCTGCCGATCGCCTTCTCCATCTCGCCCAGGATGTGGATGCGGCCGCCGCGCGCCTGATCGAGCGCGGTGCGCATGATCTCCTCGGTGATGCCGGTGATCTTGATGTCCATCTGCAGCGAGGTGATGCCCTCGGCGGTGCCGGCCACCTTGAAGTCCATGTCGCCCAGATGGTCCTCGTCGCCCAGGATGTCGGACAGGACGGCGAAGCGGTCGCCCTCCTTGATCAGGCCCATGGCGATGCCGGCGACCGGGCTTTTCAGCGGCACGCCGGCGTCCATCAGCGCGAGCGAGCCGCCGCACACCGTCGCCATCGACGACGAACCGTTCGATTCCATGATCTCGGAGACGACGCGCACGGTGTAGGGGAAGGTGCCGTGCGCCGGCATCATCGGGCGCAGCGCGCGCCAGGCCAGCTTGCCGTGGCCGATCTCGCGCCGCCCGGTGAAGCCGACCCGGCCGGTCTCGCCCACCGAATAGGGCGGGAAGTTGTAGTGCAGCAGGAACTTCTCGCGGTAGGAGCCGGCGAGCTGGTCGACGATCTGCTCGTCCTCGCCCGTGCCGAGCGTGGTGACGACCAGCGCCTGGGTCTCGCCGCGGGTGAACAGGGCCGAGCCGTGCGCGCGCGGCAGCACGCCGACCTCGCACTGGATCGGTCGCACGTCGCTCAGGCCGCGGCCGTCGATGCGCTTGTGCGTGTCGAGGATGCCGTCGCGCACGATGTGCTTCTCGGCGTCCTTGAACGCGGCGCCGATCTTCTGCGCGTCGTAGCCCTGCTCGCCCAGCACCGCGAGCGCCTGGTCCTTGGCGGCGGCGAGCTGGTCGCGCCGGGTGCCCTTGTGCGGCTCGCGATAGGCGGCGGCGAGCTGGCCGGCGACCAGCCCCCCGAGCCTGTCGCCGAGGTCGCCCGCCTCCGCCACCGGCAGGTCCCACGGCTCCTTGGCCGCGACTTCGGCGAGCTCGACGATCGCCTCGATCACGTCCTGCATCGCGCGGTGGCCGAACATGACGGAGCCGAGCATGACGTCCTCGGACAGCTCCTTCACCTCCGATTCCACCATCAGCACCGCGTCCTGGGTGCCGGCGACGACGAGGTCGAGCCGGCTTTCCGGGATCTGGTCGAGGGTCGGGTTCAGGACGTATTGGCCCTCGATAAAGCCGACGCGGGCCGCGCCGATCGGGCCGAGGAACGGGATTCCCGACAGGGTCAGCGCCGCCGAGGTCGCGATCATCGCCACCACGTCGGGGTCGTTCTCCAGGTCGTGCGACAGCACCGTGCAGGTGACCTGGGTCTCGTTGCGGAAACCGTCGACGAACAGCGGCCGGATCGGCCGATCGATCAGGCGGGAGGTCAGCGTCTCCTTCTCGCTCGGCCGGCCCTCACGCTTGAAGAAGCCGCCGGGGATCTTGCCGGCGGCGTAGGTGCGTTCGAGGTAATTGACGGTCAGCGGAAAGAAGTCGATGCCGACGCGCGGCGTCTTGTCGGCGACGACGGCGGCCAGCACCGTGGTTTCGCCGTAACGGACCACGACGGCCCCGTCGGCCTGGCGGGCCATCTTGCCCGTCTCGATCACGAGCTGCCGACCGCCCCAGGTGATCTCCTTGCGGTGAATATCGAACATGCTTTTTTTCCTTGCATGCGCCATGGCCGGGCCATGGCGTCTTTTATGTGCCGCGGCCGGGCCGCGGTGGGGGCCTGACGCAGCCTGCGCGGGCCCACCGCCCGCACGCGACCGCCGGCCGTGCCGGCCCCGTCGGGGCCGGATCGTCGTCTAGCGGCGCAGACCCAGCCTCTGGATCAACGCCTGGTAGCGCCCGGGCTCGGTACGCTTCAGGTAGTCGAGCAGGCTGCGGCGATGGCTGACCAGCTTGATCAGGCCGCGCCGCGAATGGTTGTCTTTCTTGTGGGTCTTGAAATGCTCGGTCAGGTTCGCGATCCGTTCGGAAAGGATCGCGACCTGGACTTCGGGCGAGCCGGTATCGCCGGACTTGGCGCCGAAATTCTGAATCAGTTCCTGCTTGCGTTCAGGCGTGATCGACATCGGGTGCTCCGGGAAAAGGAAGGTTGAACACGCGGGTCGGCCGCATCAGACCTTGCGCGATCGACGCCAGGGCCACGGGCCGTCCCATGGCCATCGCACAGACCGTCGCGCCGTCTGACGGGAAGCTTTCCCGAAGGAGGACCGGCAGGCCGCGCCGCAATCGCGCCGCGTCGGCGCCGGTCACGGCCACCGCCGGGATGTCGTC
>JBDZUN010000154.1:0-474 GCA_040255145.1 Hyphomicrobiales bacterium | reverse complement strand
TCCAGCGGGGTCTCAACCGGCAAGAGCCGTTCGTCCAGGGCCCGACTATCACCCAAGTTGGCCAGATTTTCCAGCGAAATCGCGTCGGCCTCGCCGAACGGGCCGAGCGCCGTGCGGCGCAGGGCGACGACGTGGCCGACCGTGCCCAGCGCCTGCGCCAGGTCGCGCACCAGCGCGCGGACGTAGGTGCCGGAACCGCACTCCATCTCGAACACGGCATGGTCGGGGTCGGGCATCTCGATCAGATCGAGGCGGCGGATGTCGACAATGCGCGGCTTCAGCACCGGCGCCTCGCCCGCCCGCGCCATGGCGTGCGCCCGCCGCCCCTCGACCTTGACCGCCGAGAAGGCGGGCGGCACCTGTTCGATCCGGCCGACGAAGCGCGGCAGCGCGGCCGCCAGCGCGTCCGGCGCCGGCCGCGCCGGGCTGGTCTCGACGACCGCGCCGTCGCGGTCGTCGGTGTCGCGCGCCTCG
>JBDZUN010000153.1:0-8237 GCA_040255145.1 Hyphomicrobiales bacterium | reverse complement strand
CCGCACGCCCAGCCGCGGCGACTGGCGCATGATCCGCGAGGTCTTCATCGCCGAAACCGACGAGGAAGCCTACCGCCTGTCCTGCGGCGGCATGATGGGCCGGATGATGCGCGAATACCTGCTGCCGCTCCTCGGCAGCTTCGGCTTCCTGCAATATTTCAAGCACGATCCGGACGTGCCGGATTCCGACGTGACCCCGGAATATTGCGCCAAGCACAACTGGCTGGTCGGATCGCCGACGACGGTCGCCGAGAAGCTGGAGCGCATGTACCACGAAGTCGGCGGCTTCGGCACGCTGGTCGCGCTCGGCTTCGACTATTCGACCGAGAATTCGACCGCGTGGCATGAATCGCTCCAGGCCCTAGCCACGGAAGTCATGCCCAAGGTCAAGCACCTGAAGCCGAAGCCGGTCGCCCAGGCGGCCGAATGAACCGCCCCCACCCGGCCCGGACACGGGCCCGGGTGGGACCGTTCCTTCCACTCAGCCGTTGAGTCGGATGAGAGGGAGGACACTCATGCGCAAATCGACGTCACCCAAAGGCCGCCCGCACCTGGCATTCGCCATGGCGGCAGCGCTGGGCGCCACGGCGCTGATGACGGCCGGCGCGGCGTGGGCCGAGCCATTCGGCACCAACCCGCAGGGTCCGGCCAATCCCAGCATCTCAAACGGACCGAAGGACCCGACCCTGCCCACGGGGCCGACCCCGCCTAACGGCCCCACAATGCCGTCCAGTCCGGGGCATCCGGCCAATCCGGCCGTGCCCGATACCCTGCCGCCGGGAACGCCCGACATGCCGGGCTCGTCGAGCGGTCAGCCGGAAGGCGTGATCCCGCCGCCGCACACCGGCGATCCCAACGTCCTGACGCCGCCGGACCAGGGCACGGGAACAATGCCGGTCGTTCCGGCGCCGGGAACGCCAGGCGGCAACCCGAACGTGCAGCCGCAATAGGTTTTCGCGATAGCAGCCGGCAACGCCGCGCTTAGCGGATCACGCTTAGCGGATAAGGAGCGCGTCGCCGTACCAGTCGGCGACGCGCTGGCGCCACGCCGCGATCGGGTCGTCGGGCGCCAGGAACGTCGTGCCCGAGACGACAGCAGCCCACTGGAACGCGCCATAGGGCAGGAAGTCGGCGCCGGATGGCGCCTCGCCGCCCAGGAAAGGCTGGGTGCGGAGGGCGCGGCGCAGCGGCGCCAGCACGCGTCCGACCTCAGCAATCCGCGCCGCCGCGTCGCCCGGCAAATCCTCCAGCCGACAGCCGAACGCCTTCTCGCGGCTGGCCCGGAAATACTCCCGGTCCACCTCGTGGATCGCGCCGTAGACGTCGTTCAGCACCAGCGGCGCCAGCGCCGGCTGCAGCACCGTCTCGGTCCAGAATTTCAGGAACAGGGCCCCGGCGCGCGCCTGGGCGGTGTCGAACAGCGGCCGTTCCGGATAGGCCTCGTCCAGATAGGCCATGATCGCCCAGCTATCGGACACCACTGTCTCGCCGTCGACCAGCACCGGCACCCGGCCCTGGCCGGAGAACGCGAGCCGTTCCTTCTCAGTGAACCGCCAGGGCAGGAATTCGGCCGCGAGCCCCTTATGCGCCAGCGCGAGCCGTACCCGCCAGCAATAGGGGCTGAACCGGCAATCGTCCCGCGCCCCGGCCAGGTCGTAGACGGTCAGCGCCACCGTTCGGGCCCTTCCGGCTCCGGGTCGCTGGTGGTGTGGACGCTCTGCAGCGCCAGGTCCGACACGAACGGGTTGGTCTTACGTTCCCAGCCGAAGGTCGACATCTGGCCGTGGCCGGGGACGAAGCGCATGTCCTCGCCCAGCGGCCACAGCTTTTCGGTAATCGAGGCGACGAGCTGCCGGAAGTCGCCGCGTGGCAGGTCGGTGCGGCCGATCGAGCCGGCGAACAGCACGTCGCCGACGAGCGCGATCTTCTGTTCGGCATGGAAGAACACCAGATGGCCGGGCGTGTGACCTGGCACGTGACGAATATCCAAACGCACCGCACCGAAGCCGACCTTCTCGCCCTCGTCCAGCCAGCGGTCGGGACGGCACGACTCGCAGCCCGCCATGCCCCAACGCGCGCCCTGCTCGGCCAGGGCGTCCAGCAGGAACTGGTCGTCGGGGTGCGGCCCTTCGACCGGCACGCCCAGGTCGCGCGCCAACGCGGCGGCGCCGCCGGCATGGTCGAGGTGGCCGTGGGTCAGCAGGATCTTCTCGATCGCGACGTTCCGCTCCGACGCCGCCGCCTTGAGCCGGTCGGCGTCGCCGCCCGGATCGACGAACACACCGCGCATCGTCGCCGTGCACCACATCAGGGTGCAGTTCTGCTGGAACGGCGTGACCGGGACGATCAGCGCCTGGAGCGGCGGTTCGGACATGACAATCCACCTACACGCGCCGGCCGGTCGTCCGCAAGCCCGCTGTCGCGAAATGTGGCGGTGACTGCCGCGGCCGGCTAGGCTGTCGCGCAACAAAATCGGGAGGGAATCATGGGCGGAACGATGCTGGTGGTCGGCGCCTTGGGCGTGGTCGGGCGCAGCGCCATCGAGCATTTCGAGACCCTGCCGGACTGGAAGGTGATCGGCCTGGCGCGGCGGGCGCCCAATTTCGAGACCACGGCGAAGTTCGTCTCCGCCGATCTCGCCGATCGCGCCGCGGTCGACCGCGCACTGGGCGACGTCGGGCCGATCAGCCACGTCATCTATACCGCCTTGTTCGAAAAGCCGAACATCGCCCAGGGATGGGTCGAGGACGACCACATCGCGCGCAACACCTTGATGCTGCGCAACCTGCTCGACGCGGTGGAGAAGACGAGCCCCGGCCTGCGCCATGTCGGGCTGCTGCAGGGCACCAAGGCCTACGGCATCCACCTCGGCCCGATCCGTATTCCGGCGCGCGAGAGCCAGCCCCGCCACATGCCGCCGAACTTCTACTGGAGCCAGGAGGACGTGCTGCGCGAACGCGCGCATAAGGCGGGCTGGCAATGGACCGTCTACCGCCCGCAACTCGTCTGCGGCCTGGCCCTCGGCAGCCCGATGAACATCGTGCCGGGCCTGGGGGCCTATGCGGCGATCGCGCGCGAATTCGGCCTGCCGCTGTCCTTCCCCGGCGGCCACCATCCGTTCATCTTCGAAGCGGCGGATGCCCGCCTGCTGGCCAGGGCGATGGCGTGGGCGGCGGAGGCGCCGAGCGCCGCCAACGAGATCTTCAACGTGACCAACGGCGACTGCTTCGTCTGGCAGACGATGTGGCCGGCCATCGCCGACGCGTTCGGTATGGAGGTCGGCCATGCCCAGCCGATGCCGCTTTCGGTCATGATGGCGGACAAGGCGCCCGTCTGGGACCGTATCGTCGAGAAGCATCAGTTGCGGCGGACATCCTATGCCGACATCTCGCCGAACTGGCAGTTCGCGGATTTCGTGTTCGCCTACGGCGCGGAGCCCGAGCCGGCTCTGGTCAGCACGATCAAGATCCGCCAGGCCGGTTTCGCCGACTGCATCGACACCGAGGAGATGTTCCTGGGCTATATCCGCGAGATGCAGGACACAGAGCTGATCCCGCGCCCGTGATCGGCGCTGACACGCGGCGCCGTCCCGCATAGCATGCGCGCCATGCCCCGCCCACGCGCCGCCCTGCCCGCCCAGCCGCCGCCCGACTACCGCATGGAGGCGGAGGCCGGCTGTCCCGTCGCCGGCGTCGACGAGGCCGGCTGCGGCCCACTCGCCGGGCCGGTGGTGGCGGCGGCGGTGATCCTGGACGCCCGCGACATTCCCGACGGCATCGACGATTCCAAGAAGCTGACCGCCGCCCGGCGCGAGGCCGTGTTCGCGGCGTTGACCGCACGGGCGCAGATCGGCGTCGGCGCCGCCAGCGTCGAGGAGATCGACCACCTCAACATCCTGTGGGCGCGCATGCTGGCGATGGAACGGGCACTGGCCGCGCTGGCCGCCCAACCGGGACTGGTTCTGATCGACGGCAATCGCGCTCCTAAGGGAGTGATCGCCCCGGCCCGCACCGTGATCGGCGGCGACGCCCGCTGCCTGTCGATTGCCGCCGCCTCGATCGTCGCCAAGGTGACGCGCGACCGGATCATGTGCGAGCTGGCGCTGGAACACCCGGTCTATGGCTGGGAACGCAACAAGGGCTATAACACGGCGGCGCATCGCGCCGGTTTGACCCGGCACGGACCGTGCCGGCACCACCGCCGCACCTTCGTGACTGTTGCAAAATTGCTGATTCCGCAACCTGTTACACCCCTCTGATAAAGTATTTGTTGACGAGGAATCCTGTTCCCGCGCAGCATCGCCCGCGAACGGGGGTGCTGCATGGACGAACGCATGGGCGATTTTGCGTCGGCGAGACTGGATTCGAGCCCGACGGACCGCGCCGCGACCAACCAGGCAGTGACGGCCGGCGACCGGGCGCCGCGCGACGTGATCCTGGGTGGGGATTGCGCGGCGGCCATGCGGTCGCTGCCGGCGGCCTGCGCCGACCTCGTCTTCGCCGACCCGCCCTATAACCTGCAATTGCGCGGCGACCTGCGCCGCCCCAACCATAGCCGGGTCGACGGCGTCGATGACGCCTGGGATCGCTTCAACGATTTCGCCGACTACGACGCGTTCACGCGCGACTGGCTAACCGCGGCGCGGCACGCGATGAAGCCCGAGGCGACGCTCTGGGTCATCGGCACCTATCACAACATCTTCCGCATCGGCGCGATCCTCCAGGACCTCGGCTTCTGGATCCTGAACGACGTGATCTGGCGCAAGACCAACCCGATGCCGAATTTCCGCGGCCGGCGCTTCACCAACGCGCACGAGACGCTGATCTGGGCGGCGCGCGAGGCGAACCGCCGCTACACCTTCCAATACGACGCCATGAAGGCGCTGAACGACGACCTGCAGATGCGCTCCGACTGGCACCTGCCGCTATGCACCGGGATCGAGCGACTGAAGGATTCGAGCGGTGCCAAGGCCCACCCGACGCAGAAGCCGGAGGCGCTGCTGCACCGGGTGCTGCTGTCGTCGAGCCGGCCGGGCGACCTCGTGCTCGACCCGTTCTTCGGCTCCGGCACCACAGGCGCGGTGGCCAAGCGGCTCAAGCGCCACTTCATCGGCATCGAGCGCGACGCCGGCTATCGCGCACTGGCGCAGCAGCGGATCGCGCAGGTCCACCCGGCCGACGACGACGCGGTGGCGGTCACGCGCTCCAAGCGGGCGGAGCCGCGCGTGCCGTTCGGCGCGGTGGTGGAGCGCGGGTTGCTGACCCCCGGCGCGGTACTGTCCGATGCGGCCGGCCGCTTCGCCGCACGGGTTCGCGCCGACGGCACGCTGGTCTGCGACGGCGCCGCAGGATCGATCCACCATGTCGGCGCGCATGTGCAGCGCCAGGAGGCCTGCAACGGCTGGACCTTCTGGCACGCCCGCGTGGACGGCCGCCTGATCCCGATCGACGTGTTCCGCCAGCTATTGCGCGCCGAACTGGCCGCAAGCTAGCGGGTGGGGTGGCGGATCGGCCTGGCCTCCAGTCCGCCACCCCAATCCTTCCAACGCTCAGACGACCTCGAACAATCCGGCCGCGCCCTGGCCGCCGCCGATGCACATGGTTACGACCACATGCTTGGCGCCGCGCCGCTTGCCCTCGATCAGCGCGTGGCCGGTGGTGCGCGAGCCGGTCATGCCATAGGGGTGGCCGATCGAGATCGAGCCGCCGTTGAGGTTCAGCTTTTCGTGCGGGATGCCGAGCCGGTCCATGCAATAGAGCACCTGGCTCGCAAACGCCTCGTTCAGCTCCCACAGGTCGATGTCGTCCACAGTCAGGCCGTGACGCTCCAGCAGGCGCGGCACGGCGAAGACCGGGCCGATGCCCATCTCGTCGGGCGCGCAGCCGGCAACGTTGAAGCCCTTGAAGATGCCGAGCGGCTCAACCCCGCGGCGCTCGGCCTCCTTGGCCTCCATGATGACGCAGGCCGACGCGCCGTCGGAAAGCTGGCTGGCATTGCCGGCGGTGATGTACTTGCCCTCGCCGCGCACGGGCTGGAGCCCCGCCAGCCCTTCGAGCGTCGTGTCCGGCCGGTTGCATTCGTCGCGGTCGACCGTGACCTCCTCGTAGGTGACGTCGCCGGTCTTCTTGTCGACGACCTTCTTGCGCGTCTTGAGCGGCACGATCTCGTCGTTGAACTTGCCGCCCTGCTGCGCCGCGGCGGTGCGGCGCTGGCTTTCCAGCGAATATTCGTCCTGGCGCTCGCGGCTGATCTTGTAGCGTTCGGCGACGATGTCGGCGGTGTCGATCATCGGCATCCAAAGCGCCGGCATCGTCTGCTTCAGCCCGTCCTCGACGAAGTGGTTCATGTTCATGCCTTCGAGCTGGACCAGCGAGATCGATTCGACCCCGCCGCCGATCGCCACCGGCACGCCGTCGTTGCGCACCGCGTTCGAGGCCAGCGCGATGGCCTGCAGTCCGGAGGAGCAGAAGCGGTTGATGGTCACCGCCGCAGTGGAGACCGGACAGCCGCCGGCGATGGCGCTGAGCCGCGCGATGTTCTGGCCGGTCGCGCCTTCGGGGTTGGCGCAGCCGAAATAGACGTCCTCGACCGCGCCCGGCTCGATGCCCGCGCGGCTGATCGCGTGCTTGATGACGTGCCCACCCAGGACCGCGCCATGGGTGTCGTTGAAGCCGCCGCGCCCGGATTTGGCGAGGCCGGTGCGCGCGGTCGAAACGATGACGGCTTCTCTCATTGTCTTCTCCTGGGCCGATGGCGTTCTGGATAGACCGAGCATAGCGCAACCCGCCGCCGCGCCAATGCCGATCAACGCGGGCCGCTACTCCGCGATCAGGTGCAGGGCGATGCGGCGGTCGTGGGCCGACGCGCGGTGCTCGAACAGGTAGAGCCCCTGCCAGGTGCCGAGCGCGAGCCGGCCGCCCATCACCGGAATCGCCAGATGGGTCTGGGTCAGCGCGCTGCGGATGTGTGCCGGCATGTCGTCCGGCCCCTCCGCGTCGTGGCGGTAGAGACGCGCATCCTCCGGCGCCAGGCGGGCGAAGAAGGCCTCAATGTCGCGCAGCACATCGGGGTCGGCATTCTCCTGGATCAGCAGCGAGGCGGAGGTGTGGCGGATGAACAGGGTCAACAGCCCATCGCGCACATC
Source organism: Hyphomicrobiales bacterium (assembly GCA_040255145.1). Lineage (GTDB taxonomy): Bacteria > Pseudomonadota > Alphaproteobacteria > JBDZUN01 > JBDZUN01 > JBDZUN01. The sequence continues at coordinate 1,093 of JBDZUN010000153.1, read as the reverse complement.
GCGTCCCCCGACCCAGTCCGCGACCGGCCCGGTGATCGAATGAAGACCGCGCCCTTTGGTGCGCATCGCGATTTCGTGGGTGAACTGGCGCATGGGCAATGGTTCAATGGGCAAACGTCGGATTTGACTCGCCGATCAATAATGAATGGGAGGCCCAGGAAATGAGCACCACCCGCTATGGAGACAACGCCGCGACGGGCGCGAAGCTCGCGCCCGACTGGTCGCTCGGCCACGCCGTGCCGCCCTGCGCCCTGTTCGGCGCCAATGGCATGCGCTTCGGGCCGGACAAGCAACTCTACGTCACGCAGGCATTCGGCAGCCAGATCACCGCGCTCGACGCCGAAAGCGGCGCGGCGCGCGTCGTCTCCCCGGTTGGCGGCGCGATCGTCGCGCCTGACGACATCGCCTTCGACACCAAGGGCATCTGGTACGCGACCGAGGTGATGAGCGGCCGGATCGCCGCCGGCATGCCCGACGGGACGACGCGCGTGGTGGCCGATAACCTGCCGGCCGCCAACGGCATCACCGCCCACGGCGACCGGGTGTTCATGGACGAATTCCGCCCCGGCGGCCGGATGTTCGAGGTCTATGCCGACGGCCGCGCGCCGCGCCTGATCGCCGACGACCTGCCCTTCCCCAATGCCCTGTGCCTGGGGCCGGACGGCCATATCTACTTCCCGGCCGTGCCGCTGGGCGAGATCTGGCGGGTGCCGGTCGAGGGCGGCAAGGCGAGCCGCTTCACCGGCGACCTCAACCATCCCGTTTCAGTCAAGTTCGACAAGGACGGCAACATCGTCACCACCCAATCGGGCTCGGGCGAGATCACGCGGATCGACCTGCAGAGCGGCAAACGCACCACGCTCGGCACAGTCCGCCCCGGCATCGACAATTTCGCACTGAGCGCGGACGGGCGGCTGTTCGTGTCGCACTTCATCGATGGCGGCGTGGCGGAAATCCTGCCCGGCGGCCAGGAACGCCGCATCGTCGAGCCCGGCATGCTCGGTCCCTGGGGGCTGGCGGTCACGGCCGACGGCACGCTCTACGCCGCCGACGGCCTGAGCCTGATGCGGCGCAAGCCGGACGGCACGATCAA
>JBDZUN010000152.1:0-8268 GCA_040255145.1 Hyphomicrobiales bacterium | reverse complement strand
GTATGCCGCGCAGCGCGCCCTGACCGCCGAGGCGCTGTCCAGCGCCCCGGGCCGGGGGGCGACGACCGCCGCGCAGCAATGGTTGGAGCGTGAAGACGCCGGCATCGCCCGCGCGCAGCGTGCCCTCGCCGACCTGGAGGCGTCCGGCCCGCTGACCCTGCCCAAACTCACGCTGGCCGGCCGCCTGCTGCGCGGCCTGACCGGGACGTGAAATACCAGCGGCGTGCGCTGCGACTATTAGCTGAGCCGCGAACGCAGGCGCCGCCGCGCCAACCGGCGCGGCGGCAACGCGTATCCCGTCAGGCCGCCTTCTTCTGGGCGCTCGGCCGGCTTCCGCAACGCTGCATCCACTGCTGCACGTTCGGACAGGCCGACAGGTCGACCTTCGCCAGCGCGGCCCAGTTCAGCACCGAGCAGACGTTGAGGTCGGCGATCGAGAACTGATTGCCGACCAGGTATTCACGACCTTCAAGGTACTTGTTCAGCACCGCGAGCGGCGCGGCCAGCTTTTCCTTCGCGGCCGCCGCTTCCTCGTCGGTCGGGTTCTGGCCAGCGGGGCGCAGCTGGAACTTGTGCATCAGGATGGTCAGGAGCGGCCCTTCGGTCTCAGCCATCACCCATTGGCTCCACTGGATGCACTGCGCACGCTCGGCCTCGCCGGCCGGCCACACGCCGCTCCCGCCGCCATGTTTCGCGGCCAGGTACAGGTTGATCGCCATCGATTCCCACAGCACCGTGCCGTTATCGTCGATAACCGGGATCTTGCCGTTCGGGTTGAGCCGCGCGATGTCGGCATTACCCTTGGCGTCGGCCGGCGCGACCGGGATCACCTCGAAATCCAGGCCCAATTCGTTCGCGCACCAGATTGCGCGCGCGGCGCGCGATTGCGGCGTGCCGTAGATCTTCAGTTTCGCCATCACATTCCTCCCGTTGTCCTGGATTGTTCAAGCGCCGATGAAGTTCGGCGTCCGCCGATCCGCCGTCGCCTTAATGCCTTCACGGAAATCCTGGGTGTCCATCAGCCGCGCCTGTTCGGCCAGCTCGCGGTCAGTCGCGGCCTTGACGCCTTCGGCAAAGCCCGCCCGCATCGTGGCGCGGATCGCGCGCACCGCGAGCGGCCCGGCGGTCGCGATCTCGGCAGCGAGCCCGATTGCCGCCGAACGCACCTGATCGAGCGGCACGCACTGGTCGGCCAGGCCCCAGGCCGCCGCTTCCTCGCCCTTGATGCGTCGGCCGGTATAGAGCAGCAGGTTCGCGCGCTGCTGGCCGACAATGCGCGGCAAAGTGAAGCTCAGCCCGAAGCCCTGGTGGAAGCCGAGCAGCGAGAAATTGGCGCTGAACCGGGCCTCCGGCGCGCAGACGCGGAAATCCGGCATCAGCGCCAGACCGAGGCCGCCGCCGATCGCCGCCCCCTGGATCGCGCCGACGATGGGCTTCTGATTACCGAACAGGCGCGTCGCCTCGCGATAAAGCTGGCCGGCCGAGCTTTCAAACCCGCCGCCGCCCGACCCGACGGCATTCTTCACGTCGGTGCCGCCAGCACCGAAATTGGCGCCGGCGCAAAACGACTTGCCCTGCGCGGCCAGCACGATGGCGCGGCAGCCGTCCTCGGCGTCGAGCGTGTCGAGTGCGTCCGCGATCTGCGCGATAAGGTTGAAATCGAAGAAATTATGCGGCGGCCGCTGGATTTCGATCACCGCCACATTGTTGTTGGAATCGAGCTCTATCCCGATGTCGCTGAACGACCCGATCGCCGGCATGCGCCTCCCCTTTTCTGCTGCGGCCAGAATGCTATCAGCGGCGCTCGCGGCCGGCAATCGCCGCCGCCGGGGCCGCGGCGACCTCGGGTAAGGCGGCGCGGGCGAGCAAGGCGCGCGGACCGGCGCGGGTCATCGCGGCGTCCAGGATGGTGCGCGCTGCGAGCTGATAGTTGCCGCCGAAATGATGGTCACCGGGAAGCCGGCGGCGTTCGGCACCGTCAAGCTCCGGCGCTTGGCAGGCGCTGTCCTGCTCGTTCGCCCCGAAGATGCACTGCACCCGCTTCTTGTCCATCCGCGCCAGCTCCGGCGCGACCGGCACGCCGCCGCCGTCGTCGCCGCTGAGCCAGCTTCCGACGTGGAACTCGAACAAGGCGGTGGGCGCGAGGCCCAGCAAACTGACCTGGACGACCGAGGCGCGGACGTCCGGCGCCAGCCGGTTGACGGCGAACGGCAGGACATCGGCGCCGAACGAATAGCCGACCAGGACGACACGGCGGATGCCCCATTTGGCCTGATAGGCGCGGATCACGCGGTCGAGGTCGGCGGCCACCTGCTCCGGCGGCTTCGGCCGCCAGAAATAGCGCAGGGAATCGAGGCCGACCACCGACACGCCATGACCGCTCAGCCAGCCGCCGATCTGTTTGTCGATGTCGCGCCAGCCGCCATCGCCGGACAGGATGATCGCTATCAGCGGCTTTGGATGACTTGCGGGCAGCTCAACCAGCGGCAGCCCGCGGACCAGCGTGTCGGCGGTCGGCACCGCCTGCTTCGGCGCGGTGGCCAGCGCCGCGGCGATCCGCTCCGCATCGCTTCCCGCCGCGCGGACCGCCCTTGCGTTGGGCACGCGCGTGACGAAGTGCTCCACCGCCCGATCCGGCGGAACCGCCGTGACCACGCGCCACCAGCCGGGCATGGCCGCGTCGGGGCGATAGCGGACCCGGCCGTCCGCCATCCGGCTGGACGCCGCGCCGGGGCACAGCGGCGCCGGGGTCGCCAGATCGGGCTCGAAGCCCAAGCTGATCGCGCCGCCGACCGTCGCCGCCGGCGATTGACTGAGCGTGGCATAGGCCAGGGCGGCGTCCGGCCCGGCGCTGACCAGGATGGGCGAGCGGTACCCGGCGAAGCCGAGCCGGCGTTCGACCTGATGCGACAGTTCCTCCAGGTCGGCCACGACGTAGTGACAACGATCGCCGCTGGCCGCCAGGCTGTGCCGGTAACGCAGGAGGTCGATACCCGCGACGACCGACCCTCCGGCCGCCAGCGTTTCCGCCGTCCGCTGATTCTCCGCACTCCAACCATCCGGCGCGGAGAACAGGATGACGAACCGGCCGTCGCCGGGCGACGGGAACAGGCGCACCGTACCGAGCCGCCCGGCCTGCAGCAGGTGCATCGCGCGCCCCGCCGCGTCGGCCGCAGGCGCTGCAACCACCGCCGGCGCGGCAACCGGCTTCCGCAGCGCGCGATGACCGAGCGTCAGCCCGATAGCGAGGGTGGTGACCAGGAACGCGCCGACGGCTATTTCGCCACCAGTCCGCGCCAGCCGCCGGATATCAAGGTCGTGATGTTGGCCAGAATGCGTGGCAGCACGAGACCACCGGGCGACGCGAGATAGCGCGGCCGCCACACCGGATCGAATTTCTGCTTGTAGCCGCGCAAACCCTGGAAATTGTAGAAATGCTCGCCGAGGTGGAACGCCAGCGCGCCCAGGCGGGTCCATAGCGGCGCCAGCGCCCGGTTCTCCAGCCCCGCCAGCGGTGCCATCCCCAGGTTGAACCAGCGGAATCCTTGGTCCCGGCCCCAATTCATCAACTCCACGATCAGGTAGTCCATCACGCCGTGCGGCGCGTCGGGCGTGTAGCGCATCAGGTCGATCGAAAGCTCTTCGGCGTCGGCTCCCTGCCAGACATTGGCGAACGCGACCGGTCGGTCGCCGATCCGCACGACGGCGAGCGGGAAGTTCATGAGATAGGCGTCGTCGAAACGCCCGAGCGAGAAGGCCTTTTCCCGCGTCCGCTTGGCCTTTAGCCATGCATCGGAAATACGCCGTAATTGGGGCAGCAATCTGGGCACATCGGGGATTTCGACGATCTCGAACCGCGCGCCGAGCTTCTCGAGCTCGCGGCAGCGCCGGCGCAGCGTCTTGCGCGAGCCGCCACCCTCCAGCGAGAAGCCCGGGAGGGGCACCCGCGCCTCCTCACCCAGCTTGATCAGGGTGAGGCCGAGATCGACGCAGAGCGGCAAGGCGGCGGCGCTCACCTGATAGAACACGCTCCAGGCGCCGTGCCGGTGCGCCTCCTCGCGGAAGCGCCAGGCAAGCTCGCTCCATTCCTCGGCCGGCCCCACCGGATCGCCCAGCACGACCCAGCTTCGCCCCGCCACTGCGTACATCAGGAAGGTGTTGCCCGATTCGCTGAACAGCAGCGACTTGTCGCCCAGCAGCGCCAAGTCCGCCATCACGCAGCGGGAGCGCGCGACGATGCCGCGCGCCTGCTCCATCGCCATGCCGTCGGGCAGGTGCGGCTCGGCCGGTGCGTAGCGGAACAGCCGGAACAGCGCGAATGCGAACAGCACCACGCTGGCGCCCAATGTCGCGCGCAGGAACCGCGCGGCATCGCCATGCGCCGAGAAGTGCAGCCACAGCGCGTTGGAGTAGTCGACGCGCTTGTAGGCGAGCATGCCGATCCAGGTGGTCAGGCCGAGCACGACGACCAGTGCTGCGACCCATCCGGGCGTGAACGGTTCGCTGATCAGCGCAGCGCGGCGATGAAACGCCGCGCGGCACGGCAGCAGGAGTGCCAGCACCACCGCCAGGATCAGTGCCTCCTCCCAGTCCAGCCCGCGCAGCAGCGCGGCGACCATGCCCGCGGACAGCAGCACACCGGTCAGGCCGAACGCCGCGTCGAGCCGGCGGCTCAAACCCCAGCCCAGCACGATCAGGGCCGCGCCGATCATGCTGGCGGCGACGTGCGATATCTCGACCACGCCGAGCGAGGTCAGGTCGGTCAGAAGGCGGATGCGCGGATGCACCGCCGGCATCGCGCCGGACAGCACCAGCACGCAGCCGGCGGCGAACACGGCCGCGCCGAGGGTGCGGGGCAGCAGGGCCGGCACCCAGCGGCCAGCGCGCTGGACGGCCGCGCCCGTGCGCTGTGCCGCAGCCAAAAAGCGCTCCTGCCGGTGCCGGATTTCATATCCGACCAGCAGAACCAGCCCGAGGACGAACGGCGCCAGGTAGTAGACGATGCGATAGACGATCAGCACGCCCAGCATCGGCGTGGCCGGCAGATAGGGCTCCAGCAGCAGCACCATCAGCGTCTCGAACACGCCCAGGCCGCCGGGCACGTGGCTGATCAGCGCGCCGAACTGCGCGATCATGAAGGCGCTGAGGAAGCCGAGCAGCGGCGGCCTGACCGCCTCAGGCAACAGGACGTAGAGCACGCTCCCGGCGACCGCCCAGTCCAGGGCGGCGAGCGCGATCTGGGTCAGCGCCATCCTCGGGTTCGGCACCGGAAATTCCCAGCCGAGCAGCCGGATCGGCGCACGGCGCAGCGTGCTCCAGGTCAGATAGAGGATGACGGGCAGCAGCAGGGCCAGGCCGGCTGGCTTCAGCAGCCACGACGGCAGGCCGATCAAATGCGCGCTGCCGCGGGGCTCGATCAGGAAGGCCAGCCCGCCCACCATCATCAGGCCCAGGCCGAAGGTCGCGCTCGAGAACGCGGCCGCGCGCGCGATCTGGGCGGTCGACAACCCCCAGGCCGACCAGAACCGATAGCGCACGGTCCCGCCGGTCAGCATCGGAAAGCCCAGCGTGTGGCTCATCGCATAGGCGATGAACGAGCCGAAGCCGAGCCGGCGCAGCGGGATCGGGCGCTGTGCGTAAAGCAGCGCCAACGCATCATAGGCGGGCAGCACGGCATAGGAGAGCGCGGTCAGCACGACCGCCCATGCCAACCGGTCCGGCGGTATGGCGTGGGTGGCGGCGACAATGCCGCGATAGCTCAACGTGTGTAGCTCCCCGTGCAGCACGGACAGCGCGAGCCACAAGCCGGCCATGGCGACCACCGGCCAGAACCAGCGGACGGCATGCGTGCGCAACCAGGTGCGCCAGCCGCCCGGCGCGTGCGTCACATCGTTCAAGTCCGGGCCGGCTGCGCCACGGGTCGCCACAACCCCGTCGCCGGCTTCGCCGTCGATTTGGGCGCGGCGCGCCCTCGCGCTATGATGCGCGGCGCGGCTTCGTGGGAGCATGATCATGGCAAAGTCCGGCTGGCGGATCGAAGGCGATTATTTCGAAGCCTGCAATTGCGACTTCCTCTGCATCTGCATTACGACCCGGTCGAAAGCCAAGCCGCCGAAGGGTCAGTGCAAGGTGGCGCTCGCCTTCCAGATCGCCAAGGGCCATTTCGGCGCGACCAACCTCGATGGCGCGCGCTTCGTCGTCGTCGCAGAATCGCCCGGACCGATGGCAGAAGGCAACTGGACGGTCGGCCTGATCCTCAATGACACCTTGTCCCAGGAACAGCGCGACGCGCTGACCGTGATCGCATCCGGCCGCGAGGGCGGGCCAATGGCGGCTGTCGCCTCGTTGACCGGTCATTTCGCCGGGATCGAGGTCCGCCCCGTCCGCTTCGTCAAGGACGGCCTGCGCTATGCCGTTGAAGTGCCAGGCCTGGTCGATACCGCGATCGAGGGGGTCGTCGGACGCTCGAACGATTCGCCGATCTGGATCGACGATGTCGGCCATCCGGTCAATTCCCGCCTGGCGCTGGCGCGCGCCAAGCGCAACCGCCTGAATGCCTTCGGCATCGATTGGGACGACCAGAGCGGCGGTGCCAATAACGGCCATTTCTCACCCTTTGCCTGGGCGGCTTGAGCCGCCTTCCCGGTCCCTGGCGACGCCCGGCCGGCGCCCCTTACGGAATACGTGTGTGCCGCGCTATCGGCTGCTGATCGAATATGACGGCGGGCCATTCGTCGGCTGGCAGCGCCAGGCGAACGGCCCCTCCGTCCAGCAGGCGCTGGAGGACGCGTTGTTCGCCTTCTGCAGCGAGCGCGCGGGCGTCTTCGGCGCTGGCCGCACCGACGCCGGAGTCCACGCGCTCGGCCAGGTCGCGCATGTCGATCTGGCAAAGTCCGCACCGGCCGCGACCGTGCGCGACGCCTTGAACTTCCACCTGCAACCACGGCCCGTCGTCGTGCTCGAAGCGGAGGTCGCTTCCGACGACTTCCATGCGCGGTTCAGCGCCACCGGGCGCCGCTACCTTTATCGCATCCTGTGCCGCCGCGCACCGCCCGCCCTGCGGCGAAGCCGGATCTGGCACGTAAGGCGCCCACTCGACGCCACGGCGATGGCCGAAGCCGCCCAGGCGCTGATTGGCCGGCACGACTTCACGACCTTCCGCGCCGCCGAGTGCCAGGCCGACTCGCCGGTCAAGACGCTCGACCGGCTCGACGTCGAGCAGGCCGACGACGAAATCCGCCTCCACGCCGAGGCGCGATCGTTCCTGTATCGCCAGGTCCGCTCGATGGTCGGCACACTGAAGCTGGTCGGCGAAGGCCGCTGGCCTCCCGGTCGTGTCGCCGAGGCGCTGGCCGCCCGCGACCGCGCGGCCTGCGGCCCGGTGGCGCCCCCGGAAGGCCTGTACCTGGCCGCCGTGCGCTACTGAATCGCAGCCGCGTGCGGCTTTGACCGGCATGCGGAACGGCTCTATCGTTCCAGATACACCGGTTGATCAAGAGCTCAGGTTCAGGCCCCGATCCGCGCCAGCCTCCGTTGTATCCTGCCTGACACGAGCGGCATAATTGGAGGAGGAAACCATGGACACCCTCGTGCTCGACGCCCGGCTGGGCAGCGCCGCTAGCGAATTCCTGAAGCGGCCGCACCGGCTTCTGATCAATGGCGAATTCGTCAACGCCGCATCGGGCAAGACGTTCTCGGTCTACAACCCGGCGACCGGCGGCATCCTGGGACAGGTCGCCGAGGCCGATAGCGAGGATGTCGACCGCGCCGTCAAGGCCGCGCGCAAGGCGTTCGACGAGGGACCGTGGTCGCGCATGTCGCCATCGGAGCGCGGCAGGCTTTTGTGGAAGCTCGCCGATCTCCTGGAACAGAACCTGGACGAATTCGCCGAGCTTGAATCGATCGACAATGGCAAGCCGTGCGCCGTCGCGCGCGTGGCCGATGTGCCGCTTGCCGCCGACATGTTCCGCTACATGGGCGGCTGGGCGACAAAGCTGCGCGGCACGACGACGACGCTGTCCGCGCCGGGCGAATACCTGTCCTACACGCTGCGCGAGCCAGTGGGCGTGGTCGGGCAGATCATTCCATGGAACTTCCCACTGCTGATGGCGGCCTGGAAGCTGGCGCCCGCGCTCGCCGCCGGCTGCACCGTCGTGCTCAAGACGGCGGAGCAGACGCCGATGTCGGGAATCCGGCTGGGCGAATTGATCCAGGAGGCGGGCTTCCCCGCCGGCGTCGTCAACATCCTGGCTGGCTTTGGCGAAACCG
>JBDZUN010000151.1:0-8275 GCA_040255145.1 Hyphomicrobiales bacterium | reverse complement strand
GCATCGCGGTCATCGCGATGCGGCGCGCGATCAGCGCCCCGATGCCGCCGCCGATCGCGGCGCCGGCCAGGATCATGCCCCAGGTCAGGATTCCGGTCTCGGTCGCCACGGCCAGCGTCGTCGCGATCGCGATGCCCATGCCGGCCATGCCGAGCAGGTTGCCGCGCCGCGCCGATTCGGGATGGGACAGACCGCGCAGGGCCAGGATGAACAGGACCCCCGAGACCAGATAGGCGAGGGCGGCGAGCGACGCGCTCAACCCTGCCGCTCCCGCCGGCGATACATGGCCAGCATGCGCTGCGTGACCAGGAAGCCGCCGACGATGTTGACCGAGGCGATGGTCACGGCGACGAAGCCGAACAGTTTCGACGCCAGGCTCGACGCGTGCTCCGCGCCCTCGGCGACCGGCACCCCGACCGCGAGCAGGGCGCCGACCACGATGACCGACGAGATCGCGTTGGTGACCGACATCAGCGGCGTGTGCAGGGCCGGCGTCACGCTCCAGACGACGTAATAGCCGACGAATACCGCCAGCACGAAGATGGCCAGGCGGAACACGAACGGGTCGATCGGGTGCGCGCCGATGCCGGCCTGGGCCGCGACCGCGGCGACCATCGCCGAATCGGCCGCCGCCTGGGCGGCCGCCACCGCCTCGAGGGCCTTTTCCGCCGCGACCTGTGCGGCCGTCGCCGCAATGCTCGATCCGCCCGCCATCGGTCTTCCCCCTCTTTGCGCGCTTTGCGCGCCGGCCTATCCGCCGGCTTCGTCGGTCGCCGGTTCCCGCCGCAGCATCGCCGGATGGACGATGCGGCATTCCCGCGTCAGCAGCGTGCCGCGGATGATCTCGTCGCCGAAATCGAGCTTCAGGCCGCCGTCCTCGCCGCCGATCAGCGGCGTCAGGAAGGTGAGCAGGTTGCGCGCATAGAGCGGGCTGGCGTCGCCGGCCAGCCGGCTCGCCCCGTCGGTACGGCCGATGATGGTGACGCCGTCGACCTCGACCGTCTCGCCCGGCCGGGTCAGCGCGCAATTGCCGCCGCGCTCGGCGGCGAGGTCAACGATGACCGCGCCGGGCCGCATGCCCGCGACCATGTCGGCGTCGATCAGGCATGGGGCCGGCCGGCCCGGGATCAGCGCCGTCGTGATCACGATGTCCTGCCCGGCCAGCGTCTCGGCGATCAGCGCGGCCTGGCGCGCGCGGAAGTCGGCGCCCATCTCCCGGGCATAGCCGCCGGCGGTTTCGGCCTCGGCCGCCGCCGCGCCCTCGACCGTCACGAACCTGGCGCCGAGGCTCTCGACCTGCTCCTTGGCGGCGGGGCGCACGTCGGTCGCCGAGACCAGCGCGCCGAGGCGGCGGGCCGTCGCGATCGCCTGCAGCCCGGCGACGCCCGCGCCCAGCACGAAGGCGCGCGCCGCCGCCACGGTGCCGGCCGCCGTCATCATCAACGGCAGCGCCCGCCCGTAATGGTAGGCGGCGTCGATCACCGCGAAATAGCCGGCCAGGTTGGATTGCGAGGACAGCACGTCCATGCCCTGCGCGCGGGTGATGCGGGGCAGCAGCTCCATGGCGAAGGCGAACAGGCCGCGCGCGGCACAGGCCTCGACGGTGTCAGGGTCGTCATAGGGCGCCATCAGGCAGATCAATGCGGCGCCGGGCTTGATCAGGCCGATTTCATCGGGCAGGGGGCGCTGCACCTTCAGCACCACGTCGGCGCCGTCGAGGGCTGCGGCTTCCGACGGGGCGATGCGCGCGCCCGCTTCGGCAAAGGCGGCGTCCGGCACCCTGGCGCCCGACCCCGCGCCGGTTTCGATGATGACGTCGAGGCCGAGCCCGACCAGCTTTCTGACGGCGTCCGGCGACGCGGCGACGCGGCATTCGTCCGCCCGTCGTTCCTTCGGGATCGCGACCCTCATGGCGCCGCCCCTTTCGGCGCGGCGCGCGATCGCCAGGTGGCCGGGCGGCGCCCCGGCACGGCAACGGCAACCGGGCGGCGGCGCACGCCCGAGCCCACCCCGATCAGGTCAGGAACGTGGCCATGAAGGCCAGGGTTACGAAAACGACGATCAGCGTCCACTTCGTCAGTTTCAGGAAGAAGTGGTACGTCGCGACGTTCTGGCTGATATCCATGTGTCCGGCTTCCCGATTTTCCTGATGCTCAACCTCGTCCACGCCGGACTGTATCTGCGTCATCGCTGCGCCTCGCCGTTCCCGCCGGCCGGACTATAGCAAATGACCCTTGCCCCGCAACCCTTGGCCCCGCAACCCTTGGTCAGCCGGCGAACGATCGGACTCAGGCATGGGACCGCGGGCTTTCGCCACGCCAGGATCGCGGCTCGCGGCCTGGCCGGCCAAGCACGGCGGCAGCCCGCCGGCCGACCGGCGCAGCGGCAGCGCCGTCAGAAGAAGATGCCGCCGAAAATCTGGACGCCGCGCTTGCCGCACAGGACCGGGATGCTCACCACATCCGCCGCCTGGTTGTCGGTACCGCTGACGCAATAGTGGCCGCGCCAGCTCATGGTCCGCCCGCTCGCCGCCATCGACCGGAAGCAGTGGAGGATGCGCTCGGCCGTGCCCGACTCGAAAATCTCGCGTACCGTCTTTCCGGTCACCTCGACACCGAGGCGCGAAACCAGCGCCGTTCCGCCGAGGCGGTAATGAGCGTCGTTCGGGCCCAGCTCGGCGATGAACAGGTGCGGCAGCATCGGCACCAGTTCATGCGGGCGGATCGCCGCGCGCGGCACGAAACGGCCGACCCGCCGCGCCTCGCAGTAATCCAGCAGCACGCGCGCCTGGCCAGATTGCATGACGATGATTTCGGCGTGGAACCGGACACGGCCCATCGCGGCCGGATCGCGCACCAGGCGCTTTTGTGTCCCCGAGAACATCAACATTATATTCTGTTATATAAAGCCGCTTCCTCTGCAATATTGCTCCTATCATGAAACCCTGAATATAGCAACGTGCAATGCAGGGTGGCATATATTATTAACCGTACTCGAATATCGGCAAGGTTTCTCTAAAATTGTCTTCAGCGCGCGCAAGATGGGCGAACGGCGCGCGCGGAAGCCGTCGCGCCGCGTGAAGCGTTGTTGGGCATGACGGCGGTCGGGGGCCGCGCGGCCCCGTGGAACCGTTTCCCGGAGGACGGACGACGATGAAAGCGACAAAACGTGCGGGCATCGCGGCAATAGGCGTCGCCGGGCTTCTACCGGCGGCGGGCTGCGCCGACGCGCCGCCCGGCCATTCCACCGCCTTTCCGCCGGCAATCTTCTGACGCCGCCATGGCGCGGACCCGGTCGGCCGACCACAGCCAGGATGCGCTCGCGCGCTATCGCGCCAAGCGCGACTTCGCCAAGACGCCGGAACCGGCACCGGATGCCGGCCCCAGCGCCGCCGGCCACCGCTTCGTCGTCCAGAAGCACGCCGCCCGCCGGCTGCACTACGACTTCCGGCTGGAACTGGACGGCGTCCTGAAAAGCTGGGCGGTGACGCGGGGGCCGAGCCTCGACCCCGCCGACCGTCGGCTGGCCGTGCGCACGGAGGACCATCCGCTGGCCTATGGCGGTTTCGAGGGGGTGATCCCGGCCGGCCAGTATGGCGGCGGCACCGTGATGCTGTGGGATCAGGGAACGTGGGAGCCGCTGCATCCGCCGGAGCAGGGCCTGGCCGAAGGCCACCTGCACTTCCGGCTGCACGGCGCGCGCATGTGCGGGGAATGGACGCTGGTGCGCATGAAGAAGCCGAACGAGAAGCGCGAGAACTGGCTGCTGATCAAGGGCGACGACGCCGAGGCCCGGCCCGGCGCGGGCGGCAGCCTGGTCGATGAGGCGCAGACCAGCGTGGCCACCGAGCGCGGCATGGATCGCATCGCCGCCGACCGCGACGCGGTGTGGTCGTCCAACCGCGCCGATCCGCCGGACCCGCCGAAATCCGACGCCAAACAGCGCAAGAAATCGTCCGGATCGGCGCCGCCGCGCTTCGTGCCGCCGCAACTGGCGACGCTGGTGGACCACCCGCCGGCGGGCGACCAGTGGCTGCACGAGATCAAGTATGACGGCTATCGCATCGCCTGCCGCATCGCCGGCGGCAAGGCCACCATGCTGACGCGCGGCGGTTTGGACTGGACCGCGAAATTCGCGGCGCTGGCCGGGCACGCCGCCCGGCTGCCGGTCGACACCGCGCTGATCGACGGCGAGGTGGTCGTGCTGAACGAAAACGGCGTCAGCAGCTTTTCGGCCCTGCAGCAGGCCCTGTCGGAAGGTGACGGCGGCGCACAGACCTATTTCGCCTTCGACCTGCTGCATCTGGATGGCGAAGACCTGACCTCCCGGCCGCTCGAGGACCGCAAGGCCGCCCTGCGCGGTCTGTTCGCCGACATCCCGCCGGAGGGGCCGCTGCGCTATAGCGAGCATTATGCCGGCCGCGGCGCGGACTTCTTCCGCCATGCCTGCCGCATGGCGCTCGAAGGCACGGTGTCCAAGCGGCGCGACCGCCCCTATGTGTCGGGCCGCAGCCGGGACTGGCAGAAGTCGAAATGCGTGCTGCGCCAGGAATTCGTCATCGGCGGCTTCCTGCCGTCGCCCGCCGCCGGCCGGGCGCTGCGCTCGCTCGCAATCGGCTATCGGCGCGACGACAAGCTCGTCTATGCCGGCCGGGTCGGCACCGGCTTTTCCGGCGCGGTGGCGGACGATCTGCGCGAAAAGCTGGACGCCCGCACCGTCAAGACGTCGCCGTTCGAATCGGTGCCGCGCGCCGCCGCGCGCGACGTGCGCTGGGTGCGGCCGGACCTGGTGTGCGAGGTCGCCTTCGCCGCCTGGACCGCCGACGGCATGGTCCGCCACGCCGCCTTCCAGGGCCTGCGCGAGGACAAGGAGGCTGCCGAGGTGACACGGGAGCAGCCTGCCGAGACCGAAACCACCGACGCGGACAGGGCCCCGCCGGCGCCGCGCCGCCCCCGCGCGCAACCCAGATCCGGGCCGGTCGAGATGGCCGGCATCCGCCTGACGCACCCGGACAAGGTGTTCTATCCCGATATCGGGCTGACCAAGCGCGACCTCGCCGACTATTACGGCCAGGTCGCGGTGCTGATGCTGCCGCACGTCGCGGAACGGCCGCTGAGCCTGGTGCGCTGTCCCGACGGCCAGGCCGGCGAGAGTTTCTTCCAGCGCCGCTACGGGCCGGGCCTGCCCGCCGCGATCCAGCGCGCGCCGGTCGCCGGCGACAAGGGCGAGGAGACCTATCTCAAGATCGCCTCGGCCGCCGGCCTGATCGCGCTGGTGCAGATCGGCGTCCTGGAAATCCACCCCTGGGGCGCGCGCGCCGACGCGCCGGACAAGCCGGACCGCATCATCTTCGACTTCGACCCCGGCCCGCAGGTCGAATGGCGGGCCGTGGTCGCGGCGGCCGAGGAATGCCGCGACCGCCTTACCGCGCTGAAGCTGCAAAGCTTCGTCCGCACGACGGGCGGCAAGGGCCTGCACGTCGTGGTGCCGATCGCCCGGCGCTACGGCTGGCCGCTGGTCAAGGGCTTCGCCCGGGCGCTGGCCGGGCAGATGGCGGCCGACGCGCCCGATCGCTTCACCGTCACCATGGCAAAGTCGGCGCGGACCGGCCGCATCTTCATCGACTATCTGCGCAACGACCTGACCGCCACTGCCATCGCGCCCTATTCCAGCCGCGCCCGTCCCGGCGCCCCGGTGGCGGTGCCGCTGCACTGGCGCGAATTGCCGGACATCCCGAGCGGCGGCCACTTCACCGTGCGGACCCTGCCGGTGCGGCTGACCGGCGGCTTCGAGGATCCGTGGCACGACATGCTGCGCCTCAACCAGACGCTCAGCGCCAAGGCGCGCGCCGCGCTGAAGCTGAAGGACTGATACCAAAGCCCGATGAGCTTGACTCATCGGGCTTTGGCAAGCGCGACCGCGCGCCCGAGCTTATGCGAGGAAAGCCAAGCGAGCGGAGGCGAGCGCCGGCGATGAGAGCGTTTCCAGCAAAAGCGGATGCCACTTTTGCGGTTCGGAAACGCGACAACCAAGAACCTGAGGCGCCCGTCGATCCCTCGATCGACGAGCCTCGGTATATGGACCTACCAGCGCGCGGCATGGCCCGCGAACGGCGTCGGGATGCGCCGGATGTCCGCGATCGCGTCCGGCGGCAGGTCGCTCGGCAGCGCCGAATTGGCGCTGGCATAGATCGCGTCGGTCAGGCCGCCGAACCGCGCTTCGACCGCGCCCGCGATCTCGGCATGGGTGCCGATTGCGGCGAACAGGTGCACAAGTTCGTCCGGCACCGCCTTCGCCATCTCGGTCCAGCGCCCCTCTTTCGACAGCGCGTTGAGCGCCCGGCCGAGGTCGCCGAAGCCGTGCAGCTCCAGGACCGGCCAGTAGGCGGGGGTCGAACCGTAGAAGGCGACGCGCACGCGCACCCATTCGACCATCCGGGCCACGGCGTCCGCGTCCGGCCCGGTGGCGATGAAGCCGCCGCCGCGGACCTCGAACTGCGCGCGGTCGCGGCCCGATCTGGCCAGGCCTTCGCGGATGCGCGGCAGCGCCACCTCCTCGGCATAGCGGCGGGTACAGAACGGGTGCAGGCTGACGCCGTCCGCGACCTCGCCGGCCAGGCTGAGCGAATGCGGCCCGACCGCCGCCAGCGTGATCGGGACCATCGGCAGGCCGTGCGACGTGGGCACGAAATTCGGCGTCATCAGGGTGAGGGTGTAGTGCGCGCTGTGATAGTCGAGCTTCGCGCCGGTCTGCCACGCGGTCCAGATCGCGCGCAGCGCACCGACATAGTCGCGCAGCCGCGGCGCCGGCGCCGACCATTTCACGCCGAACCGCTTCTCGTTGTGGGCGCGGATCTGCGGCCCGAGGCCGAGCACGAAGCGGCCGCGCGACGCGACCTGCAGGTCCCAGGCGGTATTGGCGACGACCATCGGGCTGCGCGGGAAGGCGATCGCCACCGCCGTGCCGATGCCGATGCGATCGGTCGCGACCGCCGCCACGCCCAGCGCCAGGAACGGGTCGTTGCGGTTCTCCATGGTGATCAGGCCGTCGAAGCCGGCCCGCTCGGCGGCCTGGGCCGCGGCGGCGACCTCGCGCAGGTCGTCCTGGGGCAGGGTGGTCAGCACGCGCATGGTGTCTCCATCGCCGCAGCGGCCGGCCGAACGGTCCGCTGCGCCCAAGCGTTGAGTCGGCGCCAACCCGGATAGGCGGCCAACCAGGATAGGCGAAAAACCCATGTCCGCGCGCCCCGTCTGGCAGGGCCACCTGCGGCTGTCGCTGGTGTCCTGCCCGGTCAAGCTGTTCAACGCGACGACGAATGCCGACCGCGTCAGCTTCCACATGCTCAACCGCGCCACCCATAACCGGCTGCGCCAGCAGATGGTCGACCCCGAGACCGACGAGGTGGTCGAGCGCGACGACCAGACCAGCGGCTATGAGATCGAGAAGGGGCGCTACGTGACGGTCGAGCCGGAGGAGATCGCCGCGCTGCGCGTCGAAAGCACGCACACCATCGACATCGAGCGGTTCGTCGACCGGGCCGGCATCGACATCGTCTATTGGGACGGACCCTATTACCTGGTGCCGGACGGCGACATCGCGGAGGAGGCGTTCGCGGTGATCCGCGAAGCGATGCGCGCCCGCGACGTGGTCGGCCTCGGCCGCGTCGTGCTGTCGAGCCGGGAGCGTCCGGTCGCGCTGGAGCCGCGCGGCAACGGCATCCTGGTCAGCCGCCTGCGCGCCGCCGCCGAGGTGCGCGATTCGAGCGAATTCTTCGACGACATCCCCGACGTCGCGATCGACGACGAGATGCTCTCGATCGCCGAGCAGATCATCGACAAGAAACACGGGCCGTTCGAGCCGGAGGCGTTCGTCGACCGCTACCAGGCGGCGTTGCAAGACCTGGTGGAAGCGAAGCGCAAGGGCGAAAAGCCGGTCGCGCCGAAGGCCGGCGAACCGGGCAAGGTCGTCAACCTGTTCGACGCACTAAAGAAGAGCCTGGACCAGACCGCGCCCTCCGGTTCCACGGGCGGGCGCGCCGACCGCGCCGCGCCGCGGCGGTCCGCCGGCCGCAAGGCGCCGAGGCAGAAGGCGGCCAAGGGCCGGAAGGCGTCATAATCCCGGTCGGAACCGGGTCCGGCCGCAATGCCGGTTCAGTGCGGAGAGGAGGGTCGCAGCAACTGTTCGAGCAGCACGGCCAGCATGTGCGGAATGACCGGCTTCGACAGACGCTGCGCGCCGAGCGCCGCGATGCGCCCGGCGGTCTCGCGGTCGTTGA
>JBDZUN010000387.1:0-1817 GCA_040255145.1 Hyphomicrobiales bacterium | reverse complement strand
GGGGATCGGCGTGCATCGGGCATCTCCTTGGAACCGTTCCAGATATGAGGCCCCTCGCCGTTACTTGCAAGTCGCTCGCAACAAGGATCGCCTATTAGAGATCGTTCAGCGTTTCCATGAAACGCTGAACGGCTCTAGTCGGCCGGCCTGGTTAGTCCCTTCAACCGATAGAGCGCCTCCAGCGCCTCGCGCGGCGTCAGGTCGTCGGGGTTGAGATCGGCGACCGCCTGCTCCACCACGCTCGGCCCCGCTGTGGCGGCGCCCGCCGGCGCCGGCCGCGCAACCGCCGAGAACAGCGGCAGGTCGTCGACGATCGACGCGGTGCGCCGGCCGCCCCCGTCGCGTTCCAGCGCCTCCAGCACCACATGCGCCCGCGCGGTCACCGATGCCGGCAGGCCGGCCAGGCGCGCGACCTGGATGCCGTAGGAGCGATCGGCCGCCCCGGCGGCAACCTCGTGCAGGAACACCACGTCGCCCTGCCATTCCTTGACCCGCATGGTGTGGTTGGCGAGGCCGGGCAGCGTCTCGGCCAGCGCCGTCAGCTCGTGATAATGCGTCGCGAACAGGGCGCGGCAGCAATTGACCGCGTGCAGGTGCTCCAAGGTCGCCCAGGCGATCGACAGCCCGTCGAATGTTGCCGTGCCGCGGCCGATCTCGTCCAGGATGACCAGGGCGTGCGGCCCGGCCTGGTTCAGGATCGCCGCGGTCTCGACCATCTCGACCATGAAGGTCGAACGCCCGCGCGCCAGGTCGTCGGCGGCGCCGACCCGGCTGAACAGGCGGTCGACGACGCCGATATGGGCCGAATCGGCCGGGACGTAGGCGCCGATCTGCGCCAGGATGGCGATCAGCGCGTTCTGGCGCAGGAAGGTCGACTTGCCGGCCATGTTCGGCCCGGTCAGCAGCCAGAGCGGCCGGCCGCCTTCCTCCGCCGACAGGTCGCAGGCATTGGCGACGAAGGGCGTATCGCCGCGCGCGGCCAGCGCCGCCTCGACCACCGGGTGGCGGCCGCCCTCGATGCGGAAGGCGCGACTCATGTCGACCCGCGGCCGGACGTGGCGGCATTCGACCGCCAGCGCGGCCAGCGCCGTCGCGACGTCGAGCTCGGCCAGGCCCCCCGCGGCTTGCGCGATCTCGGGTGCTCGCGCCGCGACCTCGCCGACCAGGTCGTCGAACAATTGCAGCTCGAGGGCCAGCGCGCGTTCCGCCGCCTCGCGGATGCGCGTCTCCAGTTCCGAAAGCTCGACGGAGCCGAAGCGCACCGCGCCGGCCATAGTCTGGCGGTGCAGGAAAGTCGCGGCCAGCGGCGGCCGCAGCATCGGATCGGCCTGCGCGGCCGTCACTTCGATGTAATAGCCGAGCACGTTGTTATGCCGGATCTTCAGGCCGGCGATGCGCGTCTCGTCGCGATAGCGCAGCTCCAGCGCCGCGATCACCCGCCGGCTCTCGTCGCGCAGCGTGCGCAATTCGTCCAGGGCGGCGTGATAGCCCCCCCGGATGAAGCCGCCGTCGCGGGCCAGCAGCGGCAGGTCCGGCCCCAGCGCCTCGTCCAGGCGCCCGACCAGCGCGGCGTGGTGGCCGAGCGCCGATAGCGCGGCCCTGATTCCCTCCGGCAGCGGGTTGAGCGTGTCGCCGCCGCGCCCCTCCAGGATCCCGCGCAGCGTGGCCGCCTGGCGCAGGCCGTCGCGGATGACGGCCAGGTCGCGCGGTCCGCCCCGGCCGACATTGAGGCGCGACAGCGCGCGTTCGATATCCGGACAGGCGCGCAGGCCCTGGCGGATGTCGTGGAGGGGCGCCCCGGCCGCGAAGGCGGCGAA
>JBDZUN010000003.1:27018-43369 GCA_040255145.1 Hyphomicrobiales bacterium | reverse complement strand
CGGGCGCGACCGTCGGCGATATCGGATTCGCGATCCAGTCCTTCGCCGAGGCGCAACGTTATTCGGTGGTGCGCGATTTCTGCGGCCACGGCGTCGGCCGGGTCTTCCACGACGCGCCCAACATCCTGCATTACGGCCGGTCGGGCGAGGGCGTGCGCCTCAAGCCCGGCATGTTCTTCACGGTCGAGCCGATGATCAACATCGGCAGGGCGGAGGTGAAGGTCCTGGCCGATGGCTGGACCGCGGTCACCAAGGACCGCAGCCTGTCCGCTCAGTTCGAGCATACGGTCGGCGTCACCGACGAGGGGGTCGAGATCTTCACGCTCTCGCCCACCGGCCGCCATTTCCCACCCTACGACGTCTGAAGCGGCCGGCCCCGTCATCGTGGCGTTCCGCGAGATGCAACGACAAGAGGAAGTGCCGTGAGCAGGGACGAGACCGACCCCAAACAGGCTTGTCACGATGAGGGCCGGCTGCGCCGCGCCGCGGGCCGCAAGGCGGTGCGGCCACGCGACGCCGCCACCCTGGTTCTGGTCCGCCGCGACGCCGACGGCCGGCATCGCGTGCTGATGGGCCAGCGCCACGCCAGCCACAAGTTCATGCCCAACAAGTTCGTCTTTCCCGGCGGGCGGGTCGACCCGGCCGATAGCCGCATCGAGCCCGTGGCCGGGTTGCGGCCGGCCGTGATGGAGAAGCTGTGCGTGGGCTGCCCGCCGACCAAGGCGCGCGCCCTGGCCATGGCGGCCATCCGCGAGACCTTCGAGGAGACGGGCCTCCTGGTCGGCGAGGCGGGCGCCGCCCCACGCCGGACCCGATCGGAACCCTGGGCGAAATTCATGGCCAACGGCGTGGTGCCGCGTCTCGACATCCTCGACTACGTGGCGCGGGCGGTGACGCCGCCCTATCGCGACCGGCGGTTCGACGCGCGCTTCTTCATGGCCGACGCCACGCACATCCAGGGCGACGCGCACGACACCTCGGGCGCCTCGGGCGAATTGCTGGCGATCCACTGGGTGCCGCTCGACGAGGCCCAGGCCCTCGACCTGCCGACCATCACCCATGTCGTGATCGACGAAGTAGCGCGCCGTCTGAAGCAGCCAGACCCTTCGGTCGGGCCGGTCCCGTTCTTCATCACCCGCCACGGCAAGCGGCGGGAAGAGGCGGTCTGATCCGTGGCATCTGCCGTTCGTCCCCGCGAAAGCGGGGACCCAGCCTCGCTGGCTTTGCGGCCCTGGATTCCCGCCTGCGCGGGCGGAGGCGGCCTTCTCAACCGCGCGTTCCCCGTTGTTAGAACGGCGCCAGGATGTCGAGCACCTGCTGGCCATAGCGCGGCTGCTGGACATCGGACAGGACGCCCTTGCCGCCATAGGCCACGCGTGCTTCGGCGATCTGGGTGTGCTTGATTGTGTTCTTGTTGGTGATGTCTTCCGGCCGGACGATGCCGCTGATCACCAGGTTGCGCTTCTCGAAGTTGACCGCGACTTCCTGATGGCCGGAGATCACCAGGTTGCCGTTGGGCAGGACCTGGGTGACGATCGCGGCGACGGTCAGGTTCACGTCCTCGGCGCGCTTGACCTGTCCGTTGCCCAGGCTGTTCGACGTGCTGTTGGTGGTCAGCAGGTTGGACGGGTCGACCGCGCTGGGCAGGACGTTGGCGAACTTGCTCTCAAAGCCCAGGATATTCGGGATGCCCATATGCTCGCCGTTGTCGCGCGAGCGCGAGGTCGAATTGTCGAGCTGCGCGTTGTCGGCGATGTTGATCTCGACCGTCAGGATGTCGCCGACCTTCGAGGCGCGCTGGTCCTTGAAGAAGGCGCGCGCGCCCTGCCGCCACAGCGAATTGGCCTGACGCACTTCCTGCTCCGGCGCCGGCATCGGCAGGCTGATCGGGTGATAGCCGGGCTGGTCCTGCGGCGCCTGGAGCGGGCTCAGCTTCGGCACCGCGCCGACCCGCGACAGCCGGTCCAGCGTGTTGCCGCAACCGGCGAGGCCGATCAGCGCCGCCAGGGCGAACAGGGGCGTCACGGACGCGCGGCGGGAACGGGGGGACATGGCGGGAGATCCTTTCGCCGGGCCTGGAGTGTTTTCCAGCAAAAGTGAATGCCACTTTTCTGGTTCGGAAACGCGACAAATCAAGGACTTAGAGATCGTTCAGCGGTTCCATGAAACGGTGAACGATCTCTAGAGCGCGCCCAGCACCTGGCCCCGGGTGGCGACCTTGACCGCGCCCGGGCCGGTGACGATGCCTTGCAGGGTGCGCTTGGTCTGCGGGTTGGTTAGCTGGATCGCGTCGCCCTGGCCGCCGTCCTGCAGCGCGCGGCCGATGGCGGTCAGCACCAGGCCGGGCGCCTCGACCACCATCGAGACCAGCGAGCCCTTCTGCACCACGATCGGCTTCTGGATGTCGCTGAGGCGCAGCGGGTGGTCGGGCGCCAGCGGGCGGCGTGCGGCCTGGCCGATCAGGCCGGCGGCGTCGCGGACGACGTTCGACGCGACCCGTGCCGCCGGGGCGTCCTGCGTGCTCAGGTCGGCCTGGCCGATGATCTCGCCGGCCGCGATCGGCCGGCTCAGCACGGGGATCGACACGATCCGGTCGGCGCGCCCCGTGACCTCGACGCCCTGCGCCGCGGCGTCGGCGCCCGGCACCGACACGGTCGCGGTGAAGCGGCCGCTGCGGTCGTCATAGTTGACGTTGTCGACGTTCAGCGCGCCCGACCACCTGGTCGGGGCGACCATTTCGAGCCGCTGGTTGGAAAGGTAGACGGAAAGCTTGTCGCCGCCCGCCTGCGCCTGCAGGGCGTCGCGCACCGCATCCTCGATTGCCGCGGTACCGATCGTCGTGCCGGTGCGCGTCACCGCGACCTCGCTCGCCGCGACGGCGGGGTCGAGGCCGAGGTCGTGGACCGGCTCGGCAAGCGCGGGGGCCGAGAGCACCAGGGTGCGGCCCGGCGCGGGCGACGGCGCGATACGGCGGTCGGGGAGCGCGCCGGCGCCGTCGAATACGTCGCCGACGGTGACGAACGGGCCATCGACCGAGACCTGCGGCTTGATGTGAACCGCGCCGAGCGCCGGCCCCACGCCTAGCGCGACCAATGCGCAGGCGCCCGAAAGAAGGTGCATCAAGCCCTGTGATTTCATGGCGATAATCCTAAATCCTCGACTACGACTTGAGCTGCGAGATCATCGACATCATTTCGTCGGACGTCGTGATCACCTTCGCGTTCATCTCGTAGGCGCGCTGCGCGGTGATCAGGTTCGTGATTTCCGAGACCGGATTGACGTTGGAGGTCTCGAGGAAGCCCTGGAGCACGGTGCCGTAGCCCTCGGCGCCCGGCGTGCCGGCCTGGGGCTGGCCCGACGACGGGGTCTCCAGGTAGAGGTTGTCGCCCTTGCTCTCCAGGCCGGCCTCGTTGAAGAAGGTGACGAGGTCGATCTGGCCAACCTTCTGCGGCGTCACCTGACCGGCGAGCTTGGCCTGGACCTCGCCCTGGGCGTTGATCGACACGTCGGTGGTGCCCTGCGGGATCGAGATGCCGGGCGAGACGGTGTAGCCGTCGGCGGTGACGAGCTGGCCGTCGGGGCTGATCGCGAAGGCGCCGGAGCGCGTGTAGGCGTCGTCGCCGTCGGGCAGCCGGATGCGGAAATAGCCCTTGCCCTGGATCGCCATGTCATAGGTGTTGCCGGTCGATTGCAGGTTGCCCTGCTCGGTGATGCGGTAGACCGAGCCGGTCTTGACGCCGGTGCCGATCTGGATGCCCGACGGCACGATGGTGCCGCTGTCGGAGGAGGCGGCGCCCGGCCGCCGCAGGTTCTGATAGAGCAGGTCCTGGAACTCCGCCCGCTGGCGCTTGAACCCCGTGGTGTTCATGTTCGCCAGGTTGTTCGACGTGACCTCGACGTTGAGCTGCTGCGCAAGCATCCCGGTCGCGGCGATATCCAGGGACTTCATGGCGATTTATCCTTTCCGGACCTTTAAAATCACGCCTGCACGTTGCCGAGAGTGTCGACCGCGCGGCGGATCAGGTCGTTGTTCGTCTGCATCAGGGTGGCGTTCGCCTGGTAGGAGCGCAGCACGTCGATCATCCGGGTCATCTGGACGATCGGCTGCACGTTGGAACCTTCGAGCATGCCCTGCATGATCCGCGCCTTGGCGGCAGGGAGGGGTTGCTGGTCGCTCGACAGCAGGCCGCCGCCCTGGCGCTGCAGCGCGGTATCGTCCGCGAAATCGACGATCTTGAGCTTGGCGACCTTGCCGTTCGCCGCCGAGATGGTGCCGTCGGTGGCGATGGTCGGTCGGCCGTCCTCGGGCTGCAGCGTGATCGGCTTGCCAGAATCGTCCAGCACCGCGTCGCCCGACCCGGTCACAAGCTGGCCCGTCGCGTCGGTATGCAGGTGCCCGTCGCGGGTATAGCGGTCGCCGACGGCGGTCTGGACCGTCAGATAGCCTTCGCCCCCGACCGCCACGTCCAGCGGGTTGCCGGTCGCGGTCAGTTCGCCTTCGTCCAGGTTGCGCGACAGGCCGTGGTCGGCGACATAGGCGATGGGCTGGCCGCGCCCGATCGCATCGCCCCGATCCGGTTGATAATCGGTATGAAAGACGATCGATTCGGCCTTGAAGCCGCTGGTATTGGCGTTCGCGAGGTTGTTCGCGATCACCTGCATCTCGCGGCCCAGGGCGACCTGGCGTGACAATCCGACGAAAAGGGCGTTTTCCATGGATGCGCTCCGGTTTGCCAAGGGCAAAGCAGGGAGCGTGCCAGTCCGAAAATGCCCGAAAATGGCGGAATCCCGCGGCCCGCACGCCGGGCGGCCGCGCCACGCGCGTCGCCTTTGTGCGACGCGGCAGGGATTCCCCGGCAGACTTTGCCGCCCTGGTTCGGGGTGGGTGCTGGCGTGTTGGCTGCGGCTATCCCATATTGCCGCCTGACCCCGCCTTGAAACCGCACGGCAGGCTATGTTCCGGCACTGGACCGACAATCTTCCCGCGCTGCACCGCGAGGGTCTTCGCTTCATCCTGATCTTCGCAGTGGTGGCCGCGATCCTGTTCGCGGTGTGGGAGCCGCTCGGCTGGCTCGGCGTGATCCTGACGCTGTGGTGCGTCTATTTCTTTCGCGACCCAGCGCGGGTCACGCCGGTCCGGGCGGGCCTGGTCGTCAGTCCGGCCGACGGGATCGTCTCGCGGATCGCGGAGGTCGCGCCGCCGGCGGAGCTCGGGATGGGCGGGGATGCGCTCACGCGCATCAGCATCTTCATGAATGTGTTCGATACGCACGTGAACCGGATACCCGTGGACGGCGCGGTCCAGGCGATCGCATATCGTCCGGGGAAGTTCGTCAACGCCAGCCTGGACAAGGCGAGCGAGCACAATGAGCGCAACGGCATCCGCATCGTGCTGGAAGACGGCCGCGACCTCGGGGTCGTGCAGATCGCCGGCCTGGTCGCGCGGCGGATCGTCTGCACCGTGCGCGAGGGCCAGGCCGTGCGCGCGGGCGAGCGGCTCGGCATGATCCGGTTCGGCAGCCGGCTCGACGTCTATCTGCCGCCCGCGACCGCGCCGCTGGTGATCGAGGGCCAGCGCATGCTGGCGGGCGAGACCGTGCTGGCCGACCTCAAATCCGACGAGGGGCGCCGGCTGGGCGAGATCCGGTGAGAGAGGCGCTGGACCGGGACTCTTGGGGCGGCGTCGGCCGCATGCGCCGGCGGACGCCGCGCCTGCGCTCGCTGCCGTTGCGCATGCTGATCCCCAACATCATGACGGTGCTCGCTTTGTGCGCCGGCCTGACCTCGATGCGCCTCGGCATCGACCACCATTACGAGTTGGCGACGATCGCGGTGCTGGTCGCCGCGGCGCTCGACGGGCTCGACGGCCGGTTGGCGCGGCTGTTGCGCGGCGCGACCCGGTTCGGGGCCGAGCTCGACTCGCTGACCGATTTCGTCAATTTCGGCGTCGCGCCGGTGCTGCTGCTCTATTCCTGGACGTTGAACGGCCTGGGCGGCCTGGGGTGGATCGTGGCCCTGGCCTACAGCGTGTGCTGCGCGCTGCGGCTGGCGCGCTTCAATACGGCGCTGGACGACGTGGATCGTCCGGCCTGGCATCGGCATTTCTTCGTCGGCGCCCCTGCGCCGGCGGGCGCGCTTCTCGCCATGCTGCCGCTCTATCTGTCCTTCGTCGGCTTCGATCAACTGCGCGGCTGGCCGCTGGCCGTCGCGATCTATCTCTGCGCCATCGCGTTCCTGATGATCAGCCGGCTGCCCACCTTCTCGGGCAAGGGCGCGCGCGTCCGGCGCGACCATGTGCTGCCGCTCCTGCTGCTGGTCGCGGTCGTGACCGCGCTGCTCGTGTCCTATACCTGGATGACGCTGTCCTGCGTGGTCGCTGCCTATTTCGCGCTGCTTCCGGTCGGTTATGCGCGCTTCAGGCGCTATGAACGGGACGGCGAGGCGGAGGAGGGCGCCGCGCAAGACGACGACGGAGGTGCCGGCGGCGGCGGTCCGCGTTATACCGTGGTGGAGCGGCCCGGCGCCCAGGCGCCGTCCGGCCAGTCCGGCGGATCGTGAGAGGGCGCGGCGAATGGCGCAGCATTCACACGGATCGGCGTCTGAGGCGGCGCGGGAAGCCATGGAGCGGCAACCCCTGGTGCCGGAATTCGGCCGCCGCGTCGACGTTTCCGCCGCGACGCGGCGCAAGATCACTCTGAACTTCGACACCGCGCCGGCCGAACGCGCGGCGGTCGCGCGCTATCTGGACCTGGTCTCGCTCGACTCGCTGACCGGCACTGTGACGGTTCGACCATGGCGTCAGGGCTTCGCGCTCGAAGGGCGCTTCGAGGCCCGCGTGGTACAGGCCTGCGTCGTGACGCTCGATCCGGTGGCTTCGGAGATCGCGCAGGATTTCGAGCGCTTCTACCTGCCGCCTGCGGCGCTCGCCCGCGAGCGGCGCAGGAAGGGGGCGGATGCGGTCGAGATCGAGATCGACGTCGCCGAGGGCGAAGTGCCGGAGGAACTGGCCGGCCAGGAGGTCCCGCTGGGCGATGTCCTGGTCGAGGAATTGTCGCTCGCGCTCGACCCCTTTCCGCGCGCCCCGGGCGCCGAGATCGCGCTGCCGCCCGATGGCGAGGCGCCGCCGCATCCCTTTGCCGTGCTTGCGAAATTACGGCGCGACGGCTAGCGTATGCCAGATTGCGGTTGCCAGTTTCCGTCGGATCGCTATGGTCTGCGGATTCGGCGGGTGGCAGGATTTTGACCACCGCCTCCTCGCTTGCAGCGTTGACAGGAAGCGACCATGGCTGTTCCGAAAAGAAAGGTGACGCCGTCGCGGCGTAACATGCGGCGCTCGCATCATGCGCTGCAGCCGCAGGCCTACGGCGAATGTCCAAATTGCGGCGAACCGCGCCGCCCGCACCACGTCTGTGCCTCGTGCGGGCATTACGGCCCCAAGGGCGCGACGCGCGAAGTGGCGGACGTCGGCTGAGACGGCCGACTCGCACATGCGCGCCGATCACGGATCGAGGATTCACGGGGCCGCGTCTTTGGGCGGGGAATCGCTTCCGCTCCGCCTGAAGGCGTTGTAACGGCGTGACCGCCCGCCGACTTTCGGGCGGGATCGCCACTCTGGCCCGGTGACGCGCGTGGCTGAAACGCTGACGATAGCTCTCGATGCGATGGGCGGCGACGCCGCGCCCGGCGCCGTCGTGGACGGTGCGGCGCTGGCGCTGGTGCGCCACCCACGGCTGCGGTTCGTGCTGTTCGGCGACGCCGCGCGGATCGAGCCGCTGCTCAAGGCCAAGCCGCCGCTGGCCGCCGCCTCCGTGGTTCGCCATACCGACGCCGTCGTCGGGCCGGAGGATAAGCCGAGCCAGGCGCTGCGCCGCGGCCGCGACAGCAGCATGTGGCTGGCGATCGACGCCGTGCGGCAGGGCGAGGCCGAGGCCGTCGTGTCCGGCGGCAATACCGGCGCGCTGATGGCGATGGCGAAATTCCAGCTCGGCACGCTGGAGGGCATCCATCGCCCGGCCATCGCCTCGATCTGGCCGACCCAGCGGGGTCAGACGGTCATGCTCGATCTCGGCGCCAATGTCGATTGCGGCGCCAAGGATCTGGTCGAGTTCGCCGTGATGGGCGCCGCCTTCGCACGGGTCGTGCTCGGCCTGTCGCGGCCCAAGGTCGGCCTGCTCAACATCGGCGTCGAGGCGGTCAAGGGCAACGAGCCGATCAAGCAGGCGGCGCATGTGCTGCGCGCCGTGCCGCTGGCGTTCGAGTTCTTCGGCTTCGTCGAGGGCGACGGCATCAGCGCCGGCAATGTCGACGTGGTCGTGACCGACGGCTTCACCGGCAACGTCGCGCTCAAGACGGCCGAGGGCGTGGCCAAGATGATCGCGGCCTATCTCGGCATGGCGATGCGCCGGACCTGGATGACGCGGCTGGGCTATCTGTTCGCGCACGCTGCATTCGGCGCGCTGCGTGCGCGCTTCGACCCGCGCGCCCACAATGGCGGGGTGTTCCTCGGTCTGAACGGCCTCGCGCTCAAGAGCCACGGCGGCACCGACGCGCTCGGCTTCGCCTCCGCGCTGGAGCTTGCATTCAACATGGCCGAGGGGCGGCTTTCCGAGACCATCGCCGCCGATATGCGGCAGACCGCGTTGTCGGGAATCGCGACGGACCCGCCGGGAGACACGGATTCGGTCAAGGCGGCGGCGTCGTGACGGTGCGCCGCTCGATCGTCGGCGGGTGCGGGGCCTATCTCCCGGCCCGGGTGGTCGACAATGCCGAGCTGTCGTGTCGGATGGACACCAGCGACGAATGGATCGTGGCCCGCACCGGCATCCGCGAGCGCCGGGTCGCCGCCGAGGGCGAGCTGACCTCGGACCTCGCCGTCGCGGCGGCCGAACGCGCCATGGCCGCCGCCGGTGTCGGGCCGGACGACATCGACCTCGTGGTGCTGGCGACCGCGACCCCGGACCAGACCTTCCCGGCCACGGCGACCACGGTCCAGGCCCGGCTCGGCATCCGTAACGGCGCCGCCTTCGACGTGCAGGCGGTCTGTTCGGGTTTCGTCTTCGGCCTTACGGTCGCGGACAACTTCATCCGCGTCGGCCAGTCGCGCCGGGCGCTCGTGATCGGCGCCGAAACGTTCTCGCGCATCCTGGACTGGGACGACCGGACCACCGCGGTGCTGTTCGGCGACGGCGCCGGCGCCGTGGTGCTGCATGCCGGCGAGGGCGAGGGCGACAGCGCCGACCGCGGCATCCTCACCACCTACCTGCGGGCCGACGGCCGATTCGGCAATCTGCTCTATGTCGATGGCGGCCCTTCCTCAACCCGGACGACCGGCCATCTGCGCATGGAAGGGCCGGAAGTGTTCCGCCACGCCGTCGTCAACCTGGCTGAGGCGGTGCGCGCCGCGCTGGACGCCGCGCAGGTTTCGGTGGCGGATATCGACTGGTTCGTACCGCACCAGGCGAACCGCCGCATCATCGAAGCGACCGCGCGCAAGCTGTCCATTTCGTTGGAAAAAGTCATTCTCACCGTCGACCGGCACGGCAACACGTCGGCCGCGTCGGTGCCGCTCGCGCTGGCGGAGGCGGTGGCGGACGGCCGGATCAAGCGCGGCGACCTGGTGCTGATCGAGGCCATGGGCGGCGGATTCACCTGGGGTTCGGCCCTGGTCCGCTGGTAGGGCGTCGGACCCGACTTCAAAATTCCGTGCTACCGCGTTGAGATCGGCCGCTTTCCGTGTCACAGTACTCGCCGACGAGGGGTGGGGGAGATTGGCATGGCAACGGTGACGCGCGCGCAATTGTGCGAGGCGGTTTACCAGGAGGTCGGTTTGTCGCGGAACGAATCGACGGAATTGGTCGAAGCGGTGTTGGAGGCGATTTCCGGCAGCCTCCAGGGCGGCGAGACGGTCAAGATTTCCTCGTTCGGCACATTCACCGTGCGCCAGAAGGGTGGGCGCATCGGGCGCAATCCCAAGACCGGCCAGGAGGTGCCGATCGAGCCGCGGCGCGTCCTGATGTTCCGGCCGTCCCATGTCCTGCGCGAACGCATCAATGAGACGCCGGTGAAGAAGCTGGCGGCGTCGCGCCGTAGCTGACATCGCATCATAGGTAAGGGTCGCAAGTGCCTAAGTCGCCGCAAGCTTTTCGGACCATCAGCGAAATTGCCGGCGAGCTCGACGTGCCGCAGCACGTACTGCGCTTCTGGGAGGCGAAGTTCACCCAGATCCGGCCCCTGCGACGCGGCGGCGGCCGGCGCTACTACCGGCCCGAGGACGTCGACCTGATCCGCGGCATCCGCCGCCTGCTCTACAACGAAGGCTATACGATCAAGGGCGTCCAGAAGGTGCTGCGCGAGCAGGGCGTCCGCGTCGTCGCCGATTCCGGGCGGGAGGGCGAGCCGGCCGACACCGCCGAGGCGCGCGAGTTCGAGCAGCGGGAGCAGCTTGAGCTCGATGGCCCCAGTGTGGCGGCCACTCAGGCGGCCGCGCAGGCGGCAACGCCCGTCCACGCGGCGGGCCAGCCTGCCGGGTCCGGTCCCGTCGGGGGCCTCGATGCCGGCACACGCGCCGCGCTCGAAGCCATTCGCGCGGAGCTGGAGGCGGCGCGCAGCGCCATCGACGCGCACCTGCGACGCTGACCTCCTGACCGTCATTCCGGGGGGCCGTCGTTGCCTGCCGGCATTTGCCCGCCTATAGTGCCGGCCTTCCAGCGTGGGTCGGACGGAGCGTAGCGCAGCCTGGTAGCGCATCAGTCTGGGGGACTGGGGGTCGTGGGTTCAAATCCCGCCGCTCCGACCAACATTTCGACAAAGCCGGCGCTTTTTTGCGGCGCACGCCCGATGGCGCGTCCCTCGCGGTGCAATCGCCGCCGCAGGTACGGGTGCGCCGCGCGCCGGTTGACCGCCTCAGCCGGCCAAAGTCCGATCGCGCAGGCATTGTGCAAGCAATCCGCATGATAGATTGTCGTAAAGGGAGTCGAGAGTAGCTATCGATTTCCTTTAAAAGGAATTTTAGCGAAACGAGGGGAAGCAGTGGCCAAGGCAAAAGTCTATTTTCGCTTCGACGGGCCGGGCAATGGCTGGCAAGGACCGCAAGGCGAAGGCAGTAGCCAGCAAGCTGACGGGAATACTTCCAGGAATCACGCCGAACGGCAGGCTTGGCGTCAAGCGGGAAAGGGCCTCCAAGCCTGGTACGACCAGCGCGTCGCCCACGCCGCAGACCAGGGCGTCGAGGTGAAGATCTGGGTCGACCAGGTGGTCTGTCCAAGCTGCCAGCTATGGATGATCGCCGGCGTCCTGCGCAACCTGGGCGCCTTCGCGTTCAGGCCGAAATTGTTCGTCGAGGTCCAGGGCATGGGTTCCATCCAGATGATGGAAGTGACCCGCAACGCGATATGGCCGGTGAATATCGGCCACGGCAATGTGCAGACGTTGGACGCGCTCAAGGCGGCCGGCGTTTCCATGGACGAATAGGACGGCGCTCGGCTGGGCGCACGGCGGAGGCTGTGGGATGAAGGTTCTCGCCGTCACCGGCGGGGCGCAGGGCATCGGCCGCGCCGTCGCACTGTGCTTCGGGCGCGCGGGCTACGCGGTGTCGATCGCGGATCCGGATGACGCCGCCGGGCACGAAGCGGTGGGCTTGGTCCGCGCGCTCGGCGTCCCGGCGCTGTTCGCGCCGGTCGATGTGGCGGACGCTGCCGCGGTCGAGGCCTGGGTCGCGGAGACCGAGACCGCGCTCGGCTGTCCCGACGTCCTGGTCAACAATGCCGGCATCAGCCGCAACGGCCCGTTCCTCGACCTGTCGCTGGCCGACTTCGATCGTGTCATCGCGGTCAACCTGCGTGGGGCCTTCGTCTGCGCCCAGGCGGTCGCGCGGCGCATGGTGGTGCGCGGCGAGGGCGGTGCGATCGTCAACATCGCGTCGACCCGCGCCTTCATGTCGGAGCCGGACACCGAAGCCTATACCGCGTCGAAGGGCGGCATCGTCGCGCTGACCCACGGCATGGCGATGAGCCTCGCGCCCCATCGTATCCGAGTCAACAGCGTCAGCCCCGGCTGGATCGAGACGCGCGATTGGCAATATTCGGCTCGCGCCCGCCGGCCGGTCCATTCGGCGCGCGATCGCGAACAGCATCCGGTCGGCCGCGTCGGGCGGCCCGACGACATTGCCGAGGCCTGCCTGTTCCTGGCCGGGCAGCAGGCCGGCTTCGTCACCGGACAGAATCTGACCGTCGACGGCGGCATGACCGTCAAGATGATCTACGAGGAATAGGGGACGCCGCCCCGGCGGACCGGGACGGCGTCGCAGTCAAACCGCTATTGAGCGTTATTTCGCCGGCGGCACGTTCGATTCCGGTGCCTCCGGATGAGCTTCCGGCGGCGCGTCGCCGGGTTCGTGCGCGCGCTTGATGACGTAGGCGTGGATCGCATCGACATCGGCCGCGGTCAGCAGGTCGTCGAACTTGGCCATGCCGGCATGCTCGTACATCCCCTTGAGCACGATGTCGTGATAGAGCGGGTGCACGGCTGGGTCGGAATAGCGCAGGTCGGGGATCACGCCGCCGCTGACGACGCCCGCGCCATGGCAGAACTGGCAATTGTTCTGATAGAGGACGCGGCCGCGTTCGACCTCTTCGGCCGAGGCGGTCATGGGCGGCGGCGTTGGCCGCTCCCGCTTGGTGCTCTCCGTCGGCGGCGGTGCGGCATGGCCGCCCAGCTTGAAGGTCATGATGCGGCCGGCCGGGGGTACGCCCGCCGACTTGGCCATGCGCCCGAAGGTCAGCGCGAAGGCGCCGCCCCAGCCGGCGCCGACCGCCACATATTGCTCGCCGTCGATGACGTAGGTCACCGGCGGCGCCAGCACGCCGGTACCGGCCGGCGCCTGCCAGAGCGCCTTGCCGTCGCTGGCGCGGTAGGCGTTGAAGAAGCCGTTGCCGGTGCCCTGGAACACAAGGCCCCCGGCGGTGCTCAGCACGCCGCCGTTCCAGGCGCCCCATAGCGGCACCTGCCAGCGCTTCTTCTGCGCCACCGGGTCCCAGGCCAGCAGCGAACCCTTCATCGCCTTCGGGTCAGCATCGTCGGCATTGGTCCAGTCGACGCCGGTGTTCCAGCCGCCTGGCCGGTACTTGAAGTGCTTGTCGGGGATGTAGGCGCCGGCGATGTCCATCTGCGGGAGATAGACGAGGCCGGTTTGCGGATCGAACGACATGGGCTGCCAGTTATGGGCGCCCAGCGGGCCGGGGATCACGATCGCCGTCTTCTTGCCCCAGAACGCCTTGGGGTTGAAGATCGGCCGGCCGTTGGCGTCAAGGCCCTTGGCCCAGGTCACGGTGGAATATTTCTCGCCGGAGAGGAACTTTCCGCTCTCGCGGTCCAGCACATAGAAGAAGCCGTTCTTCGGCGCCTGCATGATGACCTTGCGCGGCTTGCCGTCGATGGTCAGGTCGGCAAGGATCATGTGCTGCGTCGCGGTATAGTCCCAGGAATCGCCCGGCGTGGTCTGGAAATACCACTTCATCCGGCCGGTATCCGGATCGATCGCCAGGATCGACGACAGGTACAGGTTGTCGCCGCCGCCCGGCGAGCGGATGTGCTTGGACCAGGGCGAGCCGTTGCCGGTGCCGACATAGAGCAGGTTGAGCTCCGGGTCGTAGGCCATGGAATCCCAGACCGTGCCGCCGCCGCCGATCTTCCACCACTCGCCGCCTTTCCAGGTCGGCAGGGCCGCGGTGAGCTCGGGATTCTCGACCGGCTTCGACGGATCGCCCGGCACGGTATAGAAGCGCCAGACCTGCTTGCCGGTCTTGGCGTCGTAGGCGGTGAAATAGCCGCGCGCGCCGAGTTCGGCGCCGCCATTGCCGATGATGACCTTGCCCTTCACGACATAGGGCGCGCCGGTGATGGTGTAGGGCCGCTTGCCGCCGGTGGTGCTGACCTCCCACACCTTCTTGCCGTCGGCGGCGTTCAGCGCGATCAGCCGGCCGTCGGTGGTGCCGACATAGACCATGCCTTCCCACACCGCCACGCCGCGATTGACCACGTCGCAGCAGGCGTTGCGGCCGTATTCCCTGGGGACTTCAGGGTCGTAGCGCCACAGTTCCTTGCCGGTCTTGGGGTCGAGCGCGAAGACGATGCTCCATGACCCGGTGGCGTACATGACGCCGTCGATCACCAGGGGCGTCGTCTCGATGCCGCGTTCGGTGCCGGTGTCGTACCACCAGGCCAGGCCCAGCTTGCCGACATTCTGCGCGTTGATCTTGTCGAGGGGGCTGAACCGCTGCTCGCTATAGGTGCGGCCGTGGGCGAGCCAGCTTCCCGGCTCCTTGTCGGCGGCCTCGATCCGCGCGCCGTCGACATTGCCGGCCGTACCCGCCTGGGCTCCCTCCGAGGGTGCCGCCGCTATGGCGTGATGCGCTTGCCCGCCAAGCCCCGCCAGTATGATCGCGGTCGCGCACGCCGCCTTTTTGAATGAACGCACGTAATCCCCCCATTAGTGCTTATCACTTGCAGGAAACTCTACTGGCCAGCCGTTGGGCCGGCAACCGCGCCGACCGCCCGTGCGCTTGGCGGTAAACGCCTCTATCGTGCGAACCTGCCGTAGCTGCTTAGGACCGGCCGTCCCGCCGGGACCGTCAATTGCA
This sequence comes from Hyphomicrobiales bacterium, assembly GCA_040255145.1. Classification (GTDB taxonomy): domain Bacteria; phylum Pseudomonadota; class Alphaproteobacteria; order JBDZUN01; family JBDZUN01; genus JBDZUN01. The sequence continues at coordinate 28,733 of JBDZUN010000003.1, read as the reverse complement.
GAGGGCGTGGCATGGACAGAGCACAAGCGGCGGCGCGGCGGCGGGACGTCGATCCCATGGACACGGTCCGGGCCCTGAAACCCGAGGTGCGGCGGCGCGCGCGGGAGATCGAACAGGCGCGCCGGCTGCCCGCCGACCTGGCGCGCCGTATGGCGGAGGCCGGCCTGTTCCGGCTCTACCTGCCGCGCAGCATCGGCGGCGACGAACGGTCGCCGGTCGAGGTGACGACCCTGTTCGCCGAGATGGCGGAGGCCGACGCCTCCGTCGCGTGGTGCTTCATGATCGGCGTCAATACGGGGCTGCTCTCGGCATGGCTGCCGCGTGAGGCCGCGCGCATCGTGTTCCGCGACCCCGGCATCATCACCTCCAGCACGGTGGCCCCGACCGGGCGCGCGGTGCTGGACGGCGACGACTACGTCGTGACCGGGCGCTGGGCCTGGGGCAGCGGCGCCGAGAACAGCGCGTGGTTTTCCGGCGGCGTGCTGATCGAAGCGCCGGACGGCGCGAAACAGCATCGGCTGGCGTTCTTCCCGGCGGCGGATGTCAAACTGCTCGACACCTGGCACGTCGCCGGGCTGTGCGGCACGGGCAGCCTGGATTTCGAGGTCGAGGGGATTCGCGTGCCGCGCGCGCTGGTCGTGCCGATCCTGGGCGTGCCGGCGATCGACCCCGCGCCGCTCTACCGCGCGCCGCTTCTGGGCCTGCTCGGGGCGGGGCAGGCGTCGGTCGCGCTCGGCAACGCCAAGGCGGCGCTGGCGGCGCTCGAGCGGGCCGCCGTCGAGAAGCGGCCGCAGAACCAGGGGCACGCCGCCGCCGAACGTCATACCGTGCAGGCCGAATTCGCGCTGGCGCAGGGCAAGCTCGCGGCCGCCCGTGCGCTCCTGGACGAAGCGCTCGGCGCGGCGTGGGACCACACCCTGCGCGGCGATGCCTGGTCCATCGCCGATCGCGCCCGCCTTCGGCTCGCCTGCACGTTCGCTGTGCGCAGCGCGGCGGAGGTCGCGCGCACGGCCTACGATCTCGGCGGGGGCAGCGCGGTCTATCTCGATTCGGAATTGCAGCGGCGTTACCGCGACGCCTGCGTCCTCACCCACCACCGCACGGTCGGTCCGCAAAGCCTGGAGCTGATTGGCTCCATCCTGCTCGACCAGCCGACCGACACCACGATGCTGTAGGCGCGCCGGTCAGGTGTCCGGCTGGATCGCGTAGATCAGGACGCCCAGGATCAGCATCGCGAAGCGGAACGCGCTGTCGGCCGGGTTCCAGTGCGGCGACAGCCACGCCCCGAACCATTCGCCGGCGATCGCGAGAAAGCCGAACTGCCAGATCAGGACGCCGAGCGTCAGGCCGGCGACGGCTGTCGATTTCGCCCGGTGGAACAGGGCCTGATCGTCCCGCCGGCGCCGCGCCATCGCCAATCCGCCGGCCCAGCACAGGATCGCGCACAGCGCCTCGGCGACGATGATCGCCAGATAGGCCGCCTGGTGCAGGACGGGGGCGGACAGCGCACGGTAATGGATGCGCACATCGGGCGGGATCGTGTCCATGCGCAAGGTGTGCTGCACGGCGACCAGATTGGTGCCGTAATCCGTGATGTTGCCGAAGGCGACCAGTCCGACCCAGACGCCGACCGACAGGACCAGCGCGACCTTCGACAGGCGGATGACGGGATGCCCCACTGCCGATCCGGAAGGCGCGGGGGCGCCCGTGTTCAT
>JBDZUN010000003.1:22974-27008 GCA_040255145.1 Hyphomicrobiales bacterium | reverse complement strand
TACCCAGACGATCCCGGCGACGGCGGCATAAGCGACCTCCGCCACCCAGTTCCGCGGCACGATGGCGACGGCGAGGCGCATCGCCAACAGCGCGTAGATTACGATCCCGACCACCAGGATGATGCCGCCGATCAGCTTGCGTGCTCGAATTGGCATCGTTCCCCGCACCTCTGGCCGGCCCGCTCGCGTGTCGCTTGCGCCGGCCGTCTCAACGGAATATCTGATGGTCGGTCCGCTCGCAATCCGGTGTCGATCGGCCGGGTGCGTGCAAGCTGGAGGCCATCGTCATGTCCGCCGAGGCGTGGCCCGTTGCGTCCGTCGTCATTTCCGCCAGCCATCAAAGGCATCGACGTATCATTGGCGGCTGGCTGTTCGCGATCTGTGGGCTGATCGCGGTGATGGTCATGGTTGGCGGTCTGACCCGGCTGACCCATTCCGGCCTGTCGATCACCCAGTGGAAGCCTGTGACCGGCGTGATCCCGCCGCTGAGCGACGCGGCCTGGCAGGCGGAATTCGCACGGTACAAGCAGATCCCCGAATACCGCCTGATCAATGCCGGGATGAGCCTGGCGGCGTTCAAGAATATTTTCTGGTGGGAATGGACCCACCGGCTGATCGGCCGGCTGATCGGCGTCGCCTTCTTTATTCCCTTCATCTTTTTCGTAGTGCGCCGCTGGATCGACCGCTCGCTGGCGCCGCGGCTCGCGGCCATCTTCGTGCTCGGCGGCGCGCAAGGCGCACTCGGCTGGTACATGGTGGAAAGCGGCCTCGTGAACCGCACCGATGTCAGCCAGTACCGGCTCGCCGCGCATCTCGGCTTCGCCTTCGTGCTGTTCGCCCTGATCCTGTGGCACGCCCTCGACCTGACGGTACCCGCGCGTCGGCGCGGGCGGAGCGATCTGCGGGGATTGCGCAACGGCTTCTGCGGGCTGCTTGCGCTGATTTTCGGGCAGATCCTGCTAGGCGCGCTGGTCGCCGGGCTCGACGCCGGGCTGGTCTACAATACCTGGCCGCTGATGGAAGGCCGCGTGGTGCCGCACGGCCTGCTTCCGGGGCATCCCTGGTGGATCAACTTCTTTGCGACGGTCAAGACGGTGCAGTTCGACCACCGCGTGATCGCCTATCTGGTCGGGTGCCTGGCCATCGCGCTGTGGCTGGCGGCGCGGGCCAAGCGGCTGCCGCGCCGTGTCGCGCGATCGATCGATGTGCTCGGTTTGATGATCGCCCTGCAGATCACTCTGGGCGTCCTGACCCTGGTCAACGTGGTGCCGCTGCCGCTCGCGGCCGCGCATCAGTTCGGCGCGCTGCTGACCTTTACCGCGTGCATCGTGGCCGTCCACGCGCTGATCCGGGCCAGCCAGCGCGGGCCCATGCTCGCCGTCGTCCGCTAGAGCGGGCGGGGCGGGGCAGGGCTCCCGGTCGCCGGATGTCGGACCTCCGCATCCTCTATGTGACGGCCGCCGATGCCGACGAGGCGCTGCGCATCGGCCGCGCGCTGGTCGAGGCGCGCCTCGCGGCATGCGCCAACGTGCTCGGCGGCATGACCTCCGTCTATCGGTGGCAGGGCAAGGTGGAGCAGGCGGCCGAGGTCGTGCTGGTACTGAAGACCCGCGCGTCCCTGGTCGAGGCGGCGACCGAGCGGGTCAAGTCCCTGCACTCCTATGCCTGCCCATGCGTCGTGGCGCTGCCGGTCGAGGGCGGCAATCCCGACTATCTGGACTGGCTGCGGCGGGAGACGGCGGCCGGCTGATCGGCGCCGGCCGCACCCGCGCTCCGCCCGTCCGGTCAGGTCCGGTTCAGCGCCTGGTCGAGGTCGGCGATCAGGTCGTCCGCGTTCTCGATGCCGACCGACAGCCGCACCACGTCCGGTCCCGCGCCGGCCGCCTTCTTCTGCTCGTCGTTGAGCTGGCGGTGGGTGGTCGAGGCGGGGTGGATGATCAGGCTGCGCGTGTCGCCGATATTGGCCAGGTGGCTGAACAGCTTGATGTCGCCGACCACCTTCACGCCGGCGTCATAGCCGCCCTTGACGCCGAAGGTGAACACAGCGCCGGCGCCCTTCGGCAGGTACTTCTGCGCGAGCGCGTGATAGGGGTCGTTCTTCAGTCCGGGATAGGAGACCCAGGCGACTTTCTCGTGACCCTGCAGGAACTCCGCGACCTTCAGGGCGTTCTCGCAATGGCGTTGCATGCGGAGCGGCAGGGTCTCGGTGCCCGTCAGGATCATGAATGCGTTGAACGGCGAGATCGCCGGGCCGAGGTCGCGCATGCCCACGACGCGCGCGGCGATGGCGAAGGCGATGTTGCCGAACGTCTTGTGGATTTCGACGCCCTGATAGGATTCGACCGGCTTCGACAGGGTCGGGTACTTGTCGCTGGCCGACCAGTCGAACCGGCCGCCGTCGACCAGCACGCCGCCGATCGAGTTGCCGTGGCCGCCCAGGAACTTGGTCATCGAATGGACGACGATGTCGGCGCCCCATTCGAACGGCCGGCACAGATAGGGCGACGCCAGTGTGTTGTCGACGATCAGCGGCACGCCCGCCTCGTGCGCGATCTTGGCGACCGCCTCGAGGTCGGTGACGACGCCGCCCGGATTGGCCAGGCTCTCGACGAAGATTGCCTTGGTCTTGGGCGTCAGGGCCCTGCGGAAGTTCTCGGGGTCGTCCGAGTCGACGAAATGGACCCCCCAGCCCATCTTGCGGAAGGAGTGGCCGAATTGCGTGATCGAGCCGCCGTAGAGCTTCTGGCCGGCCAGGAATTCGTCGCCGGCTTCGAGCAGCGTGTGAAACACCAGCAATTGCGCGCTATGGCCGGAGGCGGTGACCAGTGCCGCGGTGCCACCCTCCAGCGCCGCGACGCGCTCCTCCAGTACGGCCCAGGTCGGATTGCCCAGCCGCGTATAGATGTTGCCGAATTCCTGCAGCCCGAACAGGCGGGCGGCTTGGTCGGCATCGTCGAAGACGAACGAGGTGGTCTGATAGATCGGCGTCACGCGCGCCTTGGTCGTCGGGTCGGGCGCGGCGCCGGCATGCACCGCGAGCGTATCGAAATGGTAGTTGGACATGATTCCCCAGTCCTTTCACGGGTAATTATTTGAATCACGAACTTTGATCGTTCTTTATGCGATCCGGCCCGCGCTGGGAAGGGGTTTCCCGATCCGATGGCGGGCGTGGCAAGTTGGCGTCGCTATATTCGCCGTCTGTTACGCGGAATCCAACTGTGCCGCCGGATGCCGTCCGGCCGCGAAGGTGTGAGGCATGCATGACCGCTGACGATCCATTCTCCGCCTTGGCGCTGATCGCCGGTCCGGCCTTGCTGACCAATGCCTCGACCGTGCTCCTGCTCGGCACGATCAACCGCTATGCGCGCGCGCTGGACCGGGCGCGCGCCTTGGCCGCGGACCTTGCGGCGCCTGGCGACGCCGCGCGCGAGGCGTTCCTGCTGGAGCAGCTTCATGCGGCCCAGCGCCGCGTGCTGTTCATCGTGCGCGCACTGACGGCGTTCTACGTGGCCATCGGCGCCTTCGCGCTCGGCACCCTGTCATATCTGGTCGGCGTGGTCGCGCTGACCGGGCCGGCCGGCGGCCGGCTGGCCGCGCGCGCGATGTTCGCGACGACGATGCTGGGCGTGCTGTGCCTGATCCTCGGTGCCGCGCTGCTGGCCTGGGAGGCCCGCATCAGCTTCGGCGTCCTGCGCCGCGAGGCCGAGTTCGTCCGCGCCCGCGTCGTGCATCCGATCGTGGGTTGAGCGGCCCGACGGCCCCCCGCGGGATGCCGCCTTTGTTTGACTCGGGCTGTTGCGGGGCGCACTCTAGCCGCAAAATATCCAGGAGGAATCCGGCATGTCCGTCGCTTTTCAGACGCGCGACATCACTTCGGTGCGGGACAAGGTCTCGGCGGAGGAATGGCAGCAGCGGCTCGACCTCGCGGCGACCTATCGGCTGGTCGCCCATTACGGTTGGGACGACATGATCTTCACCCATCTGTCGGCCCGCGTGCCCGGCCCCGACCATCATTTCCTGATCAATCCCTACGG
>JBDZUN010000003.1:0-22964 GCA_040255145.1 Hyphomicrobiales bacterium | reverse complement strand
AGATCACGGCGTCGAGCCTGGTCAAGGTCGACCTTGACGGCGAGATCGTGATGGAGAGCCCGTACCACATCAATCCGGCGGGCTTCACGATCCACAGCGCCGTCCACGCCGCGCGGGACGACGCCAGGTGCGTCATGCACCTGCATTCGGATGACGGTGTCGCGGTATCGGCCCAGGCCGATGGGCTGCAGCCGATCACCCAGACCGCAATGGTCGTGTGCAGCGACCTGGCCTATCACGAATATGAGGGCATCGCGCTCGACCTCGACGAGCGCGAAAGCCTGGTCGAGCATCTGGGCGACAGGAACGCGATGATCCTGCGCAATCACGGCACGCTGACCGTGGGCCGCAATTGCCCGGAAGCGTTCCTGCGCATGTATTTCATCGAGCGCGCGTGCACGATGCAGGTGCGTGCGCTGGCCGGCGGCACCCGGATCAACCCGGTCAATCAGGGCGTGCCGGAGCGGGTGAAGGACCAGTCCGGCGTCGCCTGCGAGGCTGGCGCACGGCTCGCGTGGCCGGCCCTGATGCGCATGCTGGACCGCAAGGACCCGTCCTGGCGTAGCTGACGCGCGTCCGCGATTTCCGCGATCCGCCGGGCCGCGCTTCGCTTGGCGTAAGGCGCTGCGGTGACGCCGGCCCTGGTCGGCGCAACGGTGGATGCGCTGCGCGACCTCGGCGTCGACCGTATCGGCATGCCGGTCGCGGCGCGGCCGCAAGCTCGCGGCGGAACAGGTCGCCTGGTCTATCCAGTTTTTATCTCGATCCTCCCGCTTACGGGGGAGCATCATTTTCCTCCTCCGCGAAGCGGGGGAGGGGGACCATGCGCAGCATGGTGGAGGGGGTGCTGACGCCGTCGCCCCCTCAGTCGGCTTCGCCGACAGCTCCCCCCGCGCCGCGGGGGAGCATCACTTATACCTTCGGCCGGATCGGAGGGCTTTGCGCGACCGCCGTACCGCCTTCCCCAACCCCGCATCGCCGTCGCGGGGACTTGCGGCCGGCCCTGCGGCCTGAAACGATGAACCAGGGCGGCGCGCCCGTGGACGAACTGGGCGGGCGAACCGCATAGGAGGCAAAACCACAGGACAGAGGAGGGAATGTCATGGCGGAAGCAGGCTCCACCACGTCCGGCAGCAGAGTGGCGGGACCGCGCTGCATCGCGCTAGTCGGTCCCTATCTCAGCGGCAAGACCACCTTGCTCGAAAGCCTGCTGTCCGTCACCGGGCGCATCGCGCGCAAGGGCAGCGTCGGGCAGAAGAACAGTGTCGGCGACGCATCGTCCGAGGCGCGCGCCCACGCCATGAGCGTGGAGCTCAACGTCGCGACCACCGAATATCTCGGCGATTCCTATACATTCCTGGACTGTCCCGGTTCGATCGAATTCTTTCAGGAGGGGCTCGACGTCCTGTCGGCGGCCGACGCCGCGATCGTCGTGTGCGAGCCGGACGCCGCCAAGGCCGCGGTGCTGCGGCCTTATCTGAAGCCGTTGGAGGAGGCGGGCATCCCGCATCTTCTGTTCGTCAACAAGATCGAGACGGCGGAGACCCAGGGCCACGTCCGTGAGTTCCTGCAGGCGCTGCAGGAGGCGTCGGATTGGCCGCTGGTGCTGCGCCAGATCCCGATCCGCCAGGGCCAGGCGGTGACGGGCTATTACGACCTCGCGCTGGAGCGCGCCTATGTCTATCACGACCACGCGCCGTCGGAGGTTGTCGACCTGCCCAAGGATCTGAGCGATCGCGGCGCCGAGGCGCGCTTCGAAATGCTGGAGCGGCTGGCCGACTATGACGACCACCTGATGGAGGAGCTGCTCTCGGACGAGACGCCGCCGCGCGAGGAGGTTCTCGGCGACCTGGCGCGCGAGGCGGCGGAGGGGCTGATCGTCCCCGTGCTGCTCGGCTCGGCCGAGCGCGACCACGGCATCCGGCGCCTGCTGAAGGCGCTGCGCCACGAGGCGCCGCCGGTTGCCCAGGCCGCGGCGCGGCTCGGCGTGGCGACAGGCGCCGAGCCGCTGGCACTGGTGGTCAAGAGCCTGCATTCCGGCCACGGCGGCAAGCTGTCCGTCGCGCGCATCCTGCGCGGCACGTTACGCGACGGCGACACGGTCTATAGCGAGAGGGGCAGCGGCCGCATCGGCGGCATGTTCCGCTTGTGCGGGGCCGAGGCCCAGAAGGTGGCCGAGGCCGGCGCCGGCGAGGTGGTTGGGCTCGGGCGACTCGACGAGATCGCCACCGGCGACCTTGTCAGCACCGCGAAGGGCGGCGCGACGGCGCTGCCCGGCGTGGAAGCCATGCCGCCGGTCTACGCGCTGTCGATCGCGGTGCGCGACCGCAAGGACGAGGTTAAGGTGACGGCGGCGATCGCCAAGCTGTGCGAGGAGGACCGCTCGCTAGTATTCGACCACTCGGCCGACACCCGCGAGATGCTGCTGCGCGGCCAGGGCGAGGTGCATCTGCGCGTCGCGCTGGAGCGGTTGAAGAGCCGCTACGGCATGGAGCTCGACGTCGGGCGGCCGAAGGTCGCCTACCGCGAGACCATCCGCAAGGGCGCCACCCACCACTACCGCCACAAACGGCAGAGCGGCGGCCACGGCCAGTTCGGCGACGTGGTGCTGGAGGTCGCGCCCCAGCCGCGCGGCGCCGGCTTCACGTTCACCGACGGCATCACCGGCGGCGTGATCCCGCGCCAGTACATTCCGGGGGTCGAGGCGGGGGTGCGCGACGCGCTCGAGCAAGGGCCGCTTGGTTTTCCCGTCATCGACGTCGCGGTCGCGGTGGTCGACGGCTCCTACCACACCGTCGATTCCTCGGACATGGCCTTCCGCATCGCGGCGCGCCAGGGCATGGGCGAGGTGCTGCCGCAATGCTCGCCGGTGCTGCTGGAGCCGATCCTCCATGTCGAAATCGCCGTGCCCTCGGCGGCGACCGCGCGGGTCAACGGCATCGTGTCGGGCCGCCGTGGCCACATCCTCGGCTTCGACGCGCGGCCGGGCTGGTCCGGCTGGGACGTCGTCGCCGCCGAGATCCCCGAGGCCGAGATGGCCGACCTGATCGTCGAGCTGCGCTCGGCCAGCCAGGGCACCGGCAGCTTTACCTGTCGCTTCGGCCATCTGGCGGAACTGAGCGGCAAGCTCGCCGACCAGGTGGTCGCCACCATGCGCGCGGCGTAGCGGCGCGAAAGCCTGTATGATCCGCTCCGGTGGCGGCCCGAATCCGAGGGCCGCGGTTCGCGTTTCGTGATGTCGTAGACGGACGCGGGCCTTGAGCGGCTCCGCATCGCGGGGGCCGTCATGCTGGATCGGATTTCCTGGTGGTTCTGGTGGGCGCTCGGCGTCGATTTCGCCCTCGTCGTCGTCTACCTCGTTGGTATCGCGCTGGGCCAGAAGAGAGGCGGCGCCAAAGTCAGCCGCTCGGTCAAGGTCGAGTACCTCCGCGACCCGATGGTCGCGTTGCTGACCATGCTGGGCATCGCCATCGCCCTCGTAGCGGCTGCGGGCGGCTATCTCGCCAATCAACGGGCCGAAGGCACGTCGAACCTGCTCGTGTTGGCGCTGGGCTGCTTCATCCTGGCCGGCATCGTCGCGTTGCGCTTTCTGCTCGGCCTGCCCAACCTCGCGACGGACAGCGAAACCATCACGTTCACGTTCGCAAAGGACTGGGACGTCGTGATTCTGCCCAATCTTGCGGGCGCCCTGGTCATTATCGGACTTATCCAATTGAGCGGCTATTTCCTGTTCGAGCTTCGCTTCCCGCCGGTCATGCCGGAACATGCCGTGGACGCCGGCATGGTCACGGTCTGGTCGGCGGCCGACCGGCCCTGCGCGGTCGAAACCGAGGTTCGTGACGGCAAGGTGCGGATCGCCGTCGATGGGCGGCGGGCGGCGACCGGCGTATCGTCCAGCGTCACCTGCACGGCCCGCGTCAACCTGCCGAAGGAGGATAAACCGTGAGCGCACGTCATCTGCTGGATCGGCCCGACTTCGCCCTGGCCGAGGGGGAGCGGCTGGACGACGCCTTGTTCATGGTCGACTTGCTCGCCGCATGGATGCGCCTGCGCGGCTCGCGGCTGGTCTCCGGCATGACCGTGCTGTCCGCGACGGTGCTGTGCCCGATCTTCCGCTCGGAAAAGGGCGCCGGCTATCAGGAAGCCGCCGACAATTATCGTCGCCGGTTCGCAGGCATCGCCGAAAAGCCGCTTCGCGCCGGCGAATTCCTGGCCCGCGCCCGGCCGATGGTGTGGGAGATCACGGGGCCGGCCGATGTTTTCCGGCGCGAATTCTCGGACTTCTTCGACGACCGGTTTTGAACAGTCAGCGCGGAAAGCCACGATAGGCGAAGCCGGGCGGCGGCGCGTGCGATTCCGCCTCCGCCACGGCGCGCAGGGCATGGTGGTCGGCGGACCGGCCGCAGGCCGGGTCGGTCGCCGCGGCGTCGCCGGTCAGCGCCAGCGCCTGGCAGCGGCAGCCGCCCCAGTCGACCTCGCGCCGGTCGCAGGAGCGGCACGGCTCCGGCATCCATGCCGTTCCGCGAAAGGCGTTGAACGCGGCGCCGTCGCGCCAGATTTCGGCCAGGCCGTGCTCCCGCACCGAATCGAAAACAAGGTCGGGGATCGTCTCCGCGGCGTGGCAGGGCAGGACCTTGCCCTCCGGCGTCACATTCAGGAAGCGCCGGCCCCAGCCGGCCATGCACGCCTTCGGCAGTTCCGCGTAATAGTCCGGCACGACGTAGTCGATGGTCAGCCGGCCGGCGAGGCGGGCACGCGCCGCCTCGACCGTCGCCGTCGCGGCTTCGAGCTGCGCGATGGTCGGGATCAGCGCGGCGCGATTGCGCAAGGCCCAGCCGTAATACTGGACGTGCGCGACCTCGATGCGGCCGGCGCCCATGGCCTCGGCCAGTGCGATCATCGCGTCCAGCCGCTCCAGGTTCTGGCGGTGCACGACCGCGTTGACCGTCAGCGCGATGCCGGCTGCGCCCACCAGCCGCGCCGCCTCGATCTTGCGCGCATGCCCGGCAAATCCGGCGATGCGGTCGGCCGATCCGGCCTCGGCGTCCTGGATCGAAATCTGGACGTGGCCGAGGCCCGCGGCGTCGAGCGCGGCGACCCGCGCCTCGTCCAGCAGCACACCGGACGTGATCAGGTTGGTATAGAGCCCTCGGGCGGCCGCGTGCCGGACCAGCGCCTCCAGGTCGCGGCGCACGGTCGGCTCGCCGCCCGAGAGGTGAATTTGCAGGACGCCGAGCGCCGACGCCTCGTCGAACACGCGCTGCCAGGTTTCGGTGTCGAGTTCGCGCCCCGCCCGCACCAGCTCCAGCGGGTTCGAGCAATAGGGACAGCGCAGCGGGCAGCGGTGGGTCAGCTCGGCCAGCAGGCCGAGCGGACTTTCAATCAGCGGTTGTTTGTGTACCGCTTGTTCCGGCAATGTCACGGTTTCCGTCACAACGGCGGCCTCAGCTTGACGAGGCCCTTGTCGGCCAGTTCCTGCAAGAGCTCGATCACGTCGGCGCGGATGGTCGTGGGCGCGGCGTTGTAGCGCTTCGCGAGCACGTCACAGATCGCGTCGACGGTACGCTCACCGTCGCACAGGTGCAGGATTTCCAGCGCCGTGTCGTCGGGGACGACGACCCGTTCCGGCGCGTTCAGCACCCAGCGGCCGCGTGCCCGGTCCTCGATCAACTTCACGGATCGTGGAAAGAACGGTACGCATACCTCTGTAATCGCGCCCATTACGGCTCCGGCTGAAATGCCCCCGGCGGGATCAGTCCGGGCTCCACATAGGCGTGATACAGCGCGTCGAGCTGCGCCCACAGCACCTGCGTCTTGAACACCAGCGCGTCGCACACCGCCTGCTGCTCCGCCGCGCTCCGCGCCTGCCGCTTGACGTGGTCGAGCGCGAAATCGGCGTCGCGCGGCGCCTGCGTCAGCCGCGCGTCGAAGTAGGATAGCGTCTCAGGCCCGATGAAGTCGTAGTGGCGCAGCATGCCGGCGACCCGCTCGGCGATGATCGTGGGCGCGAACATTTCAGTCAGCGACGAGGCGATGGCCTCCAGCAGGCTGCGCTCCGAGACGAAGCGGACATAGGCATCGACGGCGAAACGCGTCGCCGGCAAAAGTCCCGACAGTGAAACGACATAGGCGCGGTTGAGGTAGAGGCCGTCGGTCAGGTGGAGCCAGCGTTCGGTGCCGCCGGTGCCCTGCGTCTCGCCGTCGTGGTCGATCAGGCGCTGGCGCCAGATGCGCCGGATGTCGGGGTCCGGGCAGCGCGCGATCAGCGCGGCGTCCTTCACCGGGATCGAGGCCTGGTAATAGTAGCGGTTCAGCGCCCAGGCCTGGACCTGGCCGCGGCTCAGCCGGCCATCGTGGAGCAGGCGATGGAACGGGTGACGGTTGTGATAGAGCGCGGCGCCGATCGCGCGCAGCCGCGCCTCCAGCCCCGCCGGGCTCAGGGGCGCGGCCAGCGGTGAGGTCCAGGCGTCCGATACGCCGGCCTCGGTCACAGCCTCACCTCCATGCCGTCATGGGCGATATGCCAGCCGGCGGCCTCCACCGCCCGCCGCTCGTCGCTGTCCGCGATCAGCACCGGATTGGTATTGTTGATGTGGATGAACACCTTGCGGCCGATTTTTGCGTCGGTCAACCTGGCGATCGTCCCGTCCTTGCCCGACATGCTGATGTGGCCCATGCGCTGCCCGGTTTTGACGCCTTCGCCTGAGCGTATCATCTCGTCGTCGCGAAAGAGCGTCCCGTCGAAGAACAGAAGCGGCAGGCCGGCGAGCCGCGCCTTCAACGCCGGCGTAATCGTCGCGCAGCCGGGAATGAAGGCGAAGGCGACGGTGGTTCCGGTCCGCCGGACGATCAGGCCGATCGTGTCCTCTTCCTCCGTCCCGAAATCCGCGCGCCCGGTGTCTTCCAGGTACAGGGCCGCCTTGCCGGGTACCGGAAAGGCCTCGACCTCGAGAAGCGGCGGCGCGCCGTCGGGCGGCGCCAACGTGACTGGCTGGCCCAATGCGAAGGCATGCCGGCTGACGATCCCTTCGGCCAGCACATCGAAGATACGATTGGCGCGCAAGGTGGCCAGCACGCGGGCGGTGGCGTAGAGACTGAGCGGCTGCCGTTCGCGCAGGGTCAGCAGGCCGGCGACCTGGTCGACCTCGGCGCCGGTCAGCACGATACCGGCGATCGGCGAATGCCGCAGCGGCGCGCCGCCGGCTCCGTTGCCGGGGTGGAGGTCGGGGGTTGCCTCGATCTGCTGGCGCAAATCTGGAGAGGCGTTGAGCAGAAACCAGCGCCCGTCGCCGCCCTCGACGGCCAGCGACGCCTGGGTCTGCGGTCGCGCATTCGTATCGCCGGCGCGCGCCCGTCGGCATTGCGCGTTATTGGCGTTCCATTGCGGAAAGCCACCGCCTGCGGCGGCGCCTAGCACACGAATCCGCATGCGCGACCTTCATCCGCGCCAACACGGGCCGCGTGGCCGGAAACAGCGCGGGCGCTGGGCGGCCGCGCCGATGGGAATGCTACCGGCGCAGTTCTGCGCAAGCGTAGCTGTTGATCTCCATCCCGACCGGGATTTCGACGATCTGCGGCTTCTTCCACGCCATGACTGGCTCCTCCCAATGGAACTCTCAACGATAATGTCAGGGGAGCGCGGTCGCTTCAAGTGTGCGGCGGAAGAGGTGCTCGGCGTTGGCGGTCGGCCGCCGCGTGGTTATGGTGGCCCTGTCGGGCCGCGCGCCGCGTTAACGTGGGGAAAGAATGGACGATCGACCGAATCCGGACCAGACCGCGACCATGCCGGCCCTGTTCATCGTCGGCGCGCCGCGCTGCGGCACGACGTCGCTGGCCGGCGCACTGGCGGGACATCCGCATATCGCGTTCTCGAAGCCGAAGGAGCCGCACTACTTCACCGCCCTGCACGAACCGATCGACGTGGACGCCGTGCGGCGCGACTACCTCGATCGGTTCTTCCCGGATATTTCGGTGCGCCATCGCGTGATTGGCGAGGGGTCGGTCTCAACGATCTATGACCCCGACGCCGTGCGGCGCGTCCTGCGTTGCTTCCCGAACGCCAGGTTCGTCGCCATGGTACGAAACCCGTTGCAGATGCTGCAGTCCTACCACGGTCGGGTCCTGTTCCTGTTGGACGAGGATGAGCCGGATTTCCGGGCCGCGTGGAACCTGCGCTCAGCGCGTGCTGCCGGCCGGCACCTGCCGCGCGATTGCCGCGATCATAACCTCCTGCGCTACGACGCCATCGGCCGGATCGGCGCGGCCCTCCAAGGCCTGTTCGAGGCGGCGGGGCGTGAGCGATGTCATGTGGTGGTCTATGACGATTACGCCCGTGACCCGGCGGCGGTGCAGCGCGAAGTCCTGGGCTTCGTCGGCCTTGATCCAAACGGCCCGGTCGACACCCGGCGGCGCAATGTCAACCGCACCTACCGTTATCGTTGGCTGCAAAGGCTGCTGCGACGGCCGCCCAAGGCTGTGGCGCAGACCATGATCAAGGCCGGCAAGGGGCGGGCGAAGTCGGGCAGGAAGCGGCCGCTGGTAGCGCGCACGATCCATCGGCTGCGCAAATGGAACGTTGTCACCGCGCCGCGCCGGCCGCTCGATCCCGCGTTCCGTCAGGAACTGATCGACAATTTTACCGACGACGTGCGCCTTCTGTCGCGGCTGATCGGACGCGACCTGACCCCCTGGCTCGAGGGCCGCTCGGTGGGACCGGAGTCGCCGTCGGCCGCGCGCCAAGCCGCCAACGCTTGATCGCTCAACCCCACAAGGCGGCCGGGGCCGGCATGATGGTGCCGTCGGGCTTGTAGCGCAGGCCGGGTTCGCGGTCGCGCGCCAGCAGAAGCGGACCGTCGAGATCGACATGGTCGGCCATGCCGGCGAGCAGCAGCGGCGGCGCCATGGCCAGCGACGTCGCCACCATGCAGCCCACCATGAGCTTGAGGTCGAGCGCACGGGCGGCCGCGACCACCTCGATCGCCGCGGTCAGGCCGCCGGTCTTGTCCAGCTTCACGTTGACGGCTTGATAGCGGCGCGCCAGCGCCGAAAGATCGTCTACTCCATGACAGGATTCGTCGGCACATAACGGAATCGACGACGAAAAGCCCTCTAGCTCGGCATCGGCGCCCGCGGGCAGCGGTTGCTCGATCAGGCGAACGCCGAGCGCGGCCAACGGTTCCGCCAGCTCAGTAAGCTGTGCGAGCGACCAGCCTTCGTTGGCATCGACGATCAGGGTCGCGCCGGGCGCCGCCATGCGTACCGCCGCCGCCCGTTCGCGGTCGCGCCCGTCGCTACCGCCGAGCTTGAGCTTCAGCACCTTGCGATGGGGCGCCGCGCGGGCGGCCAGCGCCATCGCCTCGGGCGTCCCGAGGCTGATGGTAAAGGCTGTCACCGGCGAGACCGGCTCCGGCAGTCCGGCCAGCTCCCGGGCCGGCATGCCGGCCCTCTTGGCGGCTAGGTCCCACAACGCGCAATCCACTGCATTTCGGGCCGCGCCGGCCGGTACCGCCGCCAGCAGGTCGCAACCGGACCCGCCCTGCTCAACCAGGTAACGAATCGACGCGATCTGCGCCAACACGCTTTCTGCGCTCTCGCCATAGCGCGCGTAGGGCACGCATTCGCCGCGCCCGACCACGCCGTCCTGCTCGATTTGGACCGTGACGACCGTTGCCTCGGTCTTGGCGCCGCGTGCGGTGGCAAAGCCACCGGCGATCGGCCACGTTTCGACGACGGCCGACAGGCGCCGCGCCATGGTTATCTCCACCCGTTGTGCGCTGCTTCAGCTATTTCTGCTCGGGCTTTGACGCGGTCTGCAAATAGACAATCACGTCGGCGCGATCCTGCGCTTTCTTGAGACCCGCGAAACTCATGTGCGTACCCGGGATCATCGCGCGCGGATCGGTGAGCCAGGTGTCCAGCTTTTCCGGCGTCCAGACCAGGCCGCCGGCGCTGGCCTTCTCCATCGGGTCCGAATAGCGGAAGCCCGGCAGGGTTCCCGCCTTGCGGCCAACAACGCCGTAGAGGTCCGGACCCATGTGCGATTTTCCGTTCGGATCGAACGTGTGACACTGCCTGCAGCGGTTGAAGACCTGCTTGCCTTTGGCGGCGTCGCCGGCATCGGCCGCGTAGGCGCTCGACGCCAGGAAGGTGGCAACGCCCATTGCCGCCATTGTCACCGCGATCATTCCGCTGCGCATCGGTCTGATGTCCCTCGATCGAGTTGCTGCTGCCGCGACTCGCGCCGCGATCCGCAGGATTGTGTATCATCGGGCGGCGAACCGTTCGGAGGCCAAGCGGCGCAAAGCGGCACAAAGCCGCACGAAGCCATGCGATCGGCGGGAGAGGCGTGCCGCCGGCGCGGGCATGGGGGCAAGCCATGGTGTCGTTGATCCTTGGGGCGCTGTTCTTCGTCGGCATCCACATCTTCATTTCCGGTACGCGACTGCGCAACACACTGGTCGCGCGGCTTGGGGAGAACGGCTATCGCATTCTCTTTTCGCTGCTGTCCCTCGGCGGCATCGTCTGGATGTGCATCGCCTATAACGATGCGCCGTATGCGCCGCTATGGGGCCGGATCGAGGGCTTGATCCCGATCACCATGGTGCTCGTCTTCGTCGGGTTCCTGATCGGGGTGCCCGGCCTTTTGATGCGCAGCCCGACCGCCGTCGGCGGCGAGGCCGATGCCGGCCCGCTGAGGGCTGTGGGCATCCTGCGCGTCACGCGGCACCCGTTCCTGTGGGGCGTCACGTTATGGGCGCTCGGGCATCTGATCGCCAATGGCGATGTCGCCTCGCTGATCTTCTTCCTGGGCTTCCTGGTGCTCGCAATCGCCGGCCAGTTCTCGATCGACGCCAAGCGCCAGCGCCGCTTGGGACCGCGCTGGCAAAGCTTCGCGGCGGTGACGTCGCGCGCGCCCTACGGCGCCATCGCCGCCGGCCGCAATACGTTCAGCCTCGCCGAGATCGGCTGGTGGCGGATCGCCGTCGCGATCCTGCTGTTCGCGCTGCTGTTCTGGCTCCACCCCATGCTGTTCGGGGTGCGGCCCTATCCGCTGTGGTAGCACGCCCGCGCGCTTCTGGCTTCGGCGGCATGCTGCTATAGCTCGCCCGGCCGCGTGTCCGGTTGCGCGGACGGGGGAAGGGCATGTCTTATCGCAGCCTGCGGGACTTCATGGCGCGGCTCGAAGCCGACGGGCTTCTGGCTCGCGTTCGTGAGCCGGTCTCAACCGATCTCGAAATGACAGAAATCCAGACCCGCCTGCTGGCCGAAGGCGGGCCGGCGGTCCTGTTTGAAAACGCCACGCATGCCGATGGCCGCGCGGCCGGAATGCCGGTCCTCGTCAACCTGTTCGGCACGGTGGAGCGGGTGGCGCGCGCCGTCACGCTGGGCGACGTCGAGCGGCGCGACGCGCAAAGCCTGCGCGCGGTCGGCGAAATGCTGGCCTTCCTGCGCCAGCCGGAGCCGCCCGGCGGCTTCCGCGACGCTTGGGAAAAGCTGCCGCTGCTGCGTACCGTCCTCGCCATGCGGCCGCGGACGCTGCGCACGGCACCCTGCCAGGAGGTGGTGCTGGAGGGCGATGCGATCGACCTCGCAAGCCTGCCGATCCAGACCTGCTGGCCGGGTGAGCCGGCGCCCCTGATCACCTGGCCGCTGGTGGTGACGCGCGGACCCGGCAAGCGGCCGGAGGACGACTTCAACCTCGGCATCTATCGGATGCAGGTGATCGGGCGCAACCAGACGCTGATGCGCTGGCTCCGGCATCGCGGCGGTGCCCAGCATCACGCGCGCTGGGCGGCGGAGCGGCCCGACCCGCTGCCGGCGGCGGTCGTGATCGGCGCCGATCCAGGCACTATCCTGGCGGCCGTGACGCCGGTGCCGGACACGCTGAGCGAGTATCAGTTCGCCGGCCTGCTGCGTGGCGCGCGGGTCGAATTGGTCGAATGCCGCACTGTGCCGCTCAAGGTGCCTGCCGAGGCCGAGATCGTGCTGGAAGGGCACGTTGCGCTGGACGACTATCGGCCGGAGGGGCCGTATGGCGACCATACCGGCTATTACAATGCGGTTGAGCCGTTCCCGGTCTTCACGATCAGCGCGATCACGATGCGGCGCGACCCGATCTATCTCTCCACCTTCACCGGCCGGCCGCCGGACGAGCCGAGCATTCTGGGCGAGGCCCTGAACGAGGTGTTCCTGCCGCTGCTGCAGCAGCAATTCCCGGAAATCGTCGATTTCTGGCTACCGCCGGAGGGATGCTCCTACCGCATCGCGGTGATCTCGATGCGCAAGGCCTATCCCGGCCACGCCAAGCGCGTGATGATGGGCGCGTGGTCGGCCCTGCGCCAGTTCCTTTACACCAAGTGGGTCATCGTCGTGGACGATGACATCGACGCGCGCGACTGGAAGGACGTGATGTGGGCGATCGCAACGCGGATGGACCCGGTGCGCGATATCACGCTGATCGACAACACGCCGATCGACTACCTTGATTTCGCGAGTCCCGAGGCGGGGCTCGGCGGCAAGATCGGCCTCGACGCGACGAACAAATGGCCGCCGGAGACCAGGCGCGAATGGGGCCGGCAAATCCGCATGGACGAGGCGGTCGTGCGCCGGGTGACGGAGAAATGGCCGAGCCTGGGCCTGCCCGGGTCGGGCACGCCGATCTGGAAATAGCTGACAATCCCGAATTTATGCCGTCATGATCCACCCACCGCCAAGTAAGGCGGATGATTGGGGGAGTGATGACCATGGTGCATCTCGTGCCGTTCTTCGTACCGTCGGTTCAGGCGGCGGCCCTGTATATCGGGCTGAACGGGCTGATCACGCTTGTCCTGGCGCTCTACGTGTCGCGCTGCCGCCTCAAAAGCAAGGTCGATTTCGGCGACGGCGGTGACCTGGCCCTGCAGCGTGCGATCCGCGCTCACGGCAACAACATCGAATACGTGCCGATCACGCTCTTGACCATCCTGGTCGTCGCGGTGCTGAGCAGCTCGACCCTGCTGGTCCATATCCTGGGTGTCGCGCTGACGGTCGGGCGCGTGCTGCATGGGGTTGGGCTTAATCTGTCGGGCGGGGCATCGTTCGGTCGTGGCGCGGGCATCTTGTTGACCTGGCTGGCGCTGCTCGCCGGTGCGATCGCCGCGATCCTTTACGGAACCGCGGTGCTACCGTCGCTGCCGCCGGTGCCCTGACGCTAGCTTATGCCGATCGGGCGGTGCCGCGCGTCATGTAGCCCATGAAGCGCGGCATGCCGCGCCGGTAGCCGGCCTCTTGAACCGAGATCCGGAAGCCGGCTGCGGCGATCAGGCCGGCAATGTCGCGGTTCAGGTGGCAGCCGCCGGCGATATGGCGCCAGGCGGGCGTGACCCGGTCCTGCCATTTGCGGACGTCCGGATCGGGCGCCGCGCCGTGCTCGACGAAGAACAGGGTGCCGTCGGGCTTGAGTACCCGGCGCATCTCGATCAGCGCCTTCTCGACGGCTGGAATTGTGCAAAGCGTGAAAGTGACGACGACGGAATCGAACCGCGCGTCCTCCGCTGGAATCTGCTCGCCGGTCAGGCCCAGGAATTCGAAGCGGATCGACGTGGCCGCGATCCGAGGCTGGGCGCGGCGGCGCAGCGCCTCGGCCGGTTCCAGGCCCCAGATGCCCGCCACCCGCGCCGGATCGTAATAGGACAGATTCAGGCCGGTGCCGAAGCCGACCTCCAGCACGTCGCCCCGCGCCGCGGACAAGAGGTAGCGCCGCTCGCGCAGGATCGGCTTTGTGCTGCAGCCGCATTCGATGATGCGCGGCAGGATGTGCGCGTCATAGAAGCCCATGTCGCAAGGCTAGACCGGCAGGTCGGCCGCCGGAAGCGGTTTCGCGAGCGCTGATGGCCTAAGCGACCTTGTTCTTGCGCACGTCGAGTTGGACCAGCGCCCGATCCACCCACAGGTGGGTCAGCTTTTCCTGCACCGCGTTCTGGCGCAGCCGCTGGTTCAGCGCGGCGAAATCAACCCGCGCCATCGGCTGATCCTGGTTGAAGCAGGAGAACACGACGTGGGTTTCGCCGGTTTCCGGATCGATCTGCGGCTGCAGGCACTGGGCGCAGATCTCCTTCATCATGCACTGCATCGGCGAATTGATGCTGGCGATCGCGGTTTTCAGCTTCGGCGTGTGCGGGGCCAGCACACCCTGGTGCAGCGCCAAGCTGACCGCCGCCATCATGCGGTCGGAGCCGATGCAGATCACACGCTCCACGTCTGCGAACGGTACCGGCTGCGGTCCCAGCGCGCCTTGGGCATAGGCGGTCATCGCCTCGACGATATTGGCAACGATCGTGCGGTCCTGCGGCCGGGCGGGCGCAAAGCCCGGCCCCTGGTCGCAGGCCCAGACGATGGCGTCGGCGGCGGCCTCGATCTCCTCGATCTTGTACCGATCGGCGGGTTGCCGGTATCCGGCGAAATAGAGCACGCGCGAGCCCGCGGCGCGCAACGCCTGGCCGATCGAGAACAGCACGGCGTTGCCTAGCCCCCCGCCGACCAGCGCCACCGTCTCGCCACCCACGATCTCGGTCGGCGCGCCGGTCGGGCCCATCAGCACCACCGGCTCGCCCGGCTTCAGGAGGGCGCACAGATCGGACGAGCCGCCCATCTCCAGCACGATGGTCGAGACCAGGCCGCGCTCGGCGTCCACCCAGGCGCCGGTCAGCGCCAGGCCTTCCATCGCCAGCAGGGTGTCGTCGGCTTGGGCGGCAAGGGTCTCGAAATTCTGCAGCCGGAAAAACTGGCCGGGCTTGAACGCGCGCGCGGCCAGGGGTGCGCGCACCACGACCTCGACGATGGTCGGCGCGAGGCGCCGGACCTCGTGCACTGTCGCGCGCAGCCCGTCATTGAGACGCGCCAGGAAGTCGGCTGCGTCGTCGGCGCAGGCCGGCGCGGTCGCGTTCAGAAGGCGCGAGATCGCCGGATAGCTCTGCTTGGCGCCGCCCATCGCCTTCACCACATTGCCGGCGAAGGAGGGGTGAAGGTCGCCGAAGAAGCTGACGGCGCGGCCGTCGTCGCGCACGTCGATCAGCACCTCTGGATTGTCGGGCTTGGCATTGCGCTCGGGCGTCACGGGCTGGCCCGAAGTGTCCACCGCCTGGAAGTACTTGCCGTCGAGCGGGAAATGGTCGGCATCCTCGCGGCCCAGCACGGTATTCGGCTGGGTGCCGGCAGCAACCAGGATGGTGCGCGCGGGTAGCGTGACCTGCTCCTCGGCCCGGGTCTGCCAGCCGCGTTCCTCGGTTTGTTCGGTCGGGTTCAGGACCAGGGCGCGTGCGTATCCGGTCTCGTCGACCTCGACCGCGCGCGGCGTCAGGCATTCCGAGAAGCTGATGCCTTCCTCCAGCGCCTTCGCGACCTCCTCGTGGTTGAGGGTGTAGCTGGGGCTGTCGATCAGTCGGCGACGATAGGCGATAGTGACGCCGCCCCAGTCGTTGAGCAGGTCGAGTATCTTCGATGCGCGTCCCTCGCGTGACTTCGCGGCACGCTCGGAGCGGAGCGTGCGGGCATGGGCGATGAACTCGTCGGCGATATCCGCTTCCTCGGCGGTCCAGCCGGCGCGCACGGCCGCTTCGCCCTGCTCGCGCGCCAGAACCTCATAGCGTGCCAGGAACTTCTCGACCTGGATCGGATAGTAGGCCAGCGCCTCGGTCGCGGTGTCGATCGCGGTCAGGCCGCCGCCGACCACCACGACGGGCAGGCGAAGCTGCATGCTGGCGATCGAATCGGTGCGTGCGGCGCCAGTCAGTTGCAGCGCCATCAGGAAATCGGACGCCGCGCGCACGCCGCGCGCCAGCCCATTGGGCAGGTCGAGGATGGTTGGCCGCCCTGCGCCGAGGCACAGGGCGACATGGTCGAAGCCCGCGGCGAAGGCGTCTTCCGCGGTCAAAGTGCCGCCGAAGCGGATTCCGCCGACCATCGAGAAGCCGCGCCGCCGTTCAAGCAGAAGACGAGCGATTTTCAGGAAATTCTTATCCCAGCGGACAGTAATGCCGTATTCCGCAACGCCGCCGAATCCCGCCATGGTGCGCTTGTCGAGCGGCTCGGTCAGCGATTCGAGGTCGCGCACCGGCTGGAACGGCACCGCGTGGCCGCGCGGGTCGACGCCGGAGATGGCCGGCGCCAGCGGCTCGATCTTGAGGCCGTCGACGGCGAGGACCGTATGCCCCTCGTTCAGCAGGTGGTGGGCGAGGGTGATGCCCGCGGGGCCGATGCCGGCAACCAGCACCTTGCGGCCGCTGGACGGCTTTGGGTACGGCCGGCGCAGGTCGAGCGGGTTCCACCGCGTCAGCAGCGAATAGATCTCGAAGCCCCAGGGCAGGCCGAGCACATCCTTCAGTGTGCGTGTTTCGATCTGCGGGATGTCGACTGGCGCCTGCTTCTGATAGATGCACGCCTTCATGCAGTCGTTGCAGATGCGATGGCCGGTCAGTGCGCACGTCGGGTTGTCGATCACGACTAGGGCAAGGGCGCTGAGCGGAAGCCCGCGCGCCTTCGCCTCATTCATCTCGGAGACCTTCTCCTCGAGCGGGCAGCCGTTCAGCGGTACGCCGAACACGGTCCGTCGGAACGGCGCTCGCTCACCCGGTTTCGCCTTTTCACGCAGGCCCTTGGAGCAGGAATCCTTGTCCTGGTGGTGGCACCAGATGCAGTAATTCGCTTCATCCAGCGCGTGAACTAGGTCGCTGCCGGCGTCGGTTAGGCCGAAGCCTTCGCGGTGACGCAGCGCGCCTGCCGGCGCCCGATGACGGCGCCAGGCGCCATGCTGCTGGGTATCGAGCTCGATCAGGTGCTCGAGGTCGAGCTTCTGCGGCACGTGGAACAACACGCCGCCGGCGTGCCGCGCCTGCCCATCTGCAGCGTGGACGGCCCAAACAGAGTACTGGACGGCGAGGTCCAGCTTTTCCGTATGTGCCGCCTCCTCTTCCAGCCAATCCATCACATGGTGGGCGAAGGCGCGCTCGCCGGCCGGCCCGGCTGGGTCGTGGCCGGTCAGTGCGGCGAGGCGCTGGCCCAGCGCTGGCCCGTCGAGCGCCGCGGCCTGATCCGGTTGCACGCCCTTGAGCGCGCGGCGCTGCACGAAATTGCGCTTGCAGGCGTAGAGGGGCGCGAGCGCATTGTGCGCCTCGGCCAGGGTGCGCGTCGTTGCGCCGATGCCGAACAGGTCGGCCACGAAATCGTCGAGATAGGGTGCGAGGTCGAGCAGCAGCGTGCTTTCGTCCTTGCCGCCTAGCGCGTCCGGATTTACGCGCGCGGCTGTCAGACGGTCGGCCAGGCCGGCGTCGCGCTCAGCCACATGCGCGCGGAAGGCGTCGTCGAGCCGAATCAGGCCGTCGCGCGCGTAAAGGTCGTCGAAGGTAAGGCCGTGGGCCAGTTGGAACATCGTCGCGAGGCCGTTCAGAACTGCTTCTCCGGCATGCGCACCTTCAGGCCGTCGAGTTCCGGCCCGACCTTGATCTGGCAGGAGAGGCGGCTGTTCTCCTTCACATCAAAGGCGAAGTCGAGCATGTCCTCTTCCATCTCGTTGGGCGGTCCCACCTTTTCCTGCCACGTCGGATCAATATAGACGTGGCAGGTCGAGCAGGCGCAGGCGCCGCCGCAATCGGCGTCGATGCCGGGTACTCGGTTGCGCACAGCACCTTCCATGACGCTCAGCCCATCGGCGACCTCGATCATATGCTCCGTGCCGTCGTACTCGACATAGGTGATCTTGGCCATGCGTCCGCCTGTTGGTGCCAAAAGGAGTGGAGAGAGCGTCCGCTGCCGTTCAACCGCACCATGACGCTGCCGTCAAGCGGCGGGTATGCCCGTTGTCGGGTGGCGGCGTCGGCGGCGCGTGGTTCCGGCAGCCCTGTTGCGCCTGATATAGGCGTTCGGTGCGATTCGGCCATGCCATGCGGCATGCCTTCCGCTGCTGTTGCCGTCAGGCGCTTGCTATAGTGAGACCGGACGGTTGCAATAAAGCATAAGGATTGAGGGGATGGATCGGGTCAAGGGCAAGGCGGCGCTGATCTCGGGCGGGGCGGTTGGCCTGGGCCGCGCCTGCGCACTGGCGCTGGCGCGCGAGGGCGCGGACGTCGCGGTTACCGATGTGAACGCCACGGCTGGCGAGAAGACCGCCAAGGAGATCGAGGCGCTGGGCCGTCGCGCCGTGTTCCTGGAGCACGACGTCCGCTTCGAGAACCAGTGGGAGCGGGTGGTGGAGGCCGTGCTAGACCGCCTCGGCCGGCTCGATATCCTTGCCAACAATGCCGGCGTCGGCTTTGCCGGCAGTGTCGAGGACTGCACCGAGGAGGAGTGGCGGCGCATGCTGTCGATCAACCTCGACGGCGTGTTCTTCGGCACCAAGCACGGCGTGCGCGCGATGAAGCGCGCCGGCAACGGCGGCTCCATCATCAATTTCTCGTCGATCGAGGGTATTGTCGCCGACGGCGACTTCTGCGCCTACAACGCCAGCAAGGGCGGCGTGCGGCTCCTGACCAAATCGGCGGCGCTGCACTGCGCCAAGCGCGGCTACGGCATCCGCGTCAATTCCGTCCACCCCGGCTTCATTCAGACCGATATGGTCGAGAACTTCCTGCGGACCACGAAAGACCCGGCCGCAACCCGCAAGGCGATCGAGGGTCTGCATCCGATCGGGCGGATCGGCGAACCGGATGACATCGCCAATGCCGTGCTCTACCTCGCTTCGGACGAATCCCGGTTCGTGACCGGCGCGGAGTTCGTGATCGATGGCGGCTTTACCGCGCAATAGCCGGACGGCGTTCCGCCCCCTGTCTCGCGAGGCGATACATGCTCCACGTCTACGCCAACCGCGGCGATGCGCTGAAGGCGATCGACATCGACGAATCCGGCCAGTTACCCGAGGAGGTCGTCTGGATCGACCTCCTAGAGCCGACCAAGGAGGAGGAGCAGGTCGTCGAGCGGTGGCTGAAGATCGAAATCCCCACCCGCGAGGAGATGCGCGAGATCGAAGCGTCGAGCCGCGTCTACGAGGCGGATGACGCGCTCTACATGAACGTCAACCTGATCGCACGGGCGGGGGACGACCTGGCGGAGGTCAGCAGCGCCACCTTCGTGCTGAGCCAGACCAAGCTCGCCACCGTTCGCTATTCCGATCCGCTACCGTTCAAGAACTATCTGGCCCATTCGGTGCGCCAGGTGGGGCATTGCGCTACCGGCGCTGCCGTCTGCGCCGGGCTGATGGAAGCGATCGTCGACCGCCTGGCCGACATTCTGGAAAATATCGGCGCGGATATCGACGCCGTCTCCAAGCTGATCTTCGCGCGCGACCCGGAGCGCGCGCGGGAACGCGACTTCACCCGGCTGCTCAACCAGATCGGCCACAACGAGGACATGGCGGCCAAGGCGCGCGACAGCCTGACCACGATCGCACGGGTCGCCGGCTATCTGACCCAGGCGGCCAAGAAGCATGGCAGCGACTCGCTGCAGTCGCGGTTCGAGAGCCTGCATGAGGACATCGTGTCGCTGAACGACTATCTGGCATTCATGAGCGGCAAACTGAGCTTCGTGCTCGACGCGACGCTCGGCATGATCAGTATCGAGCAGAACCAGGTGATGAAGGTGTTCACGATCTTCATGGTGGTGACGACGCCGCCGATCGTCATCGCCGGCATCTATGGCATGAACTTCAAGGTGATGCCGGAGCTCGACATCCCGTGGGCCTATCCGGTCGTGCTGTTGGTCATGCTGATCACGGCCATCTTGCCGTATTGGTGGATTCGCCGTCGCGGCTGGCTATAGCGGGTCGGGTTCCGTCGGCTCCGCCTCGGCTGCGACCTTGCCGGCGCCGATGCGCGGCTCGGTGCCGCGCAGGATCCGCGCGATGTTCTCGCGATGGCGCAGCCAGACCAGCGCGCTCAGGATCAAGCACAGGGCGAACAGGCGCTCGTCGTCGAAATACCAGTAGGCCAGGGGCCCGGCCAGTGTCGCGGCGAGTGCGCCGACCGACGAGATGCGGCTCAGGCCCGCGGCCAGCAGCCAGGCAGCGCAGCAGATCAGCCCGGTCGGCCACGACAAGGCCAGTTGGAGGCCGAGGAACGTCGCGACGCCCTTGCCGCCGCGAAAGCCGATCCACACTGGATAGAGATGGCCGAGGAACGCGCCGAGCGCGGTGACGACCATCGCGTCGAAGCCCCAGTGCCGCGCGATCAGCACGGCGAGCGCGCCCTTGCCGCCGTCGCCGATCAGGGTGCCGAGCGCGATCCAGCGGTTGCCGGTGCGCAGCGCGTTGGTCGCACCGATATTGCCGGACCCGATGCGCCGCAGGTCGCCATGGCCGCCGAGGCGCGTCAGGATCAGGCCGAACGGGATCGAGCCGAGCAAGTAGCCCATCGCCGCGAACTGGACGAGCTGGATCAGCGCGGCGTGCGTGGTCGGCGCCGCCATCACGTCTCCTCGCGCACGAACACGGTGCGGCCGCCGCTGATCGTGCGCAGTACCGCGCCACGGAAGATACGGCCCTCGAACGGCGTGTTCTTGGACTTGGAGCGTAGGCGGCCGGGATCAACCGTCCAGTCCCGGTCGAGGTCGATCAGCACCAAATCGGCCGGCGCACCGCGCGCCAGACGCCCGACCGGCAGGCCGAGAAGTTCGGCGGGACGCGCGGTCAGCGCGCGCAGCAGCACCGAAAGGTCGACCTGCCCGCCGTGATGGAGGTCGAGCGCCGCGGCGAGCAGCGTCTCCAGCCCGACCGCGCCGAACGCCGCCTGGCCGAACGGCCGTCGCTTGCTTTCCTGGTCCTGCGGATTGTGGCTGGATACGATGGCGTCGATCGTGCCGTTGGCCAGGCCCTGGATCATGGCGCGGCGATCCGCCTCGGTCCTGAGCGGCGGCGATACTTTGAAAAAGGTTCGGTAGTTGCCGACATCCTCCTCGGTCAGGAGCAGGTGGTGTGGCGAAACCGCGCAGCTCACCGGCAGGCCCCTGGCCTTGGCCCCTGCGATGGCCTCCAGGGCCGACGCACAGCTCACCAGGGCGACGTGATAGCGCGCCCCGGTGAGGGCCGCGAGACGCAGGTCACGCTCCACCAGAATCACCTCGGCTGTCGCCGGAATGCCGGGCAGGCCGAGCCGGGCCGAGACCACGCCCTCGTTCATCGCGCCGTCGCGCGACAAAGCCGGTTCCTCGGCGTGCTGGACGATCAGGCCGTCGAAGCGGGTGGCATAGCTCATCGCGCGGCGCATCAGCTGTGCGTCACCGACGGCGCGGTCGCCGTCGGTGAAGCCGACTGCGCCGCCCTTCTTGAGCAAGCCGAGTTCGGTCATCTGCTTGCCCTGCAGTCCCTTGGTCAGCGCCGCCATCGGGTGGACATGGACCAGCCCGACCTCCCGCGCCCGCCGCTCGACGAACTCGACCAGCGACACGTCGTCGATCACCGGGTCGGTGTTGGGCATCGAAGCGAAGCTGGTGACGCCGCCGGCGGCCGCCGCGCGGCTCGCCGATTTCAGAGTCTCCATATGCTCGAAGCCCGGTTCGCCGACGAAGACCCGCATGTCGACCAGGCCGGGACACAAAACCGCGCCGGCGCAGCGGACGACCTCCGCGCCTTCCGGCGCGCCGCCGGTGAACAGACCTGGGCCGAGATCGGCGATCTTCTCGCCGACGGTGAGCAGGTCTCCATGCGTGTCCAGACCGCTCGCCGGGTCGATCAGGCGCGCGCCCAGATAGGCGACCGTGGCGGTGCTCATACCGGGACGCGCGGCCGATTGGACAGATGGTGCGACAGCGCGTCCAGCACCGCCATGCGCACGGCGACGCCCATCTCGACCTGCTCGCGGATCACGCTGCGATTGATGTCGTCGGCGACCGCACTGTCGATCTCGACGCCGCGGTTCATCGGGCCGGGATGCATGATCAGCGCGTCGGGCTTGGCGACAGCCAGCTTCTCCTCATCCAAACCGTAGAAATAGAAATATTCGCGGATCGACGGCACAAACGCGCCCTGCATGCGTTCGGTCTGCAGCCGCAGCATCATGACGATGTCGCAATCGGCGAGCCCCGCCCGCATGTCGTGGAAGACCTCGACCGGCCAGGTCTGCACGGCTCCCGGCAGCAGGGTGGGCGGCGCGACCAGGCGCACCTGCGCCCCCATGATCGTCAAGAGCCGAATGTTGGAGCGCGCGACCCGGCTATGCAGGATGTCGCCGCAGATCGCGACCAGAAGGCCGTCGAGCCGGCCGCGTCGACGCCGGATGGTCAGCGCGTCAAGCAGGGCCTGGGTCGGATGCTCATGGCTGCCGTCGCCAGCATTGATTACCGCGCAGTCGACCTTCTGCGCCAGAAGCTCGACCGCGCCGGATTCGCCATGCCGGACTACCAGCAGGTCGGGGTGCATGGCGTTCAGCGTCATCGCGGTGTCGAGCAGGGTCTCGCCTTTTTTGATCGCGGACGAGCTCACGGCCATGTTCATCACATCGGCGCCGAGGCGCTTGCCGGCCAGTTCGAACGAGCTTTGCGTGCGGGTTGAAGCTTCGAAGAACAAGTTGATCTGGGTTCGGCCGCGCAGAAGGTCGAGCTTCTTGTCGATTTGCCGGTTGTGGCCGACATAGCGGTCGGCCAAGTCCAGCAATGCGCCGATCTCAGCCGCTGAAAGCGCCTCGATCCCCAAAAGATGGCGATGGGGGAAATCCAAGCCTGCGTGGGCGGCGGCGGGTTGCATCGAGGGGGAACTCTATAGGCTTGCCGGCGCCACCTCGCAACCGAACCGTTGGGACGTTTCCCGGCAGGTTGTTTCCGATGCCGCGCCGTCATTAGACTTCCGCCATGACGAACGGACCCGTCGATAAGCTGCGCGCGATCTGCCTGGCGCTACCGGAAGCCGAGGAGCGCGAAACCTGGGGCACGCCGACCTTCCGCGTCCGTGACAAGATCTTCGCGATGGGGCGGGCGGATGGCGACCGCGCTGCCTTCTGGTGCAAGGC
>JBDZUN010000150.1:0-8399 GCA_040255145.1 Hyphomicrobiales bacterium | reverse complement strand
GAGAGCGAGATCGGCCGCCCGATCGGCATCCTGGTCGACCTGCAGGGCCCGAAGCTGCGCATCGGCGAGCTTGAAGGCGGCGAGGTCACGCTGAAGACCGGCGGCCATTTCCGCCTCGACCTCGACCCGAAGCCCGGCAACCGCCGCCGCGCCCCTTTGCCGCACCGCGAAGTGTTCGACGCGCTTCAACCCGGAACGCGCATCCTGCTGGACGACGGCAAGATCGCGCTACATGTCGAGGAAGCCGGCCCCGACCACGCCGACATGGTGGTCGATGTCGGCGGCGTGCTGAAGCAGAAGAAGGGCGTGAACGTCCCCAACGCCCGGCTGCCGCTGACCGCGCTTTCGGCCAAGGACCGCTCCGACCTCGAATTCGCTGCCAATCTCGGCGTCGACTGGGTCGCCTTCTCGTTCATCCAGCGGGTCGAAGACGTGGCCGAAGGCCGCAAGCTGCTGGCCGGGCGCGCCGCCCTGATGGCCAAGATCGAGAAGCCGTCGGCGGTCGACGAGCTCGACGCGATCCTCGAGCTGTCCGACGGCATCATGGTCGCGCGCGGCGACCTGGGGGTGGAGCTGCCGGTCGAGTTGGTGCCCGGCCTGCAGAAGCGCATCACCCGCGTCGCGCGCAACGCCGGCAAGCCAGTCGTGATCGCGACCCAGATGCTGGAATCGATGATCACCAACCCGATGCCGACGCGGGCCGAGGTGTCGGACGTCGCCACCGCCGTCTATGACGGCGCCGACGCGGTCATGCTGTCGGCCGAATCGGCCGCCGGCCAGTACCCGGTCGAGGCGGTGGCGATGATGAACCGCACCGCCGAATCGGTGGAGGCCGACCCCAATTACCGCGCGCTGATCGACGCCCAGCACGCCGGGCCGGAGCCGACCGCGGCCGACGCCATCTCGCTGGCGGCGCGCGAAGTCGCCGAGACGGTCCGCGCGGCCGCCATCGTCTGCTACACTAGCTCCGGCTCGACCGGCCTGCGCGCGGCGCGCGAGCGCCCGCCGGTGCCGATACTGGCGCTGACGCCGAACATCGAGACCGGGCGGCGCCTGGCGTTGGTCTGGGGCCTGCACTGCGTCCATACCGAGGACGCGCGGGATATCCAGGACATGGTCGACCGCGCCTGTGCGGTGGCGGCGGGCGAGGATTTCGCGCAGGGCGGCGACCGCGTCGTCATCACCGCCGGCGTCCCGTTCGGCACGCCGGGCGCGACCAACCTGCTGCGCATCGCGTGGGTGCCGGTCAACATCCGCGACCTCGGCTGATCGCCGGTCGGCTTGCTTGGAAGGTTCTTCGATCAATACACATTCTACTGTCATCCCGGACGGCGCGTCAGCGCCGAGCCGGAATCCAGTAAACAACGCGCTCCGAGAGTACTTTCCGTGGCCGGAGTTTACTGGATCCCCGCTTTCGCGGGCGGAAGCGACCAAGGCTCCGGAGGAATGACATTATAGTGCGGCAGGTTAAATCCTAATCTCGATATACCGGTATCCCGTCCCTCAAATCGGGCAGTTCGGATCGAAGCGCGGCGGCCGCTTCTCCTGAAGCGAAGCGACCCCCTCGCGCCCCTCGGCGCCGAGGAAGCCCATCATCTCGTAGGCGGTCGAGGCGTCGAAGACCGGCCCCAGCATGCGGATCACGTTGTTGAGCGAGTATTTGGTGAAGCGGATCGCGGCCTGCGCGCCCTCGGCCAGGTTCCTGGCGACGCGCAGCGCCTCGTCCTGGAGCGCGTCGTCGTCGACGCATTTCGACACCAGGCCGATGCGCTCGGCCTCCTCCCCGTCGAGCGATTCGCAGGTCAGCAGGTAGTATTTCGCCTTGGCGATGCCGCACAGCCACGGCCACAGGATCGCGGCGTGGTCGCCCGCGGCGACGCCGAGCCGGGTGTGCCCGTCGACGATGCGGGCCTTGCGGCCGGCGATCGAGATGTCGGACATCAGGCCCGCGACCAGGCCCGCGCCGACGGCGGGACCGTTGATCGCCGACACGATCGGCTTGTCGCAATTCAGGATGTTGTAGACGAGGTCGCGCGCCTCGCGCCAAAGCTCCAGGACCCGCGAGTGGTCCTTGGTCAGGCGGTCGATCATCTCGAAATCGCCGCCGGCCGAGAACGCCTTGCCCTCGCCGGTCAGGATCACGGCGTTGACGCGCGGGTCGCGGTTGATCTCCGGCCAGATATAGGTGATCTCGCGGTGCCCGGCTTCGTCGAGCGCGTTGAGCCGATCGGGCCGCGAGAAGGTGATGCGCAACACCCGCTCCGCCGGCCAGTCGAATTTGAGCCGCGTATAGGCGTCCTCGCGAAGGGTCATCCCGTTCTCCCATTCTGTCCGGCGCCGGCGGCCCGGTTCGTTGCCGCACGAACCATAGCGGCGCGGCGCCGCCCCGCCTAGGCCCCCGGCGGCGGCGGATGCGACGAAACGACAAGCTCCGCGGCGCGGGCCGGCGATGTTTGCGAATGCATGGGCGCATCCGAATGGGGTATCGTTCGTGCAAGGTCGAATCGGCACAAAGCCGAATAACAAGAAGATTGGGGGGAGACCATGCGTACGGCCGCCTGGATTCTCGGGCTCGCGCTCTTGGGCGCGTCGCTCGCATCGGCACAGGACGCCGCTTCGGCGGCGCCGGCGCCCGGTGAGACCGCAGCGCCCGCCGCCGACCAGACGCCGACGGCGACCAAGGACGACGTCAACGCCGCCTCGGGCGGTGCGAAGTCGGCGGAGGTGCCGCTCGCCGTGCTGCCGACGCACTGGCAGGCGACGAAGCCGGTCGGCAACGGCGGCGGTCCCGTGACCACGGCGATGCTGAAGGCCGGGGCCACCGATCAGCAGTGGCTGATGTATGGCGGGAACTACCGCAACACCCGCCACAGCCCGGTCAAGGCGCTGAACCCCGAGACGGTCGGCAAGCTGCGCGCCGCCTGGGCGTTCCCGACCGGCACGCTCGGCCAGTTCGGCGTCTCGCCGGTGGTCTATGACGGCGTGATGTACGTCACCTCCTCCTACAACCGGCTGTTTGCGCTCGACCCCAAGACCGGCAAGCTGCTGTGGCGCTATGACCGCCAGCTGCCGACCGACCTGCGCCTGTGCTGCGGCCCGGCCAATCGCGGCGTCGCCATCCTGGGCAATCAGCTCTTCATGGGCACGCTCGACGCCAAGCTGATGGCGTTCGACCGCCGCACCGGCAAGATCGACTGGGAAACCACCGTCATCGACTACCAGGAGGGCTACAGCATCACCGGCGCGCCGCTGGTCGTCGGCGACCTGGTGATCATCGGGGTCGGCGGCGGCGAGTTCGGCGTGCGCGGCTTCTTCGACGCCTATGACGCCAAGACCGGCAAGCGGGTCTGGCGGCGCTACACCGTGCCGGGCAAGGGCGAGCCGGGGGTAGAGACCTGGGCCGGCGATTCATGGAAGACCGGCGGCGCGCCGTCCTGGAACACCGGCGCCTACGATCCGGAGACCGATACCCTGTTCTGGACGATCGGCAACGCCTCGCCGGACTGGAACGGCGACCTGCGCAAGGGCGATAATCTGTACGCGGATTCGGTCCTGGCGCTCGACCCCAAGACCGGCGCGATCAAATGGCATTTCCAGTTCACGCCCCACGACGTGTGGGACTATGACGGCAACAGCCACTTCTTCCTGATCGACGTGCCGGTCGACGGCAAGACGGTCAAGGCATTCGTCCAGCCCAACCGCAACGGCTTCCTTTATGTGCTCGACCGCACGAACGGCAAGTTCCTGCGCGCCACGCAATATGTCGACCAGCTCAACTGGGCCAAAGGGGTCGACGACAAGGGCCGGCCGATCGTCGACCCGGCCAAGATGCCCTCGGAAGACCCGACCGAACGGACCTGCCCGGGCTGTCTGGGCGGGCTCAATGGCGCGTGGACGGCCGCCTACGATCCGGACCTGCACTATATCTACGTGCCGATGATCGAGGCGTGCCAGAAGTTCCAGAAGGGCATCGTCGCCTTCGTCAAGGGCATCCCGTTCATGGGCGGCCTGCCGATCCCGGTCGACGGCCAGGACGGCAAGTCCTACGGCAACTTCAAGGCGATCGACGTCTCCACCGGCAAGGTCGCCTGGACCTACAAGGATCCGCTGCCGATGATGGGGGGTACGCTGACGACCGCGGGCGGCGTCGTGTTCACCTCGAACGTCGAGGGCGACGCGCTCGCCTTCGACTCCAAGACCGGCAAGGAGCTGTGGAGCTTCCCGATGGGCGGCTCCGGCCGCAGCCAGCCGATCGCGTTCGAGATCGACGGCGAGCCGTATCTGGCGATCGGGTCCGGCGGCTTCGCCACCCTGGAAAGCTTCGCCGGCGCGACCACGATGAACCCGGAAGGCAACGTGCTCCACGTCTTCAAGGTCGACAAGAACGACCTCAAGAGCGCCCAGTCCTCCGGCGCGCCGGTCAAGAAGGCGTCGCTCCACTAATCCAGCATAACGAGGAAGGACGCCGCGCCATGCGCTTGTTCGTGGTTCTGGCCGCATGGGCGGCGCTGCTTCCTGGCCTTGCCTTGGCCGCCGCGCCGCTCCGGGTCTGCCTGCTGACGCATGAGGGCGCGCTGGCCGACAAGGCCAAGGGCGTCGGCTTCGACGTCGATGTCGGCCGCGCGGTCGCCGCGCAGATGGGCCGGGCATTCGTTCCAATCTGGATCGAAAACCAAGCGAAGATGACGGACGTCGACGATTCCGACCTGCCGTTGATGCCGCTGGCCAAGGGCAAATGCGACGCCGTGCCGTCGGTGCCGGGGCCCGAGGCGCTGGATGAAGACCTCAAGCCCTACGTCACCCTGAGCCGGCCCTATTACGGCGCGGGCTTCGAGATGGTCGGCCCGAAGGGGACCAGCGCCAACCTCAACGACCTGCACGGCAAGAAGGTCTCGGTGCAGAGCGTGACCGTGGCCCACCTTGTCGCCGTGGCGCTCGGCCTCGACTGGTCGGCGCAGCCGACACCGGCCGAGCAGATCGCCGCGCTCGACAGCCACGTCGTCGACGCCGCCATCGTGTGGGGACCGACGCTGGGCGAGTTCAAGCGCGCGCCGGTCGCCGGCTATACGCCACCCAGCATCCTGCGCTGGAACGAATCCTTCGCGACGCGCACGTCCGATGCGGAGACGACGAAGGCCGTCGACGCGGCGCTCGCCGCCCTGATGGACGACGGCAAGATCGCCGCGCTGCAGAAGGCCAACGGCATCCCGCCCCGCGCGCCGTTCGCCAAGACCTTCGATCCGGGCGCGCTGCGCATGCTGCAACTCGAAGGCGCCGCGGCGCGCGTCCAGATGGTCTCCGACAAGACGGGCGCACCGCCGATCGCGACCGGCGCGGCGGCAAATCCGGGCAAGACCGCGGCCGCGGCCGAACCCGCCCCGGCACCAGTGGCCGCGTCCGCCGAAGGCGTGTCCCCCGCGGTGAAGTATGAGAAGGACCCGGCAGCGGTGCACCGCGGCAAGCTGATCTACACCGGCACCTGCGGCGCCTATTGCCACCCGGCCAGCCCGGAGGCGGCGACCGACGCGCCCTATCTGTTCGATTGCGCCTGGAAGGACGGCGGCACCGACGAGCAGATTCACTACACCATCACGCATGGCGTGAAAGGCACCCGCATGGTCTCGTTCGCCGGCGCGCTCAGCGACGAGGACATCTGGAAGGTGATTGCTTTCCTGCGCACCGACTCGAAGTGCAAGGCGCAGACGGCGAAATAAGACGCGCCCGCCGGCAGGAAAGCGGCCGGGTCCCTCGGCCCGTCGCCCGTCCGCCTTGCCGCTGAGGCGTGCGATGGGCTAGAACCGCGCGCCTGAGCGTTTTCAGGCGAAGCCCGCTTCGCCGCCCGGGAATGCGACCATGAAAGATCGGGGTGGGTTCGCGCCGCGCGGGCCGCGCCCTGGAGCGCGCGAGCGAGGCCGATGTCCGAAAACACCGAATACCGCCCCAAGGCGCGGCTGCCGCGCGGGATGCGCGATCGGTTCGCGGCCGATGTGATGGCGCGCCGTCGCATGCTCGACACCTTGTGCGCCGTATACGAATCCTATGGCTTCGACCCGCTCGAGACCTCGGCGCTCGAGTACGCCGACGCGCTGGGCAAATTCCTGCCCGACCAGGACCGGCCGATGGGCGGGGTGTTCGGGGTGCAGGACGAAGACGAGTGGCTCGCCCTGCGCTACGACCTGACCGCGCCGCTGGCGCGGCTGGTGGCGCAGAACTTCGACACCTTGCCGAAGCCGTTCCGGCGCTATCAGGTCGGCCCAGTCTGGCGCAACGAGAAGCCGGGGCCCGGGCGCTATCGCGAGTTCTATCAGGTCGACGCCGACACGGTCGGCGCGTCCTCGATGGCGGCCGACGCCGAACTGTGCGCCATGCTGTGCGACGGCCTGGAAGCGCTCGGCATCCGCCGCGGCGACTACCGTATCCGGGTCAACAACCGCAAGATCCTGAACGGCGTGCTGGAGACGATCGGCATCGCCGGCGCCGACGCCGTCGAACAGCGCGGCCGGGTGCTGCGCGCGATCGACAAGCTGGACCGCCTCGGCCCGGACGCGGTGCGCGCCCTGCTCGGTGGCGGCCGCATGGACGAATCGGGCGACTTCACCGAGGGCGCCGGCCTCAGCGGCGGCCAGGCGGACGTGGTGCTCGCCTTCACCGCGGCGGGACAGGACGACCGCGGTGCCGTACTCGGCACCTTGCGCAATCTCGTCGGCGCCAGCGCCGAGGGGCTGGAAGGCATCGCCGAACTGGAGGCGATCGGCGAACTGGTCGATTCGGGCGGCTATGCCGCCGACCGCATTGCCTTCGACCCCGGCGTGGTGCGCGGCCTCGACTACTATACCGGCCCGGTCTTCGAGGGCGAGTTGACCTTTGAAATCCGCGACGAGGCCGGCCGGCCGGTGCGCTTCGGCGCGGTCGCCGGCGGCGGCCGCTATGACGGCCTGGTCGAGCGGTTCCTTGGCCGCAAGGTGCCGGCGACCGGCGCGTCGATCGGCGTCGACCGGCTGGCCGCGGCGCTCGACGCCCTGCGCAGCGACGCGCAAGTCCATGCCGGGCCGGTCGTGGTGCTGGTGCTCGACCGCGCCCGTCTGCCCGACTACCAGCGCATGGTCGCCGAGCTGCGCGCCGCAGGCGTGCGCGCCGAGCTCTATCTGGGCGACAGCGGCATGCGCGCCCAGCTCAAATATGCCGACAAGCGCAACGCGCCGGTGGCCGTAATCGTCGGCGAAGACGAATTCGTGCAAGGCACCGTGACCATCAAGGACCTGATGCTCGGCGCGGCTTTGTCCGGCGCGATCCAGGATCGCGAGGAGTGGCGGCGCGGTCAGCCGGCCCAGCAATCGGTGCCGCGCGCCGCCTTGTGCGAGGCCGTGCGCGCGGTCCTCAATCCGCAACCGGCGTGATGGGGCGCGCGATGTCTTCCCCGGTCCCGACCGACTACGACGGCGCCGCCCTGGAGGCGATGGGCCGAAGCGCCGACGCCGTGCTGGGCGTCTTCGCCCGCTTCGGCTACGGCCGCGTCGAGCCGCCGATCATCGAGCCCGCCGACGTGTTCATCGAACGATCGGGCGAGGAAATCCGCCGACGCCTCTACATCGTCAGCGATCCGACGGGCCAGGAATTGTGCCTGCGTCCTGATCTGACCATTCCGGTCTGCCGGCTGTTCCTGCGCCGAGGCGCCCCGGCGCCGGCGCGGCTCGCCTATTGCGGACCGGCCTTCCGGTTCGAGCCGCCGGAATCCGGCCGTCCAAGCCAGTTCCTGCAGGCCGGCATCGAGGCCCTGGGCCACGACGACCGCGAGGCCGCCGACGCCGAAATCCTGGCCGCGTGTGTCGAGGCCGTCGAGCGTGTCGGCCTCGACCGCGCCGCCACGCAAATCCAGATCGGCGACCTCGGGCTGTTCCACGGACTCGTCGACCGCCTGCCCGTGCCGAATGGCTGGCGCGCCCGGCTACGCCGCCACGCCACGCGACCCGACCGGCTGCACGCCGCGATCGCCCGCCTGCACGAACAGGGCGCTGATGCGGCCGACGCGCGCCGACGGGCCTTCCTCGACGCCTTGACCCTGCTCGACGACGCCCAGGCCCAGCGCGTGGTCGAGGAGGTGCTGAGCCTGGCCGAGATCGCCCAGGGCGGCGGCCGCAGCGCGGCGGAGATCGCCGAACGCTTCCTGGACCAGGCCGGCGACACGGCGGCCGGCGGACTGCCGGCGGAGCTGGTCGACGTGATCAAGCGTTACTTCAAGATCGAAGGAACATCCGATAGCGTCCTGAAATCGCTTCGCGACCTGATCGCGTCGGCCGGTCTGAACCTGGATGCCGAGATCGGCGCGTTCGAGCGGCGGCTGGACCTGCTGGGCCGCCTCGGCATCGTCAACGCATGGACCGACGGCACCAGCTACAGCG
>JBDZUN010000149.1:0-8430 GCA_040255145.1 Hyphomicrobiales bacterium | reverse complement strand
CTGGTGCAAGGCGCCGGCCGGTAGCCAGGCCGTGCTGGTCGGCGCCGATCCGGACCGCTTCTTCGTGCCGCCCTATGTCGGGCACAAGGGTTGGATCGGCATGCGCCTGGATCGGGGGCCGGACTGGCGCGAGGTCGCGGCGGTCGTCCAGCGAAGCTATCGCCTGGTCGCGCCGAAGCGGCTGGCGGCCCTGGTCGCGGCGCCGGCCACGCCGTCTTAAAGCCGGGCGAGGCGGTCGAGCGCGCCTTGCAGGATGTAGGCGGCAGCCAGCTTGTCGACCAGCACCTTGCGCCGGGCGCGGCTCGCGTCGGCCTCCAAGAGCGTGCGCGTTACCGCCGCGGTCGGCAGCCGTTCATCCCACAGCAGCATCGGCAGGGCGATATAGGCGCTGAGGTTGCGCGCGAATTGCCGCGTCGATTGCGCCCGCGGGCCGTTGGACCCATCCATGTTGATCGGCAGGCCGATCACCAGGCCGCCGACCCGATGCTCGGCGACGATGCGCACGAGTTGGGCGGCATCCAGCGTGAAGCGCTTGCGGGCGATCGTCTCCAGCGGCGTCGCGATCCGGCGGCTGAGGTCGGACAAAGCAAGGCCGATGGTCTTGGTGCCGACGTCGAGTCCAAGAACCCTCGAGACTTCCGGCATTTCAGGGCCGAACCTGTCAGCCGCATCGAAGATGCGGGCAGGCCCGCTGGCGACATTTTTCGGGGGCTCGGTCACGGTTCAGGACGGCATGCCGGGTGGTTGCGACCGATCCTTGACACGTCGCGGCGCGAAACGCCATCGTCCTCGGAATGCCGGGCGATTGTGCTCGTGATCGGGGGGAGCCATGGATTCGCGCATGATCGAAACCGCGGCCGGCCGCAAGGTGCGAGTCCACGAGGCGGGCGCGGGCGAGCCGCTCGTGTTCCTGCACGGCGCCGGCGGCCTGTTCCCGAACGACCCTTTCGTCGTCAAGCTGGCGGAATGCTACCGTGTCCATGCGCCGGTCCTGCCGGGCTACGAGGATTCGGACGGCGCGGATTCGATGCGCGACATGCTCGATTTCACGCTGCACACGCTGGATGTGCTCGATGCGCTCGGCCTCGACCGGCCCATCGTGGTCGGCCATTCGATGGGCGGCATGATCGCGGCCGAGATGGCGGCGATCGCGCCGCACCAGATCGACCGGCTGGCCTTGATCGCGCCTGCGGGCCTATGGCTGGACCAGCACCCGATTCCCGACATCTTCGCGATGCTGCCGTTCGAGCTACCGCCCGTCCTGTTCCATGATGTGGTGCTTGGTACCAAGCTCCTGACCGCGGGCCTGAATTTCGACGACGCCGCGTTCCTGCAGGATTTCCTGATCCGCAACGCCAAGCAGCTCGGCATGGCCGGCAAGATCCTGTTCCCGGTGCCCGAACGGGGCTTGGCCGACCGGCTCTATCGCGTCCGCGCCAAGACGGTGGTGATCTGGGGCGAGTCCGACAAGCTGATCGTTCCGGCCTATGGCGACGCCTTCGTCGAGCAGATCCGCGGGGCGGAACTGGTGCGCGTGCCGGCCGCGGGCCACATGGTCACGCTGGAGCAGCCGGACGCCGTGGTCGAGGCCATCGCCAGGGTCGCGTGAGGCGGCTACCGACTGAACGAACGCTAAGAAAGGGGCTTGCGCCACGGTGGCCCTTCCGCCATTGATCGTTTGTAGGTAAGCGAACGACAGTGGATCGGACGATCATGAGCAAGGCGGATTCGACGGCGCATATTGTCGCGGAGGAGGGTGCTTCCACCGCGACGACCTTCACGACATCCGATGGATTGAAGTTGCGCGGCGATGAATGGGGCGATCCCGGGGCCCCGCCGATCGTGTTCGCCCATGGCGGCGGGCAGACACGTCATGCCTGGGGCAAGGCCGCGGCGGTGATGGCGGGCGAGGGCTGGCACACCTTCACCTACGACGCACGCGCGCACGGCGACAGCGACTGGTCGGACGATCTGCACTACGCGGCCGAATGGTTCGCCCAGGATCAGCGCGATATCGCGAAGCAGGTCGGTGGTCGGCCGGTCCTGGTCGGCGCATCGCTGGGCGGCATCTCGGCCTTGCTGGCGCAGGGCGAGAGCGAGCAGCAGATATTCGAGGCCATCGTCCTGGTCGACATCACGCCAACGACCGACGAAGACGGCGTGCGGCGCATCCGCGCCTTCATGACCGACCGGCTGCACGAAGGCTTCGCGACCATGGAAGAGGCGGCCGACGCCATCGCCGCCTACCTGCCGCACCGGCCGCGCCCGAAGGATATGAGCGGCTTGTCCAAGAACCTGCGCCTGCACGACGACGGCCGGTACCGCTGGCACTGGGATCCGCGCTACATCGAGGTCGCGATGCAATGGCGCGACCGCAACCCGAAGCGGCTGGAGGAGGCGGCGCGCAACCTGCGGATTCCGACCTTGCTGGTGCGCGGCGGCGCCAGCGAGATCGTGCGCGAGGAGAATGTCCGCGCGTTCCGCGAAATGGTGCCGCATGCCGAATATGTCGATGTGACGGATGCGGGACACATGGTGGCCGGCGATCGCAACGACGCCTTCAATGGTGCGGTGATCGACTTCCTGCGCCGGCTGCGCGCACGCTAGACTGGCGGCGTCCGCCGATGGCGGATTCGGAACGGCCGTCGGCGGCCGTTCGACGGACGGCGTTCTACACAGCGGCCCGGCGCGGTCGCATAGCAAGTTTTTGACGGGAGAGGACCGGATGGGACGGTTGGACGGCAAAGTCGCGGTGGTCACCGGCGGTGCCAGCGGGATCGGTGAAGCCACGGTGCGGCTGTTCCGTCAGGAAGGCGCCAAGGTCGTGATCTCGGACGTCCAGGAGGAATTGGGCGAGGCGCTGGTCAAGGAACTGGGCGGGAACGCGGCGTTCCATCGCGCCGACGTCAGCAAGGAGGTGGAGGTCGCGGCCCTGATCGAACGTGCGGTCAAGGAATTCGGCGGGCTCGACATCCTGTTCAACAATGCCGGCTTCGGCGGCGTGCTCGGCCCGATCGAGGACACGCCGGAGAACGAATACGACCTGTCCATGGGCATCCTGGTCGGCGGCGTCGTCTTCGGCATGAAGCACGCCGTGCCGCACATGAAGAAGCGCGGCGGCGGCTCGATCATCAACACCGCGTCGCTCGCGGCCTTCGTCGGCGGCTATTCGCCGCACATCTATGCCGGCGCCAAGGCCAACGTCGTGCAATTGACGCGCTCGGTGGCGCTTGAGCTCGGCGAGCACTTCATCCGCGTCAACGCGATCTGCCCCGGCGCGATCCTGACGCCGCTGCTTGCGACCAATTACGGGCGCGGCGAGAAGGGCTACGAGCGCGCCAAGGAGGATCTCAAGACCTCGCAGGCGGTCCCGCGCGCCGGTATGCCGGAAGACATCGCGCGTTGCGCCCTGTGGCTGGCGAGCGATGAATCGACTTTCGTCACCGCGCAGGCCATCTGCGTCGACGGCGGTTTCGGCGCCGGCCGCGAATGGGCCAAGCAGGCGCAAGGATTCAAGACCCACAAGCCGATGCGCATTCCCGGCCAGGCACGCGCCAAGACCTGACCGCGTGGAGCGTCGCGTTACGATTTTTCGAGACAGGAGAACGAGATGGGACGGTTGGACGGCAAGGTCGCGGTGATCACCGGCGGCGCCAGCGGCATCGGCGAGGGCACGGCGCGCCTCTTCCTCCAGGAAGGGGCGAAGGTGATGATCACCGACGTCCAGGACGAGCTTGGTGAGAAGCTGGTCGCGGAATTGGGCAAGAACCTCGCCTACCGGCACGCCGACGTCCGGGACGAAACGCAGATCGCTGCGGTGGTCGAGACGGCGGTGGAGAAGTTCGGCGGCCTCGACTGCATTTTCAACAATGCCGGTTTCGGCGGCACGCTGGGCCCGATCGAGGATACGCCCGTCGACGAATACCAGATCAGCATGGATATTCTGGTCGGCGGCGTTGTGTTCGGCATGAAGCACGCCGTGCCCCACATGAAGAAGCGCGGCGGCGGCTCCATCATCAATACCGGGTCGATCGCCGGGCTCACCGGCGGTTGGGGCCCGCACATCTATTCCGCCGCCAAGGCCGCGGTAATCCACCTGACTAAGTCGGTCGCGCTCGAACTGGGCGGCCAGCGCATTCGCGCCAACGCCATCTGTCCGGGCGGCATCCTGACCCCGCTGGCGGCGACCAATTTCGGCAAGGGCGAGGAGGGGTATCGCAGGGCACAGGAGGGGCTGGCGAAGTGGCAGCCGATTCCGCGCGCCGGCATGCCGGACGACATCGCCCGCATGGCTTTGTTCCTGGCCAGCGATGAATCGACCTTCGTGACCGGCCAGGCGATTGCGGTGGACGGCGGTATCATGGCCGGGCGCGACTGGGCTGGCCTGCCCGAGGTGCTCAAGAAGCACCGACCGATGCGTGTGCCGGGCCAGGCGCGCGCCAAGGGCTAGGCGCGCGGCGAATCGACAAGGACGCGCCGGCCGGCACAGACTGGAGAACAAAACGCGGAGGACGCCATGAGCTTCAAGGACAAGGCGGCGGTCGTCGGCATCGGCGAGACGGACTACACGCGCGGCTCGGGGCGCGAGGCGGTCGACCTGATGCTGGAGGCGGCGCGCGCGGCGATCGCCGATGCCGGGCTTAAGCCGCAGGACATCGACGGCCTGATCCCGCCGCCGGTCTATACGTTCGCCGAGGAGCTGGCCGCGAGCCTTGGCATTCCCGAACTGCGCTACGCCGCGACGGTCAATATCGGCGGTGCCAGCCCGACCGCGTCGCTGCAGCACGCCGCCATCGCCATCGCGGCCGGCATCTGCGACACGGTGCTGGTGACCTTGGGCTGGAACGGCTACAGCGCGCTCCGGCCCAAGCCCGACGCGCGGCCGACCCGGCCGATCGGGGCCGGCGCCTTCGAATCGACGCTGCGCGACTTCTATTTCCCGTTCGGCGTCACGTCGCCGGTGCAGATGTATTCGTGGTTCGCTCAGCGCCACATCCAGATATACGGCGACGCCACCGAGACGACCGGCGCGATCGCGCTGGCGGCGCGCAAGCACGCCCAGCTCAACGACCGGGCGCTGATGCGCGGCAAGCCGCTGACGATGGAGGACTACAAGACCGCGCGCATGATCGCGGAGCCGATGCGGCTCTACGATTGCTGCCTGGAGACCGACGGCGCGTGCGCCATCGTGCTGACCAGCGCCGAGCGCGCAAAGGACATGCCGCACCGCCCGGTCTATGTCATGGGCGCGGCGGAAGGTCATCCCTATCCGGCTGACGACATCCCTTCGCGGCCCGACCCGTTCAAGTTCGGCCTGAGCTTTGCCGCGCCGCGCGCCTTCGCCATGGCCGGGATCAAGCCGCAGGACGCGGACTTCTACGAGATTTACGACTGCTTCACCTACGTCGTGATGTTGCAGATCGAGGCCATGGGCCTGGCCGAGCGCGGCGGCGCCTATGAGTTCGTCAAGGACGGCCAGATCGAGCTGGGTGGCAAGCATCCGATCAACACGCATGGCGGCCTGCATAGCCAGGCGCATGTCTGGGGCATGAACCACGTCGTTGAGGCGACGCGGCAATTGCGCGGCGAAGCCGGCGCGGCGCAGGTCAAGGACGCCGAGATTGGCATCGTCACCGGCTGGGGCGATTTGGGCGACGGCAGCGTCGCCGTATTGCGGAGGTAGGCGCATGGCCGGCAGTAACTTCCCGATCCCGCGGCCGAAGGACCCACTGAACGCCGAGTTCTGGGACCATTGCCGCAATCGCCGGCTGTGCTTCCAGCAATGCACGGGCTGCGGCCGTCATCGGCACGTACCGCGCTACATGTGCCCGTTCTGCGGTTCGTCGGACTGGGAATGGCAGGAATCGGCGGGTCGGGGCACGGTCTTCTCCTGGACCGTGACCTGGCGCGCGATGCACCCGGCCTTCGCCGACCAGCTTCCCTATGCGACGGTGGTGGTCGAGATGGACGAAGGCGTGCGCATGGTCAGCCGCGTGCGCGACATGGAGCTCGATGCGCTCAAGCTCGACCTGCCGGTCGAGCTTGTCTGGGAAGAGGTGACGAACGACTTCACCTTGCCTTATTTCCGGCCGCTGGCCGCGTCATGAATTTCGACTTCTCCGACGACCAGAAGATGCTGCGCGACCAGGCGCAGCGGTTCCTGGAGGCCAAGTCGCCGCCCAAGGCGGTACGCGCGATCCTGGAGAGCGACGAGCCTTACGACCGCGACCTGTGGCGAGCCATTGCCGAGATGGGCTGGCTCGGCACCGCGATCCCAGAGGAATTCGGCGGCCTCGGCCTTGGCTATCTCGAACTGTGCGTCCTGGCGGAGGAGCTCGGCCGGTCCCTGGCGCCGGTGCCATTCGCATCCTCGGTCTACCTGGCGGCGGAGGCGTTGTTGCTGGCCGGCAGCGAGGAGCAGAAGCGGCACTACCTGCCGCGCATCGCGTCAGGCGAGGCGATCGGCACTTTTGCCCTAAGCGAGGGCCCGAAACCGGCCACGCCGAAGACCATCGAGGCGACGTGCCGCGGCGGCCGGCTGTCCGGGGTCAAGCTTCCGGTGCCCGACGGCATGGCGGCCGACTTCGCGGTCGTCGCGGCGCGCACGGTGGACGAGCCGGGTCCACACGCGATCTCGCTGTTCGTCGTCGACCTGACGGGGCCCGGCGTGGATCGCCAGAACGTCCAGACCATCGACCCGACGCGCAAGCAGGCGCGCATCGCGTTCGCCGATGCCCCGGCCGCGCCGCTGGGCGAAACCGGCGAGGGCTGGAGCCTGGTTGAGCGCATCCTGGACCGGGCAGCGATCCTGTTTGCGTTCGAGCAGGTGGGCGGCGCGCAGG
This sequence comes from Hyphomicrobiales bacterium, assembly GCA_040255145.1. Classification (GTDB taxonomy): domain Bacteria; phylum Pseudomonadota; class Alphaproteobacteria; order JBDZUN01; family JBDZUN01; genus JBDZUN01. The sequence goes on along the minus strand of JBDZUN010000149.1, from coordinate 1,588 downwards.
CTTGCCTCGACATGGCCAGGGAATATGCACTCGGCCGCTATGCCTTCGGCCGGCCGATCGCCTCATTCCAGGCGATCAAGCACAAGCTGGCCGACGTCTATGTCGGGCTCGAGCTGGCGCGTTCCAACGCCTATTACGGCGCCTGGGCGCTGTCGACCGACGCCGCCGAGCTGCCGGTCGCAGCCGCCGGCGCGCGCGTGGCGGCGATCGACGGCTACGAGTTCGCCGCGCGTGAGAACGTCCAGACCCACGGCGGCATGGGCTATACGTGGGAGTTCGACTGCCACCTGTACTATCGTCGTTCCAGGCTGCTCGCGCTGAATATCGGCACCAAGCGCGCATGGTCCGACCGCCTGATCGGACATTTGGAACGGCGCAACGTGGCCTAAGAGCGTGGCGTGAGTGCCGCGAAACGGGGAACGCTTTCATGGATTTCGATGACGCGCCGGAGGAAGCCGCCTTCCGCACCGAGGTGCGCGCCTGGCTCAAGGCGAACGCGGAGCCCAAGGTCAATGCCCGCGATTCGTTCCGCGGCCGCTATCCGGAGGCCGAGGCGATTCGTCGCGCCAAGGAATGGCAGGCCAAGAAGGCTGCGGCGGGCTATGCCGCGATCACCTGGCCGAAGGAGATGGGCGGGCGCGGCGGCACGCCGATCCAGCAGGTGATCTACAACCAGGAAGAGACGAATTACGTTGTACCGCGCGGCGTGTTCGAGATCGGGCTGGGCATGTGCATCCCCACCCTGGCTACCTGGGGCACGAAGGAGCAGGTGGCGCGCTTCGCCCCGCCGGCGCTGCGCGGCGAGGAAATCTGGTGCCAGCTGTTCTCGGAGCCGGCCGCCGGCTCCGACCTCGCCGGTATCCGCACCCGCGCGGAACGCGACGGCGACGAGTGGGTTGTCAACGGCCAGAAGATCTGGACCTCCGGCGCGCACTACTCCGATTGGGGTATCCTGGTCACGCGCTCCGACCCGACGGTGCCAAAGCACAAGGGCCTGACCTTCTTTTTCCTCGATATGAAATCGCCGGGCATCGAAATCCGCCCGATCAAGCAGATTTCGGGCGACCGCAACTTCAATGAGGTGTTTTTCACGGACGTGCGCATCCCGGATGCCCAGCGGCTGGGCAAGCCGGGCGAGGGGTGGAAGGTGTCGCTGACCACCCTGATGAACGAGCGCCTCGCCGTCGGCGATTCGCCGGGCCCGGATTTCGAGGAGGTGTTCGAGCTTTCGCGCGAGATCGAACTGGAGGACGGCCCCGCCGTGCGGAATGCGGCAGTGTGCGAGAAGCTGGCCGAGTGGTACGTGCAGAGCCAGGGCCTGAAATACATTCGCTTTCGCACGATGACCGCCCTGTCGAAGGGGCAGACGCCGGGGCCGGAAGCCTCGATCGGCAAGGTGGTCAACGCCAAGAAGCTCCAGGACATGGCCGCCTTCGGCATGGAGCTGATGGAGAGCGCCGGCACGGTGATGGAGCGCGACCTCCTGCCCTTCGGCAAGCTGTTCCAGCACGCCTATATGTTCGCGCCGGGCATGCGTATCGCCGGCGGCACCGACGAAATCTTGCGCAACGTGATCGCCGAGCGCGTG
>JBDZUN010000148.1:2156-8439 GCA_040255145.1 Hyphomicrobiales bacterium | reverse complement strand
CCGACATGGCCTGCGACCTTGCGGCCCTTGGCGATGCGCGCCGCTTCGCGGAAATCCTCGATCCGCCCGTTGGTGCAGGAGCCGATGAACACGCGGTCGATGCGCACGTCCTCGAGCGGCGTGCCGGGGGTCAGCGCCATGTAGTCCAGCGCGCGCTCCATCGCCTTGCGCCGGGCCTCGTCGGGCTCGTCGGCCGGGTCGGGCACCGCCGCACTGATCGGGAGCACGTCCTGCGGGCTGGTGCCCCAGGTCACCATCGGCTCCAGCGCCGAGGCGTCGATCGCCACAACCTTGTCGAAATGCGCGTCCGCGTCGGAGACGAACGTCTTCCAATAGGCCACCGCCTGTTCCCAGGCCGCGCCCTTGGGCGCCTTGGGCCGACCCTTGAGGTATTCGAAGGTCGTCTCGTCCGGCGCGATCAGGCCGGCGCGCGCGCCCGCCTCGAACGACATGTTGCAGACGGTCATGCGGCCTTCCATCGACAGCGCGCGGATCGCCGGGCCGTCATATTCGATGACGTGGCCGGTCCCGCCGGCGGTGCCGATCCTGCCGATCACCGCCAGCACGATGTCCTTAGCCGTGCAGCCGACCGGCAGTTTGCCGTCGACCGTGACGCGCAGGTTCTTGGCGCGACGGAACAGCAGCGTCTGGGTCGCCAGGACGTGCTCCACCTCTGACGTGCCGATGCCGAAGGCCAGCGCGCCGAAGGCGCCGTGTGTCGCGGTGTGGCTGTCGCCGCACACGATGGTCATGCCCGGCTGGGTCAGGCCCTGCTCCGGCCCGACGATGTGCACGATGCCCTGGCGGGGGTCGTCCATCGCGTAATATTCGATGCCGAATTCGCGGGTATTGTCGGCCAGCGCGGCGATCTGCGTCGCCGCCTCCGGATCGTCGATCGGGCGAGTGCGGTCGGTGGTCGGGACGTTGTGGTCGACCACGGCGAGCGTCGCCTCGGGCCGGCGCACCTTGCGCTGGCTCATGCGCAGGCCCTCGAAGGCCTGCGGGCTCGTCACCTCGTGCACCAGGTGCCGGTCGATATAGAGAATCGTGGTGCCGTCGTCCTGCTGCTCGACGACGTGGGCGTCCCAGATCTTGTCATAGAGCGTGCGGGGCGAGGTCATGGCGCAGTCTCCGCTAAAGCCTTCTCCGTCATCGCGCTGTGGCCTCCGGCTCGGCGCTGGCGCGCCGTCCGGGGTGACACCAAGGGACTGGATCGGCGCGTCGCCGCCGCTTCGCGCGATGACAACCTTACCTTATCAGCCCTCTTTCGCCTCCGCGCCCCCGGCGCGCGCGGCGCCGCGGCGATGATCGACGCGCTCGGCGATGCGCGCCGCCTTGCCGGTGCGGCCACGCAGGTAATAGAGCTTCGCGCGCCGGACGCGACCGCGCCGCATCACCTGCACGCCGTCGATCATCGGACTATGGAGCGGGAAGACGCGCTCGACCCCCTCGCCGTAGGAAATCTTGCGCACGGTGAAATTGGCGTTGAGCCCGGCGCCCGAGCGGCCGATGCACACACCCTCGAACGTCTGGATGCGCTCGCGCGTGCCCTCGACCACCTTGATCATGACGCGCAAGGTGTCGCCGGGTTCGAAGTCCGGCAGCTTGCGCGCGGTGAGGATCTTGTCGATCTGCTCCTGGTTGAGCGCGTCGATGATATTCATCCTTCAACTCCTCGCGTGCCGCCGCGCGGCGATTGCATGACATATCGGGCCCACAGGTCGGGTCGGCGCTCCCGTGTGATGCGCCGCGCCTGTTCGAGCCTCCATTGCCGCACCTTCTCGTGGTCGCCGGACAGAAGCACCGGCGGCACCGGGCGGCCTTCCCATACCGAAGGCCGCGTGTAGTGCGGATATTCCAGGAGGCCGGACTCGAAACTCTCCTCTTTCAACCCTTCCGGATCGCCGAGCACGCCCGGCAACAGCCGGACCGCCGCGTCGAGCAGCACGATCGCCGCCGGCTCGCCGCCGGACAGCACGAAATCCCCGAGGCTCGCCTCCCGTATGGCGCGCGCCTCGATCAGACGTTCGTCGACCCCTTCGTAGCGGCCGCACAGCAGCACCACGCCGGGCCCGGACGCCAGATCCCTGACGAAGCCCTGATCGACGCGCGGGCCGCGCGGCGACAGGTAGATCGCCGGCCGCGTCACACCCGCCGTCTCGTCGCGGGCGCGCGTCGCGTCCAGGGCTGCGGCCAATATATCGGGCCGCAGCACCATGCCGGAGCCGCCGCCTGCCGGGCTGTCGTCGACCGAGCGGTGTTTATCGCGCGCGAAGTCGCGGATGTCCACCGTTTCCAGCGCCCACCGGCCCTGGGCCCGCGCCCGCCCGGCCAGCGACAGGCCGAGCGACCCCGGGAACATCTCCGGGAACAGGGTCAGCACCGTCGCGGTCCACGGTCCGGTCGTGTCGCCATTCATGACGTGGCCTCGAACAGGCCTGACGGCGGATCGGCGATCAGGCGGCCGCCGGCCACATCGACCACCGGCACCGTCTCGCGCGTGAACGGCATCAGCACCGATTCGCCGCCGTCGGCCGGGACGATGTCCAGGATGTCGCCGGCGCCGAAATCGTGCACCGCCGCCACCGTGCCGAGCGCCGCACCGTCGCTCCGCTGCACCGCGAGCCCGATCAGGTCGGCATGGTAGAACTCGTCATCCTCCGGCGCTGGCAGCGCCGTGCGGGGCACGTGCAGGCGCTGGCCGCGCAGGGCCTCGGCCTGGTCGCGGTCGGTGATGCCGGCGACCCGCGCCGCGACCAGCCCATCCTTCAGCGGACGCACCACATGCAGGGCAAGGCGCCGGCCATCGTCGGTCTCGACCGCGCCGTAGGCGCCGACGTCCTCCGGCCGCGCGGTGAAGGTGCGCACGCGCAGGTCGCCGCGCACGCCGTGCGCGCCCGCGATCGCCCCGATGCACACCTTGTCGGCCATCGCGCGGCCCGGGCGCCCTGATTCAGCCTGCGGCGTCGCCGGATGCTTCCGGCGTCGGCTCGGCCGGGGCCTCCGCGACCGGCGGCTCGGCAGGGGCCGGCGCCGCGGCGGCGGCCGCCTTGGCGGCGGCGCGTTCCTGCGCCTTGGTCTTGGGCTCGCTCTTCTTCGGGTTTTCGCGGTGCTTGAATTCGATCAGCCCCGCCTCGCCCAGGAAGCGCGCGACCCGCTCGGTCGGCTGGGCGCCGCGTTCCAGCCAATGGCGCGCGCGGTCCTGGTCCAGATGCAGGCGGCCCGGATTTTCCCGCGCCAGGATCGGGTGGTAGTGGCCGATCCGCTCGATATAGCCGCCGTCACGCGGGCCGCGGGCGTCGGCGACGACGATGCGATAGGACGGCCGCTTCTTGGCCCCCGTGCGGGTCAGCCGGATCTTCAGCGCCATTGCGTGTTCTCTCCTGTCGGTCGAGTTGCTGTCTTGGAGTTATTTCGGAAAGCGGAAGCCGGGCGGCAGGCCGCCGCCGGGGCCGAGCTGGGGCGGGCTGCCGCGACCCATGCCGGGCATTCCGGGGACGTTGCCGGCGCCGGAGCCGAGCAGCGCGCTTAAGCCCCCGCGCTTCTCCAGCTTGCCCATCTTCTTCATCATGTCGGACATCTGCCGGTGCATCTTGAGCAGGCGGTTGACGTCCTGGACCGAGGTACCGGAGCCTGCGGCGACGCGCCGCTTGCGCCCGCCGCCCAGCACCTTCGGATTGGACCGCTCGTAGCGGGTCATCGACGAGATGATCGCCTCCTGCCGCTTCAGAACGCTGTCGTCGAGGTTGGCCGCCGCAATCTCCTTCTTCGCCTTCTGCACGCCGGGCAGCAGGCTGAGGATGCCCTGCATGCCGCCCATGCGCCGCATCTGGCGCAATTGCTCGGCCAGGTCGTCGAGGTCGAACTCGCCCTTGCGCATCTTGGCGGCGATCGCCTCGGCCTTCGCCTCCTCGATGGTCTCGGCCGCGCGCTCGACCAGGCTGACCACGTCGCCCATGCCCAGGATGCGGCCCGCGATGCGCTCGGCATGGAACGGCTCGATCGCGTCCAATTTCTCGCCGGTGCCGAGCAGCTTGATCGGCCGGCCGGTCACCGCCCGCATCGACAGCGCCGCGCCGCCGCGCCCGTCGCCGTCGACCCGCGTCAGCACGATGCCGGTCAGGCCGACGCGGTCGTTGAAGCTTTTTGCGACATTGACCGCGTCCTGGCCGGTCAGCGCGTCGGCGACCAGCAGCGTCTCGTGCGGGCGCGCCGCGTCGCGCACCGCCGCGACCTCGTTCATCAGCGCCTCGTCGACGTGGAGCCGGCCGGCGGTGTCGAGCATCACCACGTCGTAGCCGCCGAGCCGCCCCGCCTCCATCGCCCGGCGGGCGATATCGACCGGCATCTGGCCGGCGACGATCGGCAGCGTGTTGACGCCCGCCTGCTCGCCCAGGACGCGCAATTGCTCCTGCGCCGCCGGGCGCTGCACGTCGAGCGACGCCATCAGCACCTTCTTCTTCTCGCGCGCCTTGAGCCGGGCGGCGATCTTGGCCGTGGTGGTCGTCTTGCCCGACCCCTGCAGGCCGACCATCAGGATCGGCACCGGCGGCACGGCGGTCAGGTTCAGCTCCGGCCCCTCCGGCATCCCGCCGTCCATGCTGCCGCCCAGCGTCTCGACCAGCGCGTCGTGGACGACCTTGACCACCATCTGACCGGGCGTGACCGATTTCAGCACGGCCTGGCCGACCGCGCGCTCGCGCACCTTGTCGACGAAGTCCTTGACCACCGGCAGCGCCACGTCGGCCTCGAGTAGGGCGACGCGCACCTCGCGCATCGCCTCCGCGACGTCCGCCTCGCTCAGCGCACCGCGACCGCGCAGGCGGTCGAAGGTGGTCGACAGGCGCTCCGACAGGGTCTCGAACATGGCCGTCATCCCGATACGCGGTTCATGCTGGCGCGGACACGGTGCCCCAACGCAGAAAACGCCAGTGGGCGCGTCGCGCCGACTGGCGGCGATCCCGGGCCCTTGCCCGGAACCGTCAGGCCCGCGGTCCGCCCGCGAGCGCGGGAAAGATAGAAGCAGCCGCGCGGGGGGTCAATGGAAGCTGGTGGGGCAATTTGGCCCAGGCCGCGCAGCGGGCCATGCGTTCTATCGGCTAGGCCGCGCCGCCGCGGTGACGCAGGCAAACGCGGTTATCCCACCGCCCCATCCGCCTTGTCCGGCAGCGGGAACGGGATGACGACCCGCAGGCCCCTTCGATCTCCAGCGCCGCCCCCCGCCGCCCCATCCTCGCCATGGGGTTGGCGCACCCGTCGGCCGCTCCTAAACTATCGCTCGATCAGCAGAGGGAGCGGGCAGGGCATGGTGGAGACGGCGGAACAATTGCGGCCGCGCCAGATCGGCGACGCGGCGCTCAGCACGGTCAAGGTCGCGGGGACGGACGTCGACATCCTGCGCAAGGGCAAGGGCGCACCGGTCCTGGTGCTGCACCACGACATCGGCAATCCCGGCTGGCTGCCGTTCTACGACAGCCTGGCGGCGCAATACGACGTGATCGTGCCGTCGCATCCGGGCTTCGACGGCTCGGAGCGGCCGGTCTGGATGCGCGACGTGCGCGAGATGGCGGCGATGTACCACTGGCTGATCCGCGACCTGAAGCTGGACCGGCCGCCGGCCCTCATCGGCCTCGGCTTCGGCGGCTGGATCGCGGCCGAGCTGGCGGTCACCGGCCACGGCGCATTCCGCGCCCTGGTACTGGTCAACCCGATGGGCCTGCAGCCGCGCGAGAGCGAGGTCTACGACCAGTTCCTGGTCAATTGCGAGGAATACGTCACCCACGGCTTCGTCGACCCGAAGCCCTATCACGACACGTTCGGCACGCCGCCGGACGTGGCGCAGCTGGTGGTGTGGGAAGTCAACCGCGAGATGACCACCCGCATCGCCTGGAAGCCCTACATGTTCCACCGCGGGCTGAACCACCTGCTGCCCGGCCTTGCCTTGCCGACCCTGGTGGTCTGCGGCGAAGGCGACCGCATCGTGCCGCCGGTGGTCGGCCGCCAATATGCCGAGCTGATTCCCGGCGCGCGCTCGGTCGTCATTCCGGCCTGCGGCCACTATCCCGACATCGAGAAGCCCGCGGCGCTGACCGAGCAGGTCCTGCGCTTCCTGGGCTGAGGGAGGATCCCATGCACATCATGTATTTCACCGAACAGCCGATGAAGACCTATCCGCGCGAGGAAGGCGACCGGCTGGGCTATACCGCGCTGATCTTCCCGAACGAATATTTCAACCCGGCCGACGGCGCGCGGCTCTATCGCGAGTATATCGACCAGTACAAGC
>JBDZUN010000148.1:0-2146 GCA_040255145.1 Hyphomicrobiales bacterium | reverse complement strand
GAGATCAAGGTCGGCTTCGACGGCATCATGCTGAACGAGCATCACAACGCGCCGTTCTGCATGCAGGCCAAGACCAACGTCATGGCCTCGATCCTGGCCCACGCGACCGACAGGGTGAAGATCGTCATCCTCGGCAACCCCCTGCCGCTCAGCGACAACCCGGTGCGGCTGGCCGAGGAACTGTCGATGATCGACATGATCTCGGGCGGCCGGCTCGTCTCCGGCTTCGTGCGCGGCGGCGGCACCGAGCAGATCGCGACCAACGCCAACCCCGCCTATAACCGCGAGCGGTTCAACGAGGCGCACGACCTGATCGTCAAGGCGTGGACGCAGCCCGGCCCGTTCCGCTGGGAGGGCGACCAGTACCACCAGCGCGTCGTCAACCCGTGGGCGGTGCCGCTGCAGAAGCCGCACCCGCGCATCTGGATTCCCGGCGTGTCGAGCCCGGAGACGATCGAATGGGCGGCCGAGCACGCCTATCCCTACATCGTGCTGAACGCCACCATCGACATCTGCAAGCGCATCTGGGCGACCTACGAGGCGGCGGCCACGCGGTCCGGCTACGAATCGGGGCCGGAGCACCGCGGCTACCTGATCCGCATCCATTGCCAGGACACCGAGGAGAAGGCTGAGAAGAACGCCCGCGAGTTCCTGTGGATGCAGGGCGAGTTCGTCGGCCTGCTGCACCCGGTCTGGGGCGCGCCGTCCGGCTATCTCGGCGCCAATGCGCGCCGGCCGATGGCCGAGGTCCGCTCCGGCCGCAAGGCGATGGCCGGCAAGCAGCCGTTCGAGAAGCAGTCGGAGGCGCTGTCGATCATCCACGGCACCCCCGACCAGTGCGTCGAGAAGCTGCGCATCCTGCTGGAGGAGACGCGCCCCGGCATCCTGGCGCTGTGGGGCAATGACGGCGCGGTCAACCAGGAGGATTCGCTGCGCTGTATCGAGCTTCTGGGCAAGGAGGTGCTGCCGCGCGTGCGCGAGATCGGCAAGGGCCTCGGCCTCGACAGCCCGTTCGACGTGGGCGCGCCGGTCAGCCTCGACTACGCCAAGGCCGGCAAGCCCCACCTCAAGGCGGCGCCGGACCGCACCGCGGCGGCCGAATAGCGCCCCATCCGCCGCGGGCGGCGCGCGGCGAAGGAGCGATCGGGTCAGCCCTCGGCGACGTGGCGCGCGAACTGTGCGCGCTCGGCCGCCGGGCCCGGCACCATGCGCAGCAACACCTCGTCGCGCCGCCAGAAATGGTGGCGCAGGGCGGCGGCGACGTGCAGCACGGCGACGGCGAGCAGCGCATAGCCGAGCCAGAAATGCGCGACCTCGCCGGCGTGGTGCAGCGGCGGGTTCGGCCCGATCGGGTTCGGCACCGTCCAGCCGCCATAGAGCACCAGCGGCCGCTTCCCGGCCAGCGTCAGCAACAGGCCGGCGAGCGGCTGGGCGAAGATCAGGATGTAGAGCAGGTAATGGGTTATCCGGGCGACGACCTGCTCCCATTTCGGCATCGCCGCCGGCAGCGGCGGCGGGGTGTCGGACAGCCGCCACAACAGCCGGATCACCGCCAGCCCCAGGATCGTCACGCCGATCGACTTGTGCCAGGCGAACAGGGTTCCGACCAGCGGCCCCTTGGGCAGGTTGATCGCGATCCAGACCAGGATGAACTGGGTGATCACCAGGGGCGAAACCAGCCAGTGCAGCACCTGGGCCCCCAGGCCCCAGCGCGTCGCCGTGTTGCGCAGTCCCATCAGCCGACCTCCGTTCCCGCCTGGTCGCCCAACGCGACCAGGTGCAAGCCGTCGTTCCGTGCCTCGAATGTCGTGACCGAGCAATTGTCCGGCCGGAAGCAGACCAGCCGGTCGTCCGCCGTCGCGTGGCCGACCGCGGCGTTGATGGCGATGAAATGCGTGAAGATCACCGTATCCTGCGACAGCCGCGCGAGCGTCGCGGCGACGGTGTCGCGCCAGGCGCTATAATCGGGACCGAGATCGGTCCAGGTCCCCTCCATCGCCGCGCGCAGCCAGCGCCCGCGCGCGGCCAGGTCGGCGGCGGGCGACGGGATTTCGGCGACCGCCGGCTCGATCCGCGCCGTCACGGACCACCGCCGCTCCAGCGGCCCCGCCGTCTCGCGCGCCCGCCGCAGCGGGCTGGAGACGAG
>JBDZUN010000386.1:0-1844 GCA_040255145.1 Hyphomicrobiales bacterium | reverse complement strand
GCTGGACGGCCAGGGCGCCGTGTCCGAGACCGTCGAACTGCGCACCATGGCGCGGCCGGCGCGCGGCGACGCCAGCGCCCTGGTCGAGCTGAAGGCGGTGGACGGGCTTTATCCGCTCTACGGCGCGGTCGCGCTGCGACCGGACGGCGCGCTGAGCGCCGCGCTGGAACGCCGCGACGGCGTGTGGGGCGCGGTGGCGGAGCGTGGCCTGCTCGACCGCCTGGGGCTCAAGGCCGGCGATTCGATCCGGCTGGGCGAGCAGACCTATCGCATCCGCGCCGAACTGGCGGTCGAGCCCGACCGCCTGTCGTCCGGCTTCGATTTCGGGCCGCGCGTGATGGTGGCGCGCGACAGCCTGGCCGCGACCGGCCTGCTCCGGGCCGGCAGCCTGGTCCACTATGCCTATCGCATCAGACTGCCGGAGGGCGCGTCGCCCGAGGCCGTGGCCCGCGCCGCGACGGTGGCGTTCCCGCAAGCCGGCTGGCGCGTGCGCGACCGCGCGCATGCTTCGCCCGGCCTCGGCCGCATGATCGACCGCATGCGCACCTTCCTCGCGCTCGCCGCACTGACGGCCCTGGCGGTCGGCGGCATCGGCGTCGGCAACGCGGTCACGGCCCACCTGGCGACGCGGCGCGCGACCATCGCCGTGCTGAAGGCGGTCGGCGCGTCCGGCCGGCTGGTCGTCCTGATCTTCGGGATCGAGATCGCCGTGCTGGCGGTCGCCGGCATCGCGCTCGGCCTGTGCGCCGGCGCGCTGGCGCCGCCCGCCCTGGCCGGCGCGGCCTGGCGCGCCTTCGCCGTGCCGGTCGATCCCGGGCCGCATTGGGGCGCGCTGGCCCTGGCGGCGGCGGCCGGCATCGTTGTCACGCTCGGCTTCGCCGCATTGCCGCTGAGCCGGGCCGGCAGTCTACCGCCGGCGCTGCTGTTCCGCGCACCGGCATCGCCGATACGGCGCCGGCCGGGCATGGCGGCGGCGCTGGTCGTCGCGGCGGCGGTGATCGCCGGGATCGGCGTGGTCGTCCTGATCGCCGGAAACCTGCGGCTGGCGGCCGGCTTCCTCGGGGGCTTGAGCGCGCTGATCGCGGCCCTGGGCGCGGCGGGCTTCGGGCTAAGAAGGGCCGGCCGCGCCCTGGCGCGCCGGCCCGGCGCGCCGGCGGGCACGATCCGGGTCGCACTGGCCGGCATCGGCCGCCCCGGCGCGCCGACCGCGTCGGTCGTGGTCTCGCTCGGCATCGGACTCGCCTTGCTGGCCGCGCTCGGCCAGGTCGGCGGCAGCCTGTCGCATGCAATCGACCGCGCGATGCCGGCGGGCGCGCCAGCCTATTTCTTCATCGATATCCAGCCGGACCAGGCCGATGCCTTCACGCAACTCGCGCGGTCGGTCCCAGGCGTCGGCCGGATCGAGCAGGTGCCGCAACTGCGCGGCCGGATCGTGCGCATCGCCGACCGTGCGGCCGATCCGGAGCGGGTGCCGGAGGGCGCGCGCTGGGCGCTGCGCGGCGACCGGGGCCTGACCTATGCAGCACGCCCACCCGCCAATGCCGACATCGTGGCGGGCCGATGGTGGCCGGCCGACTATGCCGGGCCGCCGCTGATTTCGTTCGACGCCGCGCTGGCGCGCGATTTCGGCGTCGGGGTCGGCGACACGCTGACCTACAACGTGCTCGGCCGCGAGATCACCGGGCGGATCGCCAACCTGCGCCACATCGACTGGACCGACCTGCGCCTCAACTTCACGGCGGTGTTCAGTCCCGGCATCCTGTCGGCCGCGCCGCACACCGATGTCGCCGCCGTGCAATGCGCCGAGGCGGCGGAGGAGCCGCTGATGCGGGCGGTCAACCGCG
>JBDZUN010000385.1:0-1844 GCA_040255145.1 Hyphomicrobiales bacterium | reverse complement strand
CTGGTCGCCGGCCTCGCCGCTTTTGGGCGGCATGGCGAAGGCCGACGCCGCTGTCAGGAGCAGGGCGAGGCAGCCGGCGAAGATGCCGAGCTTCGGCGGGCGGGCGCCACGGGCGGCGCGTGGGGCGGGCTGATTCATGCCGTCAAGATGGGCGGACGCGACGAGCCGCACAAGCGCCAAGCTCCTCGGCGATCAATCGCGGCGGCGGCTCAATCCTCCACGCCGCCGCCGACCAGGATCTCGCGCCGGCCGACATGGTTGGCGGGGCCGACGACGCCCTGCTGCTCCATCTGCTCCATCAGGCGCGCGGCGCGGTTGTAGCCGATCTGGAGCTGGCGCTGGACAAAGCTGGTCGAGGCCTTGCGGTTCCGCACCACGGCGGCGACGGCCTGATCGTAGAGGTCGTCGCCCTCGCCACCGCCGCCCGCCGCGAGCGCACCGAACTCGCCCTCCGGCTCCTCGGTCACGGCATCGAGATATTCGGGCGCGCCGTGCTGGCGCAGCCACTTGGTCACGCGCTCGACCTCCTCGTCGGAGACGAAGGGGCCGTGCACGCGCGTCACCTTGGCGCCCCCGGCCATGTACAGCATGTCGCCCATGCCGAGCAACTGCTCCGCGCCCTGTTCGCCCAGGATGGTGCGGCTGTCGATCTTGGACGTGACCTGGAACGAGATGCGGGTCGGGAAGTTGGCCTTGATCGTGCCGGTGATGACGTCGACCGAGGGGCGCTGGGTCGCCATGATGATATGGATCCCGGCGGCGCGCGCCATCTGCGCCAGGCGCTGGATCGCGCCCTCGATGTCCTTGCCGGCGACCATCATCAGGTCGGCCATCTCGTCGACCACGACGACGATGAACGGCATCGGCGCCAGGTCCATCTCCTGTTCCTCGAATACCGGCTTGCCGGTATCGGGGTCGAAGCCGGTCTGCACCGTGCGCTTCAGCACCTCGCCCGCTTCGCGCGCCTGCTCGACCCGCTGGTTGTAGCCGGCGATGTTGCGCACGCCGAGCTTGGACATCTTGCGGTAGCGGTCCTCCATTTCCCGCACGGTCCATTTCAGCGCGACGACAGCCTTCTTCGGCTCGGTCACCACCGGCGTCAGCAGGTGCGGGATGTCGTCATAGGTCGACAGCTCCAGCATCTTCGGGTCGATCAGGATCAGCTTGCACTGGTCCGGCGGCAGCCGGTACAGCAGCGACAGGATCATCGCGTTGATGCCGACCGACTTGCCCGACCCGGTGGTGCCGGCGATCAGAAGGTGCGGCATGCGGGACAGGTCGGCGATCACCGGCGCGCCGCTGATGTCCTTGCCCAGCGCCAGGGTCAGGCGGCCGGCGGTGTCCTCGTAATCGGACGAGGCCAGCAATTCGCGCAGCGCGACGCCCTCGCGCTTCATGTTGGGCAGTTCGATGCCGATCGCGTTCCGCCCCGGAATCACCGCGACGCGGGCGGCGACCGCGCTCATCGACCGGGCGATGTCGTCGGACAGGCCGATGACGCGCGAGGACTTGATGCCCGGCGCGGGCTCAAGCTCATACAGCGTCACGACCGGCCCCGGCCGCACCCGCACGATCTCGCCGCGGATGCCGTAATCGTCGAGCACCGATTCGAGCATGCGGGCGTTCTGCTGCAGCGTTTCCTCGCTGACCTGCACGGCGCTGGACGGCTTCGGCTCGGTCAGGAGGTTCAGCGGCGGCAGCGGCATCTGGCTGGCCGGCTTCAGGTCCAGCGCGTATTGGGTCTTGGCCTTGCGCGGCCCCGCCGCCGCGGCGGCGGGCTCGGGCGTGCGCGGCATCTCCACCGGCGTTGGCGTCGGTGTCGGTGCGGTGGCCGGCGGGGGCGG
>JBDZUN010000147.1:0-8532 GCA_040255145.1 Hyphomicrobiales bacterium | reverse complement strand
GCTCGTGGTGATGGTCGACGCCGCCAGGGGCATCGACGATGACGCGACCCGCGTGCTCGACGGCCTGCGGGCGAGTGGCCGGCGGGCCTTCGCCGCGCTCAACAAGATCGACCTGGTGCGACGCGAAAACCTGCTGGCATTGGCCGCGGCCCTGGACGCGAGCGGAGCGATCGACCGCGTCTTCATGATCTCCGCCTTGACCGGCGACGGCGTTGACGACCTGCGCGCCGCGCTCGGGGGACGGATGCCGCCCGGGCCGTTCCTCTATCCGCCCGATCAGCTCTCGGACCTGCCGATGCGCCTGCTGGCGGCCGAGATCACGCGCGAGGCGGTCTATCACCGCGTGCACCAGGAATTACCCTACGAGTCGACGGTGGAAACCGAATCGTGGCAGCAGCGGCGCGACGGCAGCGCGCGCATCGACCAGGTCGTCTATGTCCAGCGCGATGGCCAGAAGGCCATCGTGCTTGGTAAGGCCGGCCACACGATCAAGCAGATCGGCTCGGCCGCGCGCACCGAGATGGAGACGGCGTTCGGCCACCGGGTGCACCTGTTCCTGCGCGTCAAGGTCCGGGAACGCTGGATGGACGAGCCGGAGCGCTACCGCGCCGTCGGCCTCGACTTCCCGAAGGGCTAGGATGTGTTTTCCGCGTCATTGCGAGCGAAGCGAAGCAATCCATCCTTGGGTTAGCCCCGCCTGGATTGCTTCGTCGCTGACGCTCCTCGCAATGACGATTGTTTCGGCGGCGGCTCGGTAACCATGGAATGGGTCGAGGAAGGCATCGTCCTGGCGGCGCGGCGGCATGGCGAGAGCGCGGCGATCGTCGAGCTGCTGACACGGACGCATGGCCGGCATCTGGGCCTGGTCCGCGGCGGCGCGTCGCGGCGGATGCAGCCGCTGCTTCAGCCCGGCAATACCCTGGCCGCGACGTGGCGGGCGCGCATCGCCGACAATCTCGGCTTCTATCGCGTCGAGCTGGTCGACGCCCGCGCCGGCGGCCTGATGCACGACCCGCTGGCGCTGGCCGGCCTATCGGCGGCGTGCGCCATGGCCAGCGCGGTGCTGCCGGAGCGCGAGCCGCACGGGCCGGCCTATGAGGGCCTGCTTCTCATCCTCGGTCACCTGGGCGAGCCCGAGATCTGGCCGGTCCTGTTCGTACGGTGGGAGGCCGGCCTGCTCCAGGAGCTCGGCTTCGGTCTCGACCTCACGTCCTGCGCGGCGACCGGTGCGACCGAGGATCTGGTCTATGTCTCGCCGCGCTCGGGCCGGGCGGTCAGCCGCGATGCCGGCGCGCCCTATCGCGACCGGATGCTGCCGCTGCCGGCCTTCCTGCGCGGCCAGGCGGTCGAGCCGGAGCCGGCGGGCGCCTTGCGTGACGGATTCCGCCTGACCCGCTATTTCCTGGAGCGTCATGTCCTGGAGCCGCACGACCGGCGCATGCCGCCGGCGCGCGAGCGCATGATCGCGCTGCTGCTGCGCCAGGCGGATTCACCCGTTCCAAGCCAGATGGTGAGTTGAGCGATGAACAAGCCTCCCGCGCCGTTCGACGATACGATCGAGGATCGCCCGTTCGATTCGCTGCTGGCCGAGCGCTATCTGGCCTATGCGCTGTCGACCATCACGCAGCGGGCGCTGCCTGACGTGCGCGACGGGCTGAAGCCGGTGCACCGGCGGCTGCTCTACGCCATGCGCCAGCTCCGGCTTGACCCGCAATCCGGCTTCAAGAAGTGCGCGCGCGTCGTCGGCGACGTGATCGGCAAGTACCACCCGCACGGCGAGCAGGCGGTCTACGATGCCATGGTGCGGCTGGCCCAGGACTTCGCGGTGCGCTATCCGCTGGTCGACGGCCAGGGCAATTTCGGCAATGTCGACGGCGATAATCCGGCGGCGATGCGCTACACGGAAGCGCGACTGACCGCGGTTGCCGAGGCGCTGCTCGGCGGCATCGACGAGGACACGGTCGACTTCCGCGCCACCTATGATGGCGAGGAGGAGGAGCCGGAGGTTCTGCCCGCCGCGTTCCCGAACCTGCTGGCCAACGGCGCGACCGGCATCGCGGTCGGCATGGCGACCAGTATCCCGCCGCACAATGCCGACGAGTTGTGCGCCGCGCTCCTGCACTTGATCGCCGACCCCGACGCCACCGACGACGCCTTGTTCCAGCTGATTCCCGGCCCGGATTTCCCGACCGGCGGCGTGATCGTGGAGCCGGCGGCGGCGATCCGCGACGCTTACGCCACCGGCCGCGGCGGCTTTCGCCTGCGCGCACGCTGGGAAAAGGAGGATGCCGGGCGCGGCATCTGGCGCATCGTGGTCACCGAGGTACCCTATCAGGTCCCGAAGGCGCGCCTGGTCGAGCGGCTCGCCGAACTGATCGAGACGCGCAAGGTGCCGGCGCTCGGCGACGTGCGCGACGAATCGACCGAGGATGTGCGGCTGGTGCTGGAGCCGCGCAGCCGCACGGTCGAGCCGGAAATGCTGATGGAGCAATTGTTCCGGCTGACCGACCTGGAGACGCGGATTCCGCTCAACCTGACCGTGCTCGACGCGCGGCGGGTGCCGCGCACCATGTCATTGGCCCAGGCGCTGCGCGCCTTCCTCGACCACCGCAAGGTGGTGCTGGTCCGGCGCTCGCGCTTCCGCCTGGGCAAGATCGAGGCGCGGCTGGAAATCCTCGACGGGCTGCTCAAGGCGTATCTCAACCTCGACGAGGTCATCCGTATCATCCGCGAGGCCGACGAGCCGAAGCCGGAGCTGATGCGGGCGTTCGGCCTGACCGAAACGCAGGCCGAGGCGATCCTCAACATGCGCCTGCGGTCCCTGCGCCGGATCGAGGAGATCGAGATCACCAAGGAGCACAAGGCGCTGGAGACGGAGTGCAAGGGTCTCAACCAGCTCCTGCGCTCCGACGTAAAGCAGATGGAGCGCATCGGCGCCGAGATCGCCGACATCCGCAAGGCGTTCGGCAAGGACACGCCGCTCGGCCGCCGCCGTAGCGACTTCGCCGAGGCGCCCACGGTTGCCGACATCACGCCGGAGCAATTGATCGCGCGCGAGCCGGTCACCGTGGTCTGCTCCGAAAAGGGCTGGATTCGCGCCCTGAAGGGCCACATCGACCCGAATACCGAGGTCAAGTACAAGGAGGGCGACCGCGCCCGGTTCCTCCTGCACGCCCAGACGACCGACCGGCTGCTGCTGTTCGCGACCAGCGGCCGCTTCTACACGCTGGGCTGCGACAAGCTGCCGGGCGGGCGCGGGCAGGGCGAGGCGGTGCGGCTTCTGATCGACCTGCCCAACGACCACGACATCGTCGCCTTGCGCGTGTTCGAGCCGGGCAAGCGCCTCCTGGTTGCGGCCTCGGACGGACGCGGCTTCCTGGTGCCGACGGACGAGGTGCTGGCGCAGACCCGCGCCGGCAAGCAGGTGCTCAATCCCGGACCGGGCGCGGAGGCCCAGGTCTGCGCGCCGGGGGAGGGCGACCTCATCGCGATGGCCGGCAACAACCGTAAGCTCCTGATCTTTCCGGCCGCCGACCTGCCGGAAATGGCGCGCGGGCGCGGCAACATCCTGCAGAAATACAAGGACGGCGGCCTCGCCGACGCCAAGGTGTTCGCGCGGGCGGAGGGGCTGACCTGGCGCGACGGCGCCGGCCGCGTCCAGACCGTCGCCGATTTCTCCGACTGGCTCGGCGCGCGCGGCCAGGCCGGCCGCGTCGCGCCGCGCGGCTTCCCGAAGTCGAACCGCTTCGGCTGATACCTGGAACGAACCCCGGAGGACGCCGTCGCAACGGTCTGCGGCGGTGCCCTGTTGGTGCATGGGTCGAGTGGATGGAGAGGTACGGTATGCGGGGGCGTTGGACTGTGATCGGGCTGTTGCTGGTTGCGCTGGCCCTGATCGTCGAACCGGCCTACGCCGCCCACCATCTGCCGACGCATCCAGACCGGCATGCCGCGGCCAAGAAGGTGCCGATCAAGAAGGCTCCCGCGGCCGCGCCAACCCAACCCGCGCCGAAAGCAGTCCCGGTGCCCGAGGTGAACGCCACCCCGCTCGCGCCGCCGCCGCCCGCCGTGTTGACGGTCGCGGCGGTCGTTGCGCCGCCCTTCGTGACGCAGCGGCCTGACGGTAGCTGGTCGGGGCTGTCTGTCGGGCTATGGAAGGCCGTCGCCGACGACCTGCACATGCCGTTCCGGCTGGTGCCGGCGGATCTCAGGACCGCGCTCGACGGCGTCGCGGATGGCCGGTTCGACGCCGCCATCGGGGCGCTCGACATCACCCCGGCGCGCGCTGAGCGGGTGGCGTTCACGCACCCGTACTACACCACCGGCCTCGCCATCGCCGTGCCCGTGCGTGGCGATGGCATCCGGGCGTGGTGTGCCGTGGCGCAGCGTTTCGCGTCCTGGCCGTTCCTCGGCGTGGTGCTGGTTCTGTTCGTGCTGCTGCTGGTCGCGGGCGCCCTGGTCTGGCTGTTCGAGCGTAAGCGCAACCCGCAATTCCAGGGTCCCTGGTATTGCGGCGTCGGCAACGGGATGTGGTGGTCGATCGTGCCCGCGGCCGGCCGCGGCGGCGCGGCGCCGGTCAGCCCGGGCGGACGGGTGGTCGGCCTGCTCTGGATGCTTACGGCCCTGATCGCGGTCGTTGCGTTCACCGCTGCCGTCACCGCGACGCTGACCGTGAGCACGATCAAGGACGGGGTCCACGGCTATGCCGACCTGCACCGCGTTCGGATCGGGGTGGTGCGCGATACGCCTGCCGCCGATGCGCTGCGCGATCAGGGCTTCGTCGCGCGCGGTTACGCCGGCGTGAAGGAAGGCCTTGCCGCGGTCGCGGCCGGCGAGATCGAGGCCTTCGTCGACGATGCGCCGGCACTGCTCTACGCCGCGGCCAGGGATTATCCGAAGGCGATCCGCGTCCTGCCTGACCGATTCATCCGCCAGGATTACGGCTTCGCGGTACGCAAGGATGGTCCGTTGCGGGAGAAGGTCGACGCCGACCTGCTGGCGCGCATCGGCTCCCGACCCTGGCGCGACGCGGTGGTTCGCTACCTCGGCCCCGACGAGGCCGCGACGGCGTTGCCGTAATCGTCCTTACGGCCCGTGCATACGGCGACGAAATTCAGCTTCGGCTGTCGTCCCGGAAGCCCGCAAGGGCTATCCGGCATCCATTGGATCGCGTCATGGGTCCCGGCTCGCGCGGCCTGAAGCAATTCAGGCTGGGTTTCAGCAAAGATGGATTGTTTCGCTCCGCTCGCAATGACGCGAAAAGAGGGCTGCCGCGTAAGGTTATTTTTCCTTACGGACGCCCTTAAACGGCGCGCCGCCTTTTTTTTCCATCCATGAAGCGTCCCGTATCGGAATCACGCTTGGTCCATGTGCTGGTCTTTGGATTGTGGACCTGAGATCGATTTCTCACCGCGCCAATGCGGTGACCGTCTCCTTTAGGAGGATTGGTTGCAATGATACATCTCCCTGCCGAACCCCAAAGGGCTGCTCACGAACATCCGCTGGTGCCGCCGCAGGTCATGCACTTCATGCAGGTGCCGTTGCGCACCAGCGTGAAGTTGCCGCATTCGCCGCAGGCGTCGCCCTCATAGCCCTGGGCGCGCGCGTGGCTGGCCCGGTCGGCGCCAGCCCCGCTGGCCACGGCGAATTCGGCGCCGACTGCCTCGGCCACCGTGACGCTCGTGACCTCGACATGCTCGATCGCGCGGGCGACCGGCTCCGGCACCCGGCCGGCGCCGCCGCGCAGCAGGACGAGGTTGGCCGGCTTGCGTCGGATGAACCCGGTCGAGACGATCTGCGCCGCGTCGGTGCCGGCCTCCATCACCGCGGTATCGGCGCCGCCGGGACGCTTGCCTTCCTTCTCGCCCGAGCCGAGCGCGTCGATGCGCGTCTCCGACGGGTCGATATGGGCGAGGTCGTTGCGGCCGAGATAGGACACCGCCAGTTCGCGGAAGATGTAGTCGACGATCGAGGTGGCGTGCTTGATCGTGTCGTTGCCTTCGACGATGCCGGCCGGGTCGAAGCGGGTGAAGGTGAATGCCTCGACGAATTCGTCCAGCGGCACGCCGTATTGCAGGCCGATGGAGATCGCGATGGCGAAGTTGTTCATCAGCGAACGGAAGGCCGCGCCCTCCTTGTGCATGTCGATGAAGACCTCGCCCAGCGTGCCGTCGCCGTATTCGCCGGTGCGCAGATACACCTTGTGGCCGCCGACGATCGCCTTCTGGGTATAGCCCTTGCGGCGCTGCGGCAGCTTTTGACGGGCCGCCGCACGCTCGATCACGCGCTCGACGATCCGCTCCGTGACGATCTCGGCGCGCGCGGCGAGCGGCGCTTCGGCCAGCGCGTCGATCAGGTCGGCCGCCTCATCGGCGTCGTCGGACAGAAGTTGCGCCGACAGGGGCTGCGACAGCTTGGAGCCGTCACGGTACAGCGCGTTTGCCTTGAGGCCGAGCTTCCACGACAGGATGTAGGCGCTCTTGCAGTCCGCGACCGTGGCGGCGGTCGGCATGTTGATGGTCTTGGAGATCGCGCCGGAGATGAACGGCTGCGCCGCCGCCATCATGCGGATGTGGCTGTCGACCGACAGATACCGCGTGCCGAGCCGGCCGCATGGATTGGCGCAGTCGAAGACCGCCAGGTGCTCTGCCTTCAGGTGCGGCGCGCCCTCGAGCGTCATGGCGCCGCAGCAATGCAGGTTAGCGGCGTCGATCTGCGCGCGGCTGAAGCCCAGCGTGCCGAGCATGTCGAAGCCGACATCGGCCAGGGCGGCGGCCGGGATGCCTAGTGTGCCGGTGCAGAAATCGTCGCCGAAGGTCCAGCGGTTGAATGCGAAGCGGATGTCGAAGCAGGCGCCGAGCCCGGCTTCGAGCTTCTCGATCTCGATGTCGCCGAAACCCTTGGCGCGCAATGCGGCGTGGTCGATGCCCGGCGCGTCGCGCAGGGTGCCGTGGCCGACGGCATAGGCGATGATCCCGTCGCTCTGCGCCTGGTCGTAGCCGAGGCGGGCCAGCGCCGCCGGCACGGTCCGGTTGATGATCTTGAAATAGCCGCCGCCGGCCAGCTTCTTGAACTTGACCAGGGCGAAGTCCGGCTCGATCCCGGTGGTGTCGCAGTCCATCACCAGCCCGATGGTGCCGGTCGGCGCGATCACGGTCGCCTGCGCATTGCGGTAGCCGTGCGCCTCGCCTAGCTCCAGCGCGCGGTCCCAGGCGACGCGCGCCGCCACGGCCAAAGCGGGCTCCGGGCATCGCGCGGCGTCGAGCGGTACCGGGGGCGTCGACAGGCCCTCATAGCCCTCGGCCAACCCGTGCGCGGCGCGGCGATGGTTGCGGATGACACGCAGCATCGCTCCTTCATTGTCGGCATAGCCGGGGAAGGCGCCCAACTCGCCCGCCATCTCGGCCGAGGTGGCGTAGGACACGCCGGTCATCACCGCGGTGATCGCGCCGGCCAGCGCGCGGCCCTCGTCGCTATCGTAGGACAGGCCGCTCGCCATCAGAAGCCCGCCGAGATTGGCGTAGCCGAGCCCCAGGGTGCGGTAGGCATAGGACAGCTCGGCGATGCGGCGCGACGGGAACTGCGCCATCGTCACTGAGATTTCGAGCACGATGGTCCACAGGCGCACCGCGTGCTCGAACGCGCGGACGTCGAACCCGCCGTCCTCGGTCATGAAGGTCATCAGGTTGAGCGAGGCGAGGTTGCACGCCGTGTCGTCCAGGAACATGTATTCCGAGCACGGATTGGACGCGCGGATCTCGCCGCTGGCCGGGCAGGTGTGCCAGTCGTTGATCGTCGTGTGGTACTGGATGCCCGGATCGGCACAGGCCCAGGCGGCGTGGGCGATCGCCTCCCATAGCTCGCGGGCGGGCAGGCGCTTGGCCTCGTTGCCGTCGGTGCGGCGGGTCAGGGTCCATTCGCCGTCCTGCTCGACCGCGCGCAGGAACGCGTCGGTGACGCGGACTGAATTATTGGAATTCTGGCCCGACACCGTGGCGTAGGCGTCGGAATCCCAGTCGGTATCGAAGATCGGGAACTCGATCGACTCATAGCCCTGGCGCGCGAAGTCGATGGTGCGCTTGATCGCGTTCTCCGGGATCAGCACGTCGCGCGCCGCCCGCGCGGCGGCCTTCAGCGCCCGGTTGGCATTGGGGTCGAAGCGGTCGTCGCCGGCCGCGTCGCTCTCGCGGCAGGCCTGCATCACCGCGTTGAGGTGCTTGTTGGCGAGGCGCGAGCCGGTGACCAGCGCGGCGACCTTCTGCTCCTCCGTCACCTTCCAGTTGACGAAGGCTTCGATATCCGGGTGGTCGATGTCGACCACGACCATCTTTGCGGCGCGGCGCGTCGTGCCGCCGGACTTGATCGCGCCCGCCGCGCGGTCGCCGATCTTGAGGAAGCTCATCAGGCCGGAGGACTTGCCGCCGCCGGACAGCGGCTCGCTCTCGCCGCGCAGGTCGGAGAAGTTCGACCCGGTGCCGGAGCCGTATTTGAACAGGCGCGCCTCGCGCACCCACAGGTCCATGATGCCGCCCT
>JBDZUN010000146.1:0-8644 GCA_040255145.1 Hyphomicrobiales bacterium | reverse complement strand
CTGGCGCGCTCGTCGATGAAGCTCGGCGAGGCGATGTATCGCGGCATGGACGGCAGCGGCGGCGATGCCGGCGCCGAAGCACCGGAAGGCGCCGCCGATGACAGCGGGGTTGTCGACGCGGAGTTCGAGGAAGTCCGCGACGACAAGAAGAACGCCAGCTGACGCACGGAAAACGGGGGCGCGGCCAAGGCCGCGCCCCCTGCGTCGCGGGAATGGGGCAAGCCAAAGGGACGAACGGCATCGCGCATGTCGAAACGAGACTATTACGAAATTCTGGGCGTCCAGCGCGGTGCGCCTATCGAAGTCCTTAAGCAGGCTTACCGGAAGCTGGCCAAGGAGTGTCATCCGGACCGCAATAGCGGCGATCCGGACGCCGAGCGCCGCTTCAAGGAAGTCAACGAAGCCTATGACGTCCTGAAGGACGACCAGAAGCGCGCCGCTTATGACCGCTTCGGCCACGCCGCGTTCGAGAACGGCATGGGCCGCGGACAGGCCGGCTTCGATTTCAGCGGTTCGTTCGCCGACGTCTTCGACGACCTGTTCGGCGAATTCATGGGCCGCCGCCCGCAGGGCGGACGAAGCCGCGGCGCGGACCTGCGCTACGACCTCGAGATCACGCTGGAGGACGCCTATCGCGGCCGCCAGGCGACGATCGACGTGCCGACCTCGATTACGTGCGAGCCGTGCCACGGCACTGGCGCGGCCTCAGGCTCCAGCCCGGTCGCCTGCCAGACCTGCAACGGCCAGGGCCGGGTGCGGGCGGCGCAGGGCTTCTTCACCATCGAGCGCACCTGTCCGGCGTGCCAGGGCCAGGGCCGGGTCATCCGCGACCCCTGCGCGGTGTGCAGCGGCGCCGGGCGCATCCGCCGCACCCGAACGCTTTCGGTCTCGATCCCCGCCGGGGTCGAGGACGGCACCCGCATCCGCCTGGCGCGCGAGGGCGAGGCAGGCATGCGCGGGGCGCCGCCCGGCGACCTCTACATCTTCCTCAGCCTCAAGCCGCACACCCTGTTCGAGCGCGAAGGCGCGGACCTGCATTGCCGGGTGCCGATCTCCTTTCCGCGCGCCGCGCTGGGCGGCGAGATCGAGGTGCCGACGTTGGAAGGCGTCAACACCAAGGTCGCGATCCCGGCAGGTACGCAGACCGGCCGGCGGTTCCGCCTGCGCGGCAAGGGCATGCCGGTCCTGCATTCGTCCCAGCACGGCGAGCTCTATGTCACCGCCTTCGTCGAGACGCCGGTCAACCTGACCAAGCGACAAAAAGAACTGCTCGCCGAATTCGCGTCCCTGTGCCCGCCCGAGGACCACCAGCCCGAATCCGCGGGCTTCTTCGCCAAGGTCAAGGACTTCTTCTCCGAGCTCAGTGGCGACTGACCGGAGGCTTGCGCCCGCTGCGCCTTGACGCAGCCAATGGCCGCCGCGCATGCCAGCCATGCATGCCCCGCGCCGCCTTGAATGGTCGCGAAACGTTCTTATTTTACATCCGTGGCGCCGGATGACCGGGCCGCATCCCGCAACCGGGGCGCCGAACGGGCCCCGGCAAGTCGCTCAAGGAGGGCTTGATGTCGCGTGTTTCGGTATTCAACAGCCCGTTCCTGCTTGGTTTCGATCAGGTCGAACGGGTGCTCGATCGAGTGGCCAAGACGGCCGCCGACGGTTATCCCCCTTACAATATCGAGCAGATTTCGGAAGACGGTCTCCGCATCACTGTAGCGGTCGCCGGCTTTACCAGGGACGACCTGGCCGTGCAGATCGATGGCAACCAACTCGTGATCCACGGCAAGCGTGAGGATGCGGGCGACCGCGTCTTCCTGCACCGCGGCATCGCCGCCCGCCAGTTCCAGCGCAGCTTCGTGCTCGCGGAAGGGATCGAGGTGGTGGCGGCGGGCCTGGACAACGGGCTTCTGCACATCGATCTGGTGCGACCCAAACCGGAAAGCACGGTGCGCACGATCGAGATTTCGGCTGCGCCCGACGATACCGGACGGACCAAGGTCAAGGCCCTTGACCGGGCGGCGGAATAACGGAACGCCGATTACGGGGCCGACGGAAAGGGGTACATGTGATGCAAATCCATGATCAGGCTAAAATGGGCGAGCTGCGCGGCATTACGCCGGAAGCGCTGGCGATGCTGGGCGCGCCCTCGATCGTCTATGTGAGGCCAGTTAGCGCGGAGGAGCTGCGCGACATTCCCGGCGCGCCGGAAGGCGCCGATCTCTACTCGGTCCACGCCGCCGACGGCACGCGGATGGCGGTAGTGGCCAGCCGCGCGGCGGCGTTCATGGCCGCACGCGAGAACGAGATGGTGCCGGTCAGCGTGCACTAACCTCACCCGACAACCACAGGCTGGCGACGGCGCCGGGGGCATCTCCGGCGCCGTTTCCGTGGGTGCGATCGCGATCAGGCCGCGAAGGACCGCGCCAACCCGATCAGCACGGCATAGAGCGCGTCCGCGGTCTCGGCGCCGCGCAGCCGCGCGCACATGCCGGGATCGCGCAGCGCACGTGAAACGTTGGCCAGCGACTTCAAGTGCTCGACCCCCGCTTCCTGCGGCGTCAGCAGCAGGAAGACAAGGTCGACGGGCTCCCCATCAATCGCCAGGAAATCGATCGGCGGATCGAGCCGCGCAAAGAAGCCGGCCGCTTCGCACACGCCTGGAAGCCGGGCGTGCGGGACGGCCACCCCCTGCCCGACCCCGGTGGTGCCGAGCCGCTCGCGCAGCATCACCGTCTCGAAAATCGGGTCCGGCGCATGGCCGATCTCGCGCCCGGCCCAGCGCGCCAGATGTTCGAGAAGCTGCTTCTTGTTCGGAGCCTTCAGGCCTGCGGCGACACGGTTGGGGCGGAGAAGATCCACCAACTCCATGCTATGCCTCTCGGTACTTCGACAAACCGGCTACCCCCGTCCCGACCCCGCCTTCGGCGGGCCTTGCCGCCGGGCGCCAGCGTGCCACGGTCCGGTCACCTCGGGCCGGGGGGTCCGGGGAACGGCCGGGACATTAGGTTGGGCCTCTCGTCGCTGTCAACGCTTCGGCTGGCGCAACGGATGCGCCCCAGGCGAGGTGATCGACCACCTCCACCCCGGCCTTCTCCAACAGCTTATGCACCGGGCAGGCCCGCGCCGCGCGGGCGAGCCGCGGCAGGAGCGCCGGGTCGGCCGTGCCGATCAGCGTGATCCTGCGTTCGGCCAGGTCGGTGCCGGCCGCCGGGCGGCCACCCTCGCCGGCCCGGACATAGCGGACGTCCACCGCCACGTCATCGACCGGAAGCGCCCGCTGACGCACATAGACCAGGATGGTGATGGAGGTGCAGACGGCCAGACCGCTCGCCAGCAGCTCGAACGGCGAAGTGCCGAGGTCGGCGCCGCCATCCTCCACCGGCTCGTCGGCCACCAGCCGGTGGCCGCGTGCGTCGACGAGGTCGTGGGTGAAGGTTCCGGCGCGGCTTTGGCAATGGATGCGGCGCTCTCGCATTCCCATTCTCCATCGGGCACGTCGCGGAAAGCCGCGCGGCGCGCTTTTCTGCGCTGTATCGAGTCACTAAGTTAGGGCGCATGCGGCAACGCGGCAATTCGGGCTGCGGCTGCGCCGGGACAGGACCGCGCGGCGGCGACGGACACCGACACGATCACAAACGAATGGCGAACGGGAATGGGTATGGGCGAGTTCCACGGCAAGGTGATGATCCTCGGCTCCGGACCCGCCGGCTATACGGCGGCGATCTATGCCGCGCGCGCCATGCTGGAGCCGATCCTGGTCAGTGGGCTCCAGCCGGGCGGCCAGCTTACGATCACCACCGACGTCGAGAACTATCCCGGCTTCGCCGAGGCGATCCAGGGCCCGTGGCTGATGGAGCAGATGCGCGCGCAGGCCGAACATGTCGGCACGCGGATCATCCATGACACGGTCGTGTCGGTCGACCTGTCCCGGCGCCCGTTCGTCGCACGCGGCGACGGCGGCGCGCTGTACACTGCCGACGCGCTGATCGTCGCCACCGGCGCCCAGGCCCGGTGGCTCGGCCTGCCCAATGAGCAGACGTTCCAGGGCTTCGGCGTTTCGGCCTGCGCGACCTGTGACGGCTTTTTCTTCCGCGGCAAGTCGGTCGCCGTCGTCGGCGGCGGCAACACCGCGGTCGAGGAGGCGTTGTTCCTGACCAACTTCGCCGAGCGCGTCACCCTGGTCCATCGCCGCGATTCGCTGCGCGCCGAGAAGCTGCTGCAGGAGCGTCTGTTCGCGAACCCCAAGGTCTCGGTGATCTGGGATTCGGTGGTGGACGATATTCTGGGGACGGAAAATCCCCGCGGCGTAACCGGCATCCGGTTGCGCAACCGCATCACCGGCGCCCTGTCTGAGCTGGCTCTGGACGGGGTCTTCATCGCGATCGGCCATACGCCGGCGACGGAGCTGTTCCACGGTCAAGTGCGCATGGACGACGAGGGCTACATCCTGACCCGGCCCGATTCGACGGCGACCGACATCCCAGGCGTCTACGCCGCCGGCGACGTCAAGGACAAGGTGTTCCGTCAAGCGGTGACGGCGGCCGGCATGGGCTGTATGGCTGCGCTGGAGGCCGAGCGGTTCCTGGCCGCGGGCGGGCCGCCGCACGACGCGCGCGCGCCAGCGCTCTCGCCCGAGGCGACGGCCTAAGGTCCCGGTCAATGGAGGATTGGGACAAACTGCGCATCTTCAACGCGGTCGCCGAAGCCGGCAGCTTCACGCGCGCGGGCGAGCTGCTGGAGCTCAGCCAGTCGGCGATCAGCCGCCAGATCAACGCGCTGGAGACCAGCTTGCAGGCCACCCTGTTCCGGCGCCACGCCCGCGGCCTGACCCTGACCGAGCAGGGCGAGCTTCTGTACCGCACCACCCAGGACATGATGATCCGGCTGTCGCGCGCCGAGATGCTGCTGCGCGACGCTAAGGACAAGCCGCGCGGCGATATCCGGCTGACCGCGACGATCGGCTTCGGCACCACTTGGCTGACGCCGCGCATCAACGAGTTCCTGGCGCTCTACCCCGACATCTCGGTGCAGTTGATCCTGGACGACCGCGAGCTCGACATCGGCCTGCGCGAGGCCGACGTGTCGATCCGCATCCGGCCGCCGACCCAGCCCAACGTCATCCAGCGCAAGCTGTTCACCGTGCACAGCCATCTGCACGCCTCGCCGGATTATGTGCGCCGGCGCGGCACGCCGCGCACGCTCGAAGACCTCGACCGGCATAGCCTGATCGTCTATGGCGACGCCGCGCCGCCGCACTTCAAGGAGGTCAACTGGCTGCTGACCGAAGGCGCCCGGCCCGACAAGCCGCGCCGGCCGGTGCTGAGCGTCAACAACGGCTATGGGCTCCTGCTCGCGGTCGAGAGCGGGCTCGGCATCGCTGCCCTGCCCGACTTCATGACCTACGGCAACAACCGGCTGGTACAGATCCTGCCGGAGGCGCACGGCCCGGCCGTCGACGCCTACTTCGTCTATGCCGAGGACATGCGTGATTCCCAGCGCATCAAGGTGTTCCGCGACTTCCTGCTTCAGAAGGTTCGCGAGTGGACGTTCTGACGAACTACGCAATAGCCATGCGGATGTTGCATAGCGGCGTTGCGGCGCCCCCGTTGTTCCCCGGTCCTCAGAGTTCTAGCATTGGTTCGTTGCCTTACGGCAACGCGTGTCGCGCCTCCACGCGCGGCACACGGCCGATCACGCCCCACCCCAGATCGGCCGGTTTCTTCGCGTTTCGACGCGAAGCTCCCTGTAGCAACTTGACCGGGCGAGCCGATCGCCCGGTCTCTGTTGTTTGTGGGCCGGTTGCGGCGCAGGCCGCCCGCACGGTCACCTCCGCAGGGAGACGGACCGAGGCTTAATGCACGGGGTCTTCGGCCGCCCCGATATCTTCGAGCAGGTTCATCATATCATCGGCGTGCTCTTCCTCCTGCTCGAGGATGCGCTCGATCAGGACGCGCGTGGTCGGGTCGTCGTCGCCGAGCCAGCGCACCACTTCGGAATAGGTTTCGATCGCGATACGTTCCGCGACCAGATCTTCCTCGACCATGGCGCGCAGGGTGTCGCCCTCGACATATTCCGCGTGCGCCCGCGTCTCGATGCCGGTGGGGTTGAAATTGGGCTTGCCGCCAAGCTGCGTGATGCGGTGGGCGACCCAGTCGGCGTGCTGTTCCTCCTGCTGCGCGTGCTCCAGGAACTCGGCCGCCGCCGCCTTGCCCTTCGTCCCGACCGCCATGTGGTAGTGGTTGCGATAGCGCAGGACACAGACGATCTCGGTCGCCAGAACTTCGTTCAAGACCCGCAAGACCTGTTCGCGATCCGCCTGATAGGCGTGCGTTACGGCACCCTGGTCCATATGCGCGCGGGCGCGGACGCGGATCGCCTCCATATCGGTCTTGAATTCCTGCTTCATCGGTAGCGTCCTCCATTCGGTGTCGGGTCTATAACACCTGACAGGCGGCGCTCGTCTCATGCGCCAGCGGATTTCGCTGGGTCGCACCTGATACGCATTAGCAATAATGGTAAACGTTACTTATCCCGTACAGAATAAGATTCTTGACGGCTTTCCGCTGGAACCAGATTTTCTATCCACCGGCGGAAATAGCTGTTCCGGTCAGGCAACGGTGCCGGTTTGACTTGCGGATTTTCCTTCACCGGCCCTTGCGGCGCGGCGCACGCATGCCGGCGCGGCCGCCATGGGAGCGCGCCTTGGCCGGCGCCAACGCCTCCTCGATCGCCGATTGGCGCGCCATCGGGTCCTCGGCCACCAGCAATTCGGTCTTTTCCAGCCGGCGGATCTCGTCGCGCAGGCGCGCGGCGTCCTCGAAGTCCAGGTTGGCGGCGTGCTCGCGCATGCGCTTTTCCAAATCGGCCAGGTGCGCCTTCAGGTTGTGGCCGATCTGGGCGCCAACGGCCTCGACCCGGACGTGATCGCGCTCATAGACGCTGTCGAGGATGTCGCCGATCTGCTTGCGCACCGATTCAGGTGTGATGCCGTGCTCGGCATTGTAGGCCTGCTGCTTGCGCCGGCGCCGGTCAGTCTCGTCGAGCGCGCGTTGCATGCTGCCGGTGACGGTGTCGGCATAGAGGATGACGCGGCCTTCGACATTGCGCGCGGCGCGGCCGATGGTCTGGACCAGCGAGGTCTCGGATCGCAGGAAGCCTTCCTTGTCGGCGTCGAGGATCGCGACCAGCGCGCATTCGGGGATGTCGAGCCCTTCGCGCAGCAGGTTGATGCCGACCAGCACGTCGAAGGCGCCGAGGCGCAGGTCGCGGATGATCTCGATCCGCTCGATCGTGTCGATGTCGGAATGCATGTAGCGCACGCGCACGCCCTGCTCGTGCAGGTATTCGGTCAGGTCCTCGGCCATGCGCTTGGTCAGGGTCGTGACCAGCGCGCGATAGCCGCGCGCCGCCACGTCCTTGCATTCCGCGATCAGGTCGTCGACCTGATGCGCGATCGGGCGGATGATGCAGGGCGGATCGATCAGGCCGGTCGGGCGGATCACCTGCTCGGTGAAGACGCCGCCGGTCTGTTCCAGTTCCCATCGCCCCGGCGTTGCCGAGACCGAGACGGTCTGCGGCCGCATCGCGTCCCATTCCTCGAACTTCAGCGGCCGGTTGTCGGTGCAGGACGGCAGGCGAAAGCCGTATTCGGCCAGCGTCGACTTGCGCCGGAAGTCGCCGCGGAACATGCCGCCGAGCTGCGGGATCGTGACGTGGCTTTCGTCGACGAAGACGATGGCGTTGTCCGGCAGGTATTCGAACAGTGTCGGCGGTGGCTCGCCCGCCTTGCGACCGGTCAGGTAGCGCGAATAGTTCTCGATCCCGGCGCAGGCGCCGGTTGCCGCCATCATCTCCATGTCGAAGGTGGTGCGCTGCTCCAGCCGCTCGGCCTCGAGCAGGCGGCCCTCGTTGCGGAACTGGTCGAGGCGGACGCGCAACTCCTCGCGGATGTTGACCATCGCCTGCTGCAGGGTCGGGCGCGGGGTGACGTAGTGGCTGTTGGCGTAGACCTTGACGAAGTCGAGCTGCGCCGTGCGCTCGCCGGTCAGCGGATCGAACTCGGAGATCGCCTCGACATCGTCGCCGAACAGCGAGATGCGCCAGGCCCGATCCTCCAGGTGCGCCGGCCACAGTTCGATCACGTCGCCGCGCGCGCGGAACGCCCCGCGCTGAAACGCCGCGTCGTTCCGCCGGTATTGCAGCGCCGTCAAATCTTTCAGCAACTGGCCGCGGTCGGCAGCCTCGCCCGCCTTCAGGGTCACGGTCATGCCGGAATAGGTCTCGACCGAACCGATGCCGTAGATGCACGAAACGCTGGCGACGATCACCACGTCGTCGCGTTCGAGCAGCGCGCGCGTCGCCGAGTGGCGCATGCGGTCGATCTGCTCGTTGATCGCCGAATCCTTCTCAATATAGGTGTCGGTTCGCGGGACGTAGGCTTCGGGCTGGTAATAATCGTAGTAGGAGACGAAGTATTCGACGGCGTTGTCGGGAAAAAACCCCTTCATCTCGCCATAGAGCTGCGCGGCCAACGTCTTGTTCGGCGCTAGCACAAGCGCCGGGCGCTGCATCGCCTGGATCACCTTGGCCATGGTGAAGGTCTTGCCCGAGCCGGTGACGCCGAGCAGCACCTGCGTGCGGTCGTTGC
>JBDZUN010000145.1:0-8660 GCA_040255145.1 Hyphomicrobiales bacterium | reverse complement strand
ACACCCCGGCCAGCGGCGCGTTGAAGGCCGCCGCGATGCCGGCGGCGGCGCCGCAACCGACCAGGGTGCGCACGTCCTCGCGCCGCAGGCGCAGCAGCACGCCGATGCGCGAGCCCAGGCCCGAGGCGAGCTGGGTATAGGCCGCCTCCATGCCGACCGAGGCGCCGAAACCGCTCGAGATCAGGGTCAGCAGCCCGATATTGAGGCTGTCGATCAGCGACATGCGCCCGCCATAGAGGGCGTTGGCCTCGATCGGGTCGACCGCCTCGCGCGTGCGCCAGGTGCGGATCGCCCAGCCGACCAGGCCGATCAGCGCGCCGCCCAAAGCGGGCATCAGCAGGACGCGCCACCACGACAGGGCGAAGCCCTCGCTCAGATGCTCGGTGACGGAAATCTCGAAGGTCGCCCGATGGACCAGGCGCAGCACCTGTTCCATCAGCACGACGGAGAGCCCGCCCAGCACCCCGACGCCGGCCGCGAAGGCGAGCAGCATCAGGTTGCTGTTGCGCAGCTCCGACCGGACGAACGAGCGCAGCAGGAGCCGCCAGCGAAGCTGGGCCATGCGCCGGCCCTGGCTGAGCGAGCCGGTCAAGCGGGAAGAACCAAGGACGGCCATGAATCCCGTAGATAAAGCCTGGCACGCCCCTCGGCTGCAATCCTAGTGCAACGAACGGACCGCGCGATTTCTTCCCCGGCCGCGTCTCAATCCACCGCCATAAGCGGCGTCATGCCCAATACACGGGCCAGCGCCTCCAGCCGCCGCGTCACCTCGTCGCTGGCGAGGTCGCGGCACCGGCCCGCCAGCCGCAGCACCACCGCGCCCGCCTCGACGCCGATCGGGCAATCGTCCAGGATGCCGGGCGCCGCGCCCGACAGCGTATGGGCGAGCCGCAGCGCATGGCCGATGCCCTGGCACCAGTTGATCTGCTCGGGGTCGAGCAGCAGGCTGAGCCGGTCGGCCGCCGCGGAGCGTTGCACGCCACGATAGCGCGCGTGGAGTGCCAGCGCGAGCATCGCCCGCTCCGGGTGTTCCAGGCCGACCAGGGGCGCGCGCAGCACCTCCTCCATGCTGTGCTCGGCGCGATAGTCGGGATGGATGCGCCAGCCGATGTCGCCGATATAGCAGGCGGCAAGCCGCAGGCGCCGGCGATGGCCGGTCTCGCTGGCGAACAGCGGCGCGGTCCACAGCGCCAGTTCCTCGGCATGGTCGGGAAACCGGCCGAGCCGGTTCGACAGAAGCTGGCACGCCGCCAGCAGCGGGTCCTCGGCGCGCACGGGGCCGGGCATGTAGTCGTAGAGCACGCCCTCGCGCAGGCCGAACGACGACAGCACGACCCGCTCCACCTTGGTCGCGCGCACCACCCGGTCCAGCACCAGCGCGGCATAGGGCAGCGTGTCGGTCCGCCTCTTGGGCGCGCCCGGCAGCTTTTCCAGCGACTTGTGGCTCATGCGGGTGATGCGGCGGCACAGCATGCGGACCGCGGCGTCCTCCATGACGTATTGGTGCAGCAGGTGGAGCGGATAGCCGGCCAGCTCCATCTCGATCCGGCCGAGCGCGCGCCAGGCGCCGCCCACGCCGTAGAGCGCGCGGCCGCGCGCCGCGCCGAGCCAGTCGAGGCTGGCAAGCGCCTCGTCGATCAGCCGCTTGGCGACGTTCAGGTCGCCGCCGGCGCGGTCGGCCAGCACCAGCGGCCCGAGCGGCAGGGTGGCCCGGCGCCCCTGGGTCGCCCCGTCGATCTCGACCAGCTCCAGCGAGCCGCCGCCGAGGTCGCCGACCAGGCCGCGGGCGTCGGGGATGCCGGCGGCGACGCCGAGCGCGGAAAGCCGCGCCTCCTCCTGGCCCGACAGGATGCGCACCTTGCGCCCGCACGCCGCGCTCGCCTGCGCGACGAATTCGACGCCGTTATCGGCGTCGCGCACCGCCGCGGTCGCCACCGCCTCGACCGCGCCCACCTTCATCGCGCGCAGCAGGCAGGCGAAGCGCCTGAGCGTCGCCAGCGCCAGCGCCACGCCGTCGGCCGACAGCCGGCCGGTGCTGGCGACGCCGCGCCCCAGGCCGCACATCACCTTCTCGTTGAACAGCACGACCGGCACGCGGATGGTGCGGTCGTAGACCACCATGCGGACCGAGTTCGAGCCGACGTCGATCACGGCCACGCGCCCGGCGGCGCCGAACGCGAGGGGTTCCGACATGGCGAGCGTTTCGGCCATCGGCGCGCGCGTCAATCCGGGATCAGGCGCACGACCGGCGGCGCGTCATAGCCGAAGGCGCGGCCACGGCCGGACAGGCTGGGATTGGTCATGAAGTAGGAATGGGCCGAGAACGGCTCCTCGCCGGCGGCCTGAACCCGCCGCCGATACACGCCGTCGGGGCACAGGCCCCAGCTCTGCTGGTTGTCCTTCAGGTTGGCCACCATGATCTGGTCGAGCACCTGCTGGTGCACCGTCGCGTTGTCGATCGGCACCAGGGCCTCGACCCGGTGGTCGAGGTTGCGCGGCATCCAGTCGGCCGACGAGATATAGACCGTGGCGCGATGCGACGGCAGGCCATGGCCGCCGCCGAAGCATACGATCCGGGAATGTTCGAGGAAGCGCCCGACGATGCTCAGTACACGGATATTGTCGGACAGGCCCGGCACCTGCGGGCGCAGACAGCAGATGCCGCGCACGATCAGGTCGATGCGCACCCCGGCCTGCGAGGCGCGGTAGAGCAGATCGATCATGTCGGGATCGACCAGCGAGTTGAGCTTGGCCCAGATCGCGGCGGGCCGGCCGGCCGCGGCGTGCGCGATCTCCTCCTCGATATGGGCGGTCAGGCGCTTGCGCAGGTTGACGGGCGAGACGGCGATCTTCTCCAGCCCGACCGGCTCGGCATAGCCGGTGACGAAGTTGAACAGCTTGGCGGCGTCGCGGCCCAGCGCCGGATCGGCGCTGAACAGCGACAGGTCGGTATAGATGCGGGCGTTGACCCGGTGATAGTTGCCGGTGCCGAAATGGACGTAGGAGCGTAACGACGACGCCTCGCGCCGGACGATCAGGCTGACCTTGGCGTGGGTCTTCAGCTCGATGAAGCCGTAGACCACCTGCGCCCCCGCCCGCTCCAGCTCGCGCGCCAGCGCGATGTTGGCCGGCTCGTCGAAGCGCGCCTTCAGCTCGACCAGCGCCGTGACCGACTTGCCCGATTCCGCCGCCTCGATCAGGGCGCGCACGATCGGCGAATCGCGGCCGGTCCGGTACAGCGTCTGCTTGATCGCGATCACGTCGGGGTCGGCCGCCGCCTGGTGCAGGAACTGCACCACCACGTCGAACGATTCGTAGGGGTGGTGGACGATGAAATCCTTCTCGCGGATCGCCGCGAAGCAGTCGCCGCCCTTCTCGCGCACCCGCTCCGGGAAGCGCGGGTTGTAGGGCGAGAACTTGAGGTCCGGCCGCTCGTCGACGATCAGCTCGGCCAGGTCCGACAGGCCCAGCGTGCCGTCGATCACCAGAAGCTCGTCCTCGGCCGCGCCCAGCTCGCCGGCGACGAAGCCGCGCAGGTCGTCGGGCATCGCCGCCTCGACCGTCAGCAGGACGACGGTGCCGCGCCGGCGACGTTTCAAGGCGGTCTCGAAGGCGCGGACCAGGTCCTCCGATTCCTCGTCGATCTCGATCTCGCTGTCGCGGATCACGCGGAACGCGCCGCGGCCGAATACTTCATAGGCGGGAAACAGCCGGTCGAGGAACAGCCCGATCAGGTCTTCGAGCGGCAGCACCCGGATCGCCGCCTCGCCCTCCCCGCCGGGCGGCAGGCGGGTGAAGCGCGGCACCTTGTTGGGCAGCGGCAAAAGCGCGTCCATCAGCTTGCCGTCCGGCCGCCGGCGCAGTTGCAGCGCCAGCGCGAAGCCGAAATTCGGGATGAACGGGAACGGGTGCGCCGGATCGACCGCCAACGGCGTCAGCACCGGGAAGATGCGCTCCAGATAATAGGCCTCGAGCCACAGGCGGTCGGCCTGGGACAATTCGCCGGTGCCGATCACGGCGATGCCGGCCTCGCGCAGCTCCCCGCGCAACTGCTCCCAATGGTGCGCCTGCTGGCTCAGCAGGTCGCCGGCGCTGGCATTGACCTGCTCGATCTGCTGGCGCGCGGTCAGGCCGTCCATGCTGACCGCCTCGATCCCGGCGCGGATCTGGGCGTGCAGTCCGGCGACCCGGACCATGTAGAACTCGTCCAGGTTGGTCGCCGAGATCGACAGGAAGCGCAGCCGCTCGAGCAGCGGATGATGCGTGTTGCGCGATTCCTCGAGCACCCGCAGGTTGAAGGCGAGCCACGACAGCTCGCGGTTGAGGAAGCGGTCCTTGGCCTCGAACCCGGCCACATCGTCGCCCACCGGCGGCGGGACGGACCACGCCCCCGGCTGCGCCGCGTGGCGCTGTGCTCCGATGGCGAGCTCGTCGGTCATCGCTGCTTCATCCCTGCGCGTGCCACACTAGTGTCGTGATTTCGAAGTTCGCTTCACTTCGATACCGTGCTCAGAGCGAACTTCGAAATCGAAACGACACTAGGATTCAACGAGTTCTAGTGTCCTTCGATTCTGAAATTCGCACGATTGGCGATGTCGAACGCACGCGAATTTCAGAATCTGGACACTAGCGGACGACATCATCGGAGTCATGCACGGCCCCGCATTCCCCACCCCCTCCCGATAGCCCGGGAATGCGACGGGCCAGTGACAGGTTGACCGGACGCTGCTCCTCCAGCGCGGCGTGGTCGAGCCAGGCGACCGCCGCCGCCGCCCCGGCGAACGAGCGGTCGAGCCGCCGGACCAGGAAGCGGATCAACTCCGGCTCGGGCCGGACCTGGCGGTCGGCGAACAGCTTGACCAGGATCGCCTGGAACAGCGTGTCGTCGGGCGGCCCGAGCCGGGCGCAGGCGATCGCCGACAGGCGCGAGGCGAGATCGGGCAGGCGCACGTCCCAGCGCGCCGGCGCCGCGCGCGACAGCAGCAGGACGCTCCCCCCCTCGGCCCGCAGCAGGTTCAGCAGGTGCAGCAGCGTGCGCTCGCCCGGCACGGTGTCGCCGACCTCGATCGCCAGCGCCGCCTCGCGCGCCACGTCGGGCACCGCCGCGGGGTCGAGCCGGTCGAGGTCGAGCATGGTCGCCCCGCTGCGTGCGCGCCAGACCTGCGCCAGGTGGGTCTTGCCCGCGCCCGCCGGCCCGTACAGCGCCAGCGCGCGGCCCGGCCAGTCCGGCCAGGCGTCGATCCAGGCGACGGCGTCCTGGTTGGACGGCCCGACCAGGAAGTCCTCGGCGCTCAGCGCCGGGCGATGGTCGAGGTCGAAGGCGAGCTGGCGTCCGCTCACCGGTCGGCCACCCGCCGCGGGCTGTCGTCTCGCGCGGGCGGCGGCAGCGCCTCCACGCGCGGTTCTTGACCGCCGGTATAGATCGGGCTGTCCATGTAGCGGTCGAGCAGGAAGCGCATGACGACGCCGAGCGCGGCGGCCAGCGGCACCGCCAGCAACATGCCGACGAAGCCGAGCACCGCGCCGAAGGCCAGCACGGCGAAGATCACCCAGACCGGATGCAGCCCGACATGCTTGCCGACCAGCTTGGGCTGCAGCACGTTGCCCTCGATGAACTGGCCGACCAGGAAGATCGCCACCACGGCCACGATGTGGCCCCAGGCCGGCCAGAACTGGAACGCCGCCACCGTCGTCGCGACGATGAAGCCGACGATCGCGCCCAGGAACGGCATGAAGCTGATCAGCCCGGCGACCAAGCCGATCAGGAGGCCGAAATGCACGCCCGCCAGGCTCAGGCCGATCCCGTAATACAGCGCCAGGAAGATCATCAACAGGCCCTGGCCGCGGATGAACCCGGCCATGACCACGTTGATGTCGCTGGCCAGCCGGCGGATCGTGGGCGCGTGCCCGCGCGGCAGCCAGGTGTCGACGCGCGCGACCATGCGGTCCCAGTCGAGCAGCATGTAGAACGCCACGATCGGCGTGATGATGAACAGCGACAGCGCGTTGAACAGCGCGAGGCCGCCGGCCCAGGCGCGGCCGAGCAGGCCGCCCAGCCACTTGCTGATATCGCCCATCAGGGCCGTGCCCGAATGGTCGGGGCCGAGCAGGCCGGCCCAGCGCGTACGGCCGAAATGGATCAGCAAGCGCCGGCCGTGCTCCAGCGTCTCGGGCAGGGTGTTGATCAGCGCGACGATCTGCGCCTGGATCATCGGCACCAGCAGGATCAGCGCGACGATCACCAAGGCGAAGAAGATGACCGTGATCAGCGCGGTGGCCGCGAGCCGCGACAGGCCCCACGCCTCCA
This sequence comes from Hyphomicrobiales bacterium, assembly GCA_040255145.1. Lineage (GTDB taxonomy): Bacteria > Pseudomonadota > Alphaproteobacteria > JBDZUN01 > JBDZUN01 > JBDZUN01. The sequence continues at coordinate 2,353 of JBDZUN010000145.1, read as the reverse complement.
GCCGGTCGGCTACGGGGTCGAGGAAATAGGCGATCGCCATGCCGACCAGGAACGGCAGCAGGATGCCCTGCAACAGCCACAGCAGGCCGATCACGACCAGCAGGGTGACCAGCCAGAACACGACTTGCGCGCGCAGGTTCATCCCCGCCCCTCGTCGCCGCGATCGGGGCCGGGGCTCTCCCACGCCGCCATCTCGCGCACCCAGGCAGCCACATAACTTGTGCCGGAGGCGATGGTCGTCAATGCGACCACGAAACTGCCGAAGCGCACGATCCATTCCAGCGCGATGCCGTAATCCATGCTGCCGAGCATCAGGCCGGCCAGGCCGATCTGCGCCACGGTGTTGGCCTTGCTGATCCGCAGCGGCTCGACATGCAGCCCGTGGCCGAGGAACAGCGACAGCAGCACGGCGCCGACGATCAGGATGTCGCGGCTGACCACCAGGATGACCAGCCACGACGGCAGGTAGCCCTGCATGCCCAGCGTGACGTAGATGCTGACCAGCAGCGCCTTGTCGGCCAGCGGGTCGAGGAACGAGCCGAGCTGTGTCCGCCAGCCGAACCGCTTGGCCAGGAAGCCGTCCACGCCGTCGGAGATTCCGGCCGCGATGAACAGCCAGAACGCCGCCGCGTAGCGATGCTCCAGCATCAGCCACACGATCAGCGGGACCGAGATCAGCCGGGCCAGCGATATGATGTTCGGCGGGGTCACGGCCGTGCGCTCCGGCTCAGGGTGCGGCCGCACTATCGGAATAGGGCGCCGGCGCCGCGTAGGGCGTCGGCGGCTGGTCCGGCACCGCCTGCGGGCCTGCGGCGCCATAAGACGGCGCACCGTTGTAGGGTGCGCCACCGTAGGACGTGCCGCCATCGGGCGCTGCGCTGTAGGCCGCCTCACCCGGCTGGCGCGGCCGCAGGAGCCAGCCCTGCTCGCCCGCCGGTGCCGGGACCAGCATCAGCCCGGCCGCCGCCAGGTCGGCCTGGAGCGCGGGAACCTCGCCCGAATAGTGCAGGATCACCTTGGCCGCACGCGGCGACAGCGCCTTCAGCTCGACCTGGGTCACGCCGTCGACCTGCTCGACCTGCTTGCGCAGGTCCATCCAGCCGCCGAGCGAATCGATCGGCATGGTCGCCAGCAGCGTATGTTCCGGCCCCTGCGGCGCGCCGTGCTTCCAGGCGTCCTCGACCCGCGTGACCACCCCGTCCACCGCCCGCGCGAGCAGGGCGGCCTGGTCCTCGCCCGGCTGGCCCGGCACGGTGAAGGCGTCCTGGCCGCTGCCGTCCTGCGCGACGCGCAGAAGGCGGATGGCGACGCCGCCGGCCGGCGCCGGCGGCTGCTTGTCCGCCGTGCCGCCGTCCGCGCCCGCCGGCGTGGCGTCGGCGATCAGCACCTGCTGCACGTTGTAGCGCGCGGCGATCGCGCCCAAAGCCGCGGAATCCGCGCCCAGCGCCTGCGCCGCGCTGATCGCCTTCAGATCGTCCAGGTCGCCGCCCGGCACCACGAACGGCACGACGCGCGGCGCGCGCTTCAGCGCCGCCCACGCGGCAAGCCAGGGATTGGTGGCCTCGAACAGCACCGGCGGCCCACCCGGCTCGAACACCGGCAGGACCAGGATCGGGTCGGACGGCGTGTCGCTGAACGGGATGTGGGCCGACCACAGGACGCCGCGCACCTTGTCGGGATCGAAGCGTACCGACATGGTGCCGATATAGCGGGTCGAGCCGACCTTCTCGTTCATGACCTCGAAATCGCGCAGCAGGGTGTTCGGGTCGACCTGCGGCACGCGCGACAGCGCGTCGCTCGGCACGAGGCGCGCCATCAGCACCTTCAGCGCTTGCACGCGGGCCTGGGCCATGGCCTGCTCGCGCGCGGCGACCGCCGATTCGGCGGTCACGTCGACCTCGACGCCGGAGACGGTGTAGAGGGCGGCCGACGACGGTCGCGCGGTTCCGGCCGCCGACGCCGACTGGCCCCGCCATGCGACGGCGCCGGCCAACAGGAGAAGCGCAAGGGCGATGCGCCCGGCAACCGGCGCGAAATCGGATCGGATCGTCATGTTTCCACCCAGGCCCGTGCACAAGGATACACGCACCGACGCGTTTGGCCTAAGGTGCGCCGCCGACGGCCATGCCTCGTCCCGCCCCCGTCCGGGCCGGCCGAGCGAGGGCGATAGCACGCCATGACGCGACCGACCAGCGAGAAACACCACCGCCCCAGGACACCCGGCCGCACCGCCGCCGACCCGGCTACCTACCGCGCCGCCGGCGTCGACATCGCGGCCGGCGCGCGCTTCGTCGATGCGATCAAGCCGCTGGCCGCCGCCACGGTGCGGCCCGGCGCCGATGCCCATCTCGGC
>JBDZUN010000384.1:0-1885 GCA_040255145.1 Hyphomicrobiales bacterium | reverse complement strand
CCGCCTGCATGCCGCCGATCACCGCCTGCAGCCAGTAGGGCAGCTGCGGCAGCAGCTCGGAGCGGTAGCCGTCGGCGAAGGGCGCGCCGATGTCGCGCTCGACGTGCCGCACGGCCGCCGCGAGCAGCGCATCGGCCGGGCGGTCCTGGCGGACGAAGCGGCCCTCGCCGTCGAGCGCGACGTGCTCCTCGAACACTTCGCCGTCGCGCAGGGTGAAGCGCGGCGTCGGCAATGCGTCCACGACCTCGTTGGCGAACAGCACGCCCGACCACGGAGTCTCCAGCGGCGCATCCAGCCACTCGACGAGGTCGCCGAGCAGCGGGTTGAGGCGCTCGCCCAGGCGCCGCCGCTGGCGCTCGCGCAGGTCGGCGCTGGGCTCGAGGATCGCGTAGCGCGCCGGCAGCGCATCGAGCGCCAGCAGCCGCTTCAGCACGACTTCGGCGAACGCGCCGCTGCCGCCGCCCAGTTCGACGAACTGCGCATCGGGCCCGAGCTGCCGCAGCACCGGCGCCAGGGCGTCGGCCACGCAGGCCGCGAACAGCGGCCCGAGCTCCGGCGCGGTCACGAAGTCCCCCGCCGGCCCGAACTTCGCCGCGCCCGCGCTGTAGTAGCCCAGCCCCGGCGCGTACAGGCACAGCTCCATGAAGCGCGAGAACGGGATCGCGCCCCCGGCGGCGATGATCTGCTCCTGGATGACTTCGCGCAGGTGCGCGCTGTGCGCGCGCGCAGCCTCGCCGGGCGGGGGCAGCGACGACATCGCGCGCGTCATCCTTCGCGGCGCCAGGACACCGTCGCGCCCTGCCCGGGCCCGGAGGCGACTTCCACGTCCAGCACGTCGATGCGGAACGCCTCGACCTGCGCCCGGGCCTCGAGCAGCCGCGCGAGGAAGTACCGGGCGAGCTCCTCGACGCTGACGTTCGCCAGCGGCAGCACCTTCACGTCGGCCGCCAGGAACGGGATCCGCTCGTCGCCGAACACCGCGTGCACCAGCGCGCCCTCGCGCTCGAGGCGCAGCAGCGGCGACTCGCCCGGCAGCAGCATCCACTCGTTGAGCTCGCGGCACAGCTCGACGATGCGCCGCTTCAGCAACCCGTAGTCGAAGCACAGCCCGTTGTCGCCCACGCGCGCCTGCACGCGCACCGCGACGCGGAAGTCGTGGCCGTGCACGCGCTCGCGCTCGCCGGGGCCGAAGATGGTGAAGTGGCCCGCGGAGAACTTCATGTTCTCCTTGGCCAGTCGCAGGATGACGGTCTGTCCGGGCATGCGTCGGCCTGTCAGTCCGAAGGGATGTCGCCGAGCATCGGCCGCAGCAGGATGTCCTCGACCACGGTGCGCGGCGACATGCGCCAGGCCATGAACGCCGCTTCGGCGACGTCCTCGGCGGGCATGAAGCGCGAATACGGCAGCCCCGCCCCCGCCCACGAGTCGGTGAGCGTCGCGCCGGGCAGCAGCGCCACCACGCGGATGCCGTGCGGCTTCATCTCCTCGCGCAGCGTGCGCGAGAAGCCGAGCAGCGCGTGCTTGGCGATGCCGTACGAGCCGCCGTTGGGGTAAGGCGTGATCGACGCCGTGCTGCAGATGTTGAGGATGGTGCCGCTGCCCCGCGCGATCATGCCGGGGAGCAGCGCGCGCGTCAGGTGATAGGCACTGGCGAGGTTGACCGCGAGCATCGCGTCGAACGTGCCCTCGGCCTCGCTGGAGATGCCGCCGGGCAGGAAGGCGCCGGCATTGTTCACCAGCACGTCGGGCGTGCCGCTCTCGGCGAGTACCGTGTCCGCGAAGCGCTCGAGCTCGGGGCGCACCGCCAGGTCGCAGGCGTGCGCGCGCAGGCCGGGCATCGCGTCGCGCGCCTCTTCCAGCGCGGCTTCGCCGCGGGCGCAGATGG
>JBDZUN010000144.1:0-8788 GCA_040255145.1 Hyphomicrobiales bacterium | reverse complement strand
GCCTGCGTCCGTTCGTCGTCGTCGAGGCGCTGCTCGGCATGCCCGACGACGACTGGTACGAGGCCCGGTTCCGCTGCGAGAACTGCACGTGGTCGTCCTGCGGCGTGTGCCCGGCCGAGGTGATCGACGCCCTGACCGCGCGGTTCCCGGCGATCGTCGGCCCCGACGTCAAGGACATCTGCTACGCCACCCAGAACCGCCAGCGCGCCGTCCGCTCGCTGGCCGAGGTCGCCGACCTCATCCTGGTGATCGGCGCGCCGAACAGCTCGAATTCCAACCGACTGCGCGAAATCGCCGCCGATGCCGGGGTGCCCAGCCACCTCATCAACGACGCGAGCGAGCTTGATCCCGCCTGGCTCAAGGGGATCGGCACGGTCGGCGTCACCGCGGGCGCCTCGGCGCCCGAAGATCTGGTTCAGGAGCTGATCGCGCGGATCAAAACCTTCGCCGACGTGAGCGTCGAGGCGCTTCCCGGCGCGCAAGAGCATGTCCGTTTCCGCCTGCCGCGCAGCCTGGCGGTTTCGGGCGCGCCCGCCTAATCAACGGAGACAAACTTGTCGGTACCTCTCGAACAGCAGGTTCGCGTCGGCGCTTATGTGCTCAAGCAGCACCTGAAGGGCGTGTCGCGCTATCCGCTCGTGCTGATGCTGGAACCGTTGTTCCGCTGCAACCTGGCCTGCGCCGGCTGCGGCAAGATCGACTATCCCGACTCGATCCTGAACAAGCGGCTGAGCGTCGAGGAATGCCTCGGCGCCGTCGACGAATGCGGCGCGCCGATCATCTCGATCGCCGGCGGCGAACCGTTGCTGCACCGCGAGATGGACCAGGTGGTCCAGGGCATCATCGCGCGCAAGAAATACGTCTATCTGTGCACGAACGCTCTGCTGATGCAGAAGAAGATGCACCTCTACAAGCCGAACCACTTCTTCACCTGGTCGATCCACCTGGACGGCGACAAGGGGATGCACGACCATTCGGTGTGCCTGGACGGCGTCTACGACAAGGCGGTCGACGCGATCCGCGAGGCGAAGGCGCGCGGCTTCCGCGTCAACATCAACTGCACGCTGTTCGACAATGCCGACCCGGAGCGGGTCGCCCGCTTCTTCGACACGACCCGCGGGCTCGGCATCGACGGCATCACGGTCTCGCCCGGCTATGCCTATGAGCGCGCGCCCGACCAGGATCATTTCCTGAACCGCAAGCGCACCAAGGAGCTGTTCCGCGACATCTTCCGTCGCCAGGGCAAGCAAAAATGGGCGTTCAGCCAGTCGAGCCTGTTCCTCGACTTCCTGGCCGGCAACCAGAACTATCACTGCACGCCGTGGGGCAATCCGACGCGCAACCTGTTCGGCTGGCAGCGGCCCTGCTATCTGCTCGGCGAGGGCTACGTGCCGACCTTCCGTGCGCTGATGGAAGAGACCGACTGGGATTCCTACGGCACCGGCAACTACGAGAAGTGCGCCGACTGCATGGTCCATTCCGGCTATGAGGCCACCGCCGTCGCGGACGCGGTGCGCAAGCCGTGGAAGGCCGCCGCGGTCGCGCTGCGCGGCATCCGCACCGAAGGCGAGATGGCGCCGGAAATCTCGCTGGATCGTCAGCGCCCGGCGCAATACGTCTTCGCCAAGCAGGTCGAGGAAGCGATGGCGCAGGAGCCGGCCGCGCCCTCACGCACACGCAAGGTCGGCGCCTAGGGCGCGCGCCGCGCGCCCCAGTGCGCGCAGGCCGCTCCCCGTCCGCCAGCCGAGCCGGACCAGCGCCGGCACGGCCTGCGGCCGGCGTATCAATGCGAGGGTGAAGGCACGCGCGCCCTGCCCCGGCAGCAGCGCCGCCGCGGCCGCCGCCGGGATTTCGTCGTCGGCGCGGTCCGCCACCGCGCGCAGCACCAGGAACGGCAGCCCGCATTCGCGCGCCACCGCCGCCACCGCGCCGCTTTCCATGTCGACCGCGAGCGCGCCGCCGGCGGCCAAGGCGCGCTTTTCGGCGCGGGTGCCGACGATGCGGTCGCTGGCGGCGACCGGGCCGACCCGCGCCGCGGGCAGGCGCGCCCGCGCCCGCACGAGCCACGCCGGATCGCAGGGATAGCGTCCTTCCCCCACGATCACCGCGTCGCCCAGGATGAGCGCACCCGGCTTCAGGTCGGGTGCGAGGCCGCCGGCAATGCCGAAGCTGACCAGCCCGCACGCGCCTGCCCGTGCGAATTGCCGCGCCAGCGTGGCGGCCGCTTCGGGTCCGACGCCGCTCGCCGCCATCGCGACGCCGGCGCGGCGGGCGACCGCCGCCTCCGCCGCCAGGCCGGCGATCGCGGCGACGGCGCTCACATCCCGTAGGGCGTGGTCGACGCGTTGCTCGCCTTCAGGTTGCGATAGCGGGCCAGCGCCCAGAGCGGGAAGAAGAAGCGATAGCCGTGATAGCGCAGATAGAAGACGCGCGGGAAGCCGACGGCGGTATAGTCCGCCTCGTCCCACTCGCCGTCCTCGTTCTGGCTGTCGAGCAGGTACCGGACGCCGCGCGCCACCGCGTCGCTCTGCACCTCGCCCGCCGCCATCAGCGCCAGCAGCGCCCAGGCGGTCTGCGACGCCGTGCTGTGGTCGGCCGTGCCCGGCGGCGTGTCCGGCCAATAGGTTCCGCCGCTCTCGCCCCAGCCGCCGTCGGGCTTCTGGTGCGCCTCCAGCCAGTTCACGGCGCGCCGCACCTCCGGCGCGCCATGGTCGATTCCGGCGGCGTTCAGCGCGCACAGGACCGACCAGGTGCCGTAGATATAGTTGGTGCCCCAGCGGCCGAACCAGGAGCCGTCGACCTCCTGCTCGCGCCGCAGATAGGCCAGCGCCGCCTCGACCCCCGGGTCCGGCGCATCGGGCGCCGCCTGGCGTATCGCGCTCAGGCAGCGGGCCGTAACGTCCGCCGTCGGCGGATCGAGCAGCGCGCCGTGATCCGCGAACGGAATGTGGTTGAGGTAGTCGTAGTCGTTGTCGACGTCGAAGGCGCCCCAGCCGCCGTTGGCGCTCTGCATGCCGCGCATCCAGGTCATCGCGCGGTCGATCGCGCCGGCATAGCGCACGGGGTCCGCCCGCTCCATCGCCATCACCACGACGGCGGTGTCGTCGAGGTCGGGATAGTGCCCGTTGCCGTACTGGAACGGCCAGCCGCCGGGCACGAGGTCCGGCCGCTTGGCGGCCCAGTCCCCCTTGAGGTCGAGGACCTGGCGGTCGACCAGCCAGTCGAGTCCGCGCAGCACGTCGTCGTCGGAGCCGCGCTCCACCTCCTGCAGGGCGTGGCAGGCGAGTGCGGTGTCCCAGATCGGCGACACGCACGGCTGGCAATAGGCGCGGTCCTCCTCGACGATCAGAAGCCGCTCGATCGCGTCCTTGGCCATGACCAGTTCGGGATGGTCGGCCGGAAAGCCCAGCGCATCGAACATCATCACGGTGTTGGCCATGGCCGGATAGATCGCGCCGAGGCCGTCGGCGCCGTTCAGCCGCTCGCGCACGAAGTCGAGCGCGCGGGCGATCGCGCGCTCGCGCGTGGGGCCGGGGATCATCGGTTCCGCGCGGCGCAGCACCGCATCGAGCCCGATCAGCGCGGTGGCGATCCAGGTATCGTCCGGCTTCTGCAGCCAGCCGCGCACGGCCTCGGCCGGCGTCGCGAACAATTCGGGAATGTGGACCTGATGCGGGTTGCGCGCGCGCGGCTTCAGCGCCATCAGCACCAGAAGCGGCACGATCACCGTGCGCGACCAGTACGACACCTTGTTCAGGTGGAACGGGAACCACTCGGGCAGCAGCATGATCTCGACCGGCATCACCGGCACCGCGTGCCACGGCACCTCGCCGAACAGGGCGAGCAGCGTGCGGGTGAAGACGTTGGCCTTCTCCGCCCCGCCACGCGCCAGCACCGCTTCCCGCGCCCGCGCCATGTGCGGCGCATCGACCGGATCGCCGATCGCCTTCAGCGCGAAATAGGCCTTGACCGTCGCGCTCAGATCGAACGCGCCGCCGTGATAGAGCGGCCAGCCGCCGTGATCGGCCTGGGTCTGGCGCAGATAGTTGCCGATGCGCCGCTCAAGCTCCGGGTCGATCTCGTCAAGGTAATGCTTCAGCAGCACGTATTCGGAGGGGATGGTGGCGTCGGCCTCGAGCTCGAACACCCAATGGCCGTCGTCCTTCTGCCGCGCGCGCAGCGCAGCCGCCGCATTCTCGATGCCGCGATCCAGCGTACCGTGGAGAAACGCGCCGGCCTTGCGCATCCCCTGCGCCCGGTTCGCTGCATAGCTGATCGACATGCCGGGCCGCTTCCTCCATGACAGTTCGGCGACGGGCGGACACTTACCATAGAATTGCCGCTTCCGCCCGCAAGTCCGCGCAGCAGCGCAGATTCACGCGGCGACGCGCACTTTTGAAGCGGGATCGTGCGGCCCGGTCGCCACAGACGGCGATCTCCAACCGGACTGTGACATTTTTCTCACGACGACCCTCATCTGCGGCCCGATATCGCCCGCGCCGCCACGAAGCCGGAGCGGATCGCGCCATCGATGGTCGCGGGCAGCCCGGTATCGGGCCAGTCGGCGGCCAGGACCAGGTTGTCGGCGAGGCCGGTGCGCGCGCCCGGCCTGAGCCGCATCTGCCCCGGCGTCGCGGCGAAGGTGGCGCGCCGCTCCTTGACCACCCGCCACGGCGGCACGGCGGCCGGGTCCCGGTCGAACGCCTGGGCCAGGTCGGCCCAGACCCGCGCCGCCAGCGCGTCGGCCGGCTGGTCGATCACGCGGTCGGCCGCGCTGACCGTCACCGAGACCACGCCCGGCTTGGCGAACACCCATTCCGCCAGGCCGCCGACCAGGCCCCGGAAATCCGACCAGGCGAAGCCCGCGACCGTCGTGCGGAAATGCACGTTCAGGATGGCGCGGAATTCGCGCGGCACTGGCAGGCCGGGCAAAAGGTCGCCCGCGACCCAGGGCGGCACCGCCAGCACCACGGCCGCGCCCTCCGCCACCGGGACGACGCCGTCACTGAACTCCAGCCCGCAGACGCGCCGGCCCTGGATCGCGACGCGGCGTAGCCGGTGGCGCGGCCGGATCGACGCGCCGTGCGCGCGCAGGAACGCGAGCGCCGGATCGACGAAGCTTTCCGACAGACCCTCGCGCGGCACCAGCGGCCGGCAGGCGCCGCCGCCGCGGCCAAAGCTGCCGCGCACCACCTGCCACAGGCAGCGCGCCGACCCGGCCTCGATCTCGGTGTTCAAAGCGGCGACCGTGAGCGGCCGCCAGAACCGCGCGGCGAGGTTCGCGTCGCCGCCGACCAGCGCGCCGACCGTATCGCCCTTCCCCGCCACGGCCAGCCGCAGGCCGGCGGCGTAGTCCCGCGCGCGCGAGCCGGGCACGCGGCGCGCGGCCTGGAACGGCCATAGCGGCGCCCGGCCCGGATTGGGGCGCAGGGTCCAGCGCATACCGTCGCGCAGGTCGAGGAACGGGAAAGCGGGCTGCTCCGGCCCGGCCAAACTGTCGCGGGCGCCGATCGCGCCCAGGAAATCGAGCGCGGCGTCGTTGCCCGACAGCAATAGATGGTTGCCGTTATCGAGCCGGCAGCCGAGCTCGGCGTCGTCATAGGACCGGCACCGGCCGCCCGCCGCCGCCGCGGCCTCGTGCAGCACGACGGGCACCTTGCGCTCGGTCAGGCGGATTGCGGCGGCGAGCCCGGCGAGCCCGGCGCCGACGACATGAACCTCATTCGGCATCGCGGATGTCAGAGCAGGCCGTGGCGCAGCGCCAGCCACAATTTGGTCGCGGTCGGCACCGACACGACCCGGTGCGGGTCGGCCCAGTCGGCGGCGATCAGCCGGTCGAGCAGCCGGCCATAGAGCGCGTGCATCGTCGCCGCCGGCCGCACCTTCTCGCGCGGGCATTCCGCCAGGGCGGCGGCGGCGGCGTCGAAATGCGCGCGCGCGATCCCGGCAAGGTCGCGGCACACCGCCGGCAGCGCCGGATGGCGCAGCGCCGCGGCCGGGTCGTCGCCCGCGATGCCATGCTTGTCGAGCAGTTCGCGCGGCAGGTAGAGCCGGCCGCGCGCCGCATCCTCGGCAACGTCGCGCAGGATGTTGGTCAGTTGCAGCGCGCGTCCCAGCCGCTCGGCCAGGCGGACGCCGCGTTCGTCGGGCACGCCGAAGGCGCAGACGCTGAGCCGCCCGGTCGCGCTGGCCACCCGGTCGCAATAAAGGTCGAGTTCGGCCAGGCTCGGCGCGCGGATGTCGGCGCGGGCGTCCATCTCCATGCCGTCGATCACCGCCAGGAAATCGGCCTCGCGAAAGCCGAATTCGCGCAGCGGCTGCTCCAGCGCCACGGCGATCGGCAGGCTGGCGCGGCCCCGGTACAAGGCGGCGATCTCCTCGCGCCAGCGTTCGAGGCCGGCGAGCCGCTCGGCCTGGGTGCCGCCGTCGTCGGCGATGTCGTCGACCTCACGGCAGAAGGCGTAGATCGCGAACATCGCCTCGCGCCGCGCCCGCGGCAGCAGGCGCATCGCCCAGAAGAACGAGGTGCCGGCCTCGCGCACCCGTGCATCGACCAGCCGGATCGCCGTGGCGCGGTCGACCGGCGGCGCGCTGGACAGCACGGCCTCGACCGTCATGCCGCCGCCCGCGGGCGGAAGGCGCGCCCGAGGCCGGCGAGCGCGGCGCCGCCGACGCTCCAGCGGTCGAGCTTGACTCGCCGCGCCAGCGGGTCCTGCCGGCGCAGCCGCGCCGACAGCCGCTCGGCCAGCGCGACGATGATCGCCGTCTCGCAGCGCAATCGCCGGTCCTGCACCCGTTCGGGCAGCGCGCGCGCCGTCTCGATCAGCGCGTCGGTGCGGTCGAGCAGTCCGTCCAGCACGCGGCGCAGCGCCGGGGTGGCGGCGTCGGCGCGAAGCGCGGATACGTCGATGCCCGCCGCCGCCAGGTCCGCGTCCGGCACGTAGACCCGGTCGATCAGCCGGTAGTCCTCGCCGCAATCCTGCAGGTGGTTCAGCACCTGGAGCGCCGAGCACAGCGCATCCGACGGCGGCCATGTGGTGCGCGCCTCGCCGTGCAGGTCGAGCACCTGGCGGCCGACCGGCGAGGCGGAATAGCGGCAATAATCCATCAGGTCGGCCCAGTCGCGATAGCGCAGCTTGGTCACGTCGCGCCGGAACGCGGTCAAAAGGTCCAGGCAATGGTCGGGCGGAAGGCCGGTCTCGGCCAGGCTTTCGCGCATGACGACCGCCGACGGCGCATCCGGCCCGGCCGCCCCCTGCAACACCGCCGCCATGCGGTCGAGCCGGCGCAGCTTCTCCGCCGGCGCCAGCACCGAATCGTCGGCGATGTCGTCGGCCGCGCGCGCGAACCGATAGAAGGCGTGGATATGCGGACGCAGGGAGGGCGCGATCAGCCACGACCCGACCGGAAAATTCTCGGTCCTCGCGTTCTTGCCCGACGGCGCCTCGATCATTGCCTCGCTCATGTCCGATCCGGCGCCTGCACCCGCCCCTTCCATTCGCCGCCGCGGCCCTGCCGGTGCCGCCGCGCCGAGTCCACCGTCGCGCCGAGGTAGAACAGGGCGACCAGCGGCAGCGTCGCGGCCCGCCACATGCCTAAGCGATAGAAGCGCACCATGGGCCAAAAGGCCACCATCATCATCAGCCACGCGAGCAGGCCGAGCCAGGACGCCGCCCCATGCGCGAACAAGGCGAGCAGCGGCGGCGCGATATAGACGAGGCCCAGGCACGCCACCGCGCCGAGCAGGCGCAGCGGCTGATAGCGCAATTCGGTATAGGCGGTGCGCGCGACCATGCGCCAGATATCGGCGAAGCGCGCATAGCCGCGCAGGCTGTGCGCCTCGCGCGTCAGGTCGAGCCGGATCGGCCCGTGCGGCTTCAGGATGCGCGCCAGTGCGCAATCGTCGATCAGCGCGCCTTTTATCGCCTGAATCCCCCCCGCCTTCTCGAGCGCGGCGCGCCGCACCAGCATGCAGCCGCCCGCGGCAGCGGCGGTCGACCGGCGCGGGTCGGCGACCCAGGCGAACGGATAGAGCATCGCGAAGAAGAACACGAAGGCCGGGATCAGCGCGCGTTCGGCTGCCGAGCGGCAGTGCAGCAGCACCATCAGCGAGGTCAGCACCAGCCCGTCGCGCTCGGCCCGCGCCACCAGGTCGCCGATATTGCCGCGCGCATGCGCGATATCGGCGTCGGTGAACAGGAAATAGTCCGCCGTGGGCGCCAACGCGGCCGCGCGCTCCACCCCCTGGGCCATCGCCCAGACCTTGCCGCTCCAGTCGTCGGGCAGCGGCGCGCCGCGCACGACCTCGACCCGATCCGGCATGCTGCGCGCCGCCGCCGCGGCGACCGCGATCTCGGCCGTGCCGTCCGTGCTGTGGTCGTCGACCACCACCACACGCAATATGCCGGCATGGTCCTGGTCGAGCAGCGAGCCGACCGCCGCGCCGACCACCGCCGCCTCGTCGCGCGCCGGCACGATTGCGACAACCTCGGGCGCGCGCCCGCGCGGCGCCGGGTCCGGGATGCGGACACGCCAGAAGCCGCCGCGCGCGCACAGCAGATAGAGCCACACCAGGGTGGCGAGACAGGCGATTGCCAGGATCATGGCGGGCAGATAGCCGAGCCGGCCGGTTGCCGCAACCCGCGGGGCGGCGGGCCGCCGTTGGGCTCAGGCCGGGGCCAGCGCCATCTCGTGCGCGCGGGCACGGGCCTCGCCGTCGATCGCGAGCACCTGCTCCAGCGAATCGAGGGCGGAGGCCGGCATGGCGGCGAGCGTGCGCTCCACCGTG
>JBDZUN010000383.1:0-1888 GCA_040255145.1 Hyphomicrobiales bacterium | reverse complement strand
CGGACGGCAGCCCGACCGACATCGACAAGCGCCGGCCGGTGCGCGCCGCCGCCGTCCCCGCGCGGCTCCTGTCCGGCGGCGGCATGACGGCGCCGACCATGACCGGGCGCGCCGAGGTGCTGAAGGTCTTCCGCTACAGCGAAGCGTTCACCGTCCGCCAGGACTACGACATGCTGGTGCGCGTCGCCGAGCACCACAAGGTCGCGAACCTGCCGGACGTGCTGCATTTCCATCGCCGTCACGCCGGGCAGGTGACGGAGACGAAGATCGACCGGCTGGCCGCCGCGACCAAGCAGATCATCGGCTACCAGATCGAGCGCCTCGGCCTTGCCGCCACGCCCGACAACCTCGACCGGCACTATGCGCTGCCGCGCCTGAGCAAGCCGAAGCTGCGCCGCCAGGGCACCGCGGTGACGGCGGACCGCGCCTATCTCGACTGGGCCGAAGACTGGCTTCGCGCCATTGACCAGGCGAACCGCGACAAGGGCGTCTACGACCCGCGCGCGCTCGACCATCTGCTCGGCTGGTTCTGGTTCCGCACCGCCTTCAAGGTCAGCCGCGTCGAAGGCATCGGCGTCTGGCGCGCATTCTCGCGCTCGTCACTCGCGCGGCTGGCGCCCGCCGGTGTCGCCGTCCGCCTGAGCCGTTCGGCGGCCGCCCCAGGCTCATGACCGATCCGGCCGGCAGGCCCGCCCCGGATGTGGCGATCCTGCTGCCCGATCTGGCTGGCGGCGGCGCCGAGCGCAGCATGCTGCTGCTGGCGGATGCGCTGGCGCGGCGCGGCCGCACCGTCGACCTGGTCCTGGAGCGATTGAAGGGCGGCTATGTCGATCAGGTGCCGGCGGGCGTCCGAGTCTTGACCTTGCGCCGGGCGCCGTTCCTGGGTGGCCGGCTTGCCGTGCTGCGCGCCGATCCGGGCGGCGTCGCCGCGGCGGCGCGGCCGGTGCTGCTGGCCGCCCGCGTCTCGGGCCGTATCCGCTATGTTCCGGGCCTGGCGCGCTATCTGCGCGAAGCCCGGCCGCCGGTGCTGCTGTCGGCGATGACCTATACCAATCTACAGGCGTTGTGGGCGCGGCGTCTGGCTGGCGTGCCGATCCGCCTCGTCGTCAGTGAGCGGAACACGTTGTCCGCGCGCATTTCCGAACCGGCGCGTCGGCGCGTGGCACGCTGGCGTGAGGTGCCTGCGCTGGTGCGGCGGCTCTACGGGCAAGCCGATGCCATCGTCGCGGTCTCGAACGGCGTGGCCGAGGATCTGGCGAGCGTGACCGGCCTGCCGCGTGACCGGATCGCGACCGTCTACAATCCGGTGGTCGGATCGGGTTTGACGGAGCAGGCGGCCGCGCCGCTGGCGCATCCCTGGTTCGATGGCGCGCATGCGGTCGTGCTGGCGGTCGGCCGGCTCGAGCCGGCCAAGGATTTCGCGACGCTCCTGCGCGCCTTTACGCTATTGCGCCAGCGCCGCGCGGCGAAGCTGGTCATCCTGGGCGAAGGCCGCCAACGTGCCGCCCTGACCCAGCTTGCCGGTACGCTCGGCATCGAGGCGGATGTCGACCTTGCCGGCTGGACCGACAATCCCTTCGCCTATATGGCCCGCGCGTCGCTGTTCGTGCTGTCGTCGCGGTTCGAGGGGTTGCCGGGCGTTCTGATCCAGGCGCTGGCCTGCGGCTGTCCGGCGGTCGCGACCGACTGCCCGTGCGGCCCGCACGAGATCCTGGAAGGCGCCCGTTTCGGTCCCCTGGTGCCGATGGGCGACCCCGACGCCCTGGCCGGCGCGATGGCCGATGTGCTGGCCGCGCCGCCCGATCGCGAGATGCTGCGCCGGCGCGGCGCTGACTTCTCGGTCGAGGCGGCGGCGGACGCCTATTCGGATATTCTGTGGCCGGATGAG
>JBDZUN010000382.1:0-1899 GCA_040255145.1 Hyphomicrobiales bacterium | reverse complement strand
GCGACGAGGCCGGTGGCGGACGCCCGTCGGGAGACCCCGCGCGAGGCCACGACGATCGGCGCCCGGGCGCCTGAGGCGCGGATCAGCCGGTCCATCCAGCCTTCGAGCCCCAATCCGTTGACGACGATCAGGTCGGCCTGGGCCACCCGGCGCGCGTCCGCCGGCGCCGGCGAGAAGGTATGGGCGTCGCCGTTCGGCCCGACCAGGGCGTCGACCCGCACGCGGTCGCCGCCGACCTGGCGGACCAGGTCGGCCAGCACGCTGAACGACGTGACGACCCGGACCGGGGGCGCCGAATAGGCCGCGCCGCCGAAGAAGCCGAGCAATATCAAGCTGAACAGAACCACCCGCGCGCCCACACGCATCGCCCGCCTCCAATCCGCTGTTATGAAATAATATAACATTGCAATAGAGGGTGACGTCAACCGTGACACGATGGTTTCATGGCGGTGCCGTGACGATGACTCGGCGGTTGCCGGGACGACGACGCGCGGCGGGCGCGTTCCGCCCCGGAATACTACCGCAGGTTGCGGACCACCAACCCGCCGCGCCGGCCGAACAGCAGCGACAGGATGTAGACCGCGCCGCAGACCAGGATGATCGCCGGGCCCGTCGGCAGGTCGGCGTGGAACGACAGCAGGAGGCCGACGCCGCTCGACAGCATGGCGAGGCCGCTCGACACGATCAGGAGGCCGGCGATGTCGGTGCACCAGAACCGCGCCGCGATCGCCGGCAGCAGCATCAGGCCCACCGCCAGCAGCGTGCCGAGGGCGTTGAAGCCGCCGACCAGGTTCAGCACCAGCAGGGCCAGGAACGCGAAGTGGGTCACGCCGCTCGCCCGGCTGACCGATCGCAGGAAGCCCGGGTCGAGGCATTCCAGCACCAGCGGCCGATAGATCAGCGCCAGCACGATCAGCGACAGGGTCGTGATCGCACCGATCAGCACCAGCGCGTCGTCGTCGAGCGCCAGGATCGAGCCGAACAGGATGTGCAGGAGGTCGACGCCGCTGCCGCGCAGCGAGACGATCAGTACACCGAGCGCCAAAGACATCAGGTAGAAGGCCGCGAGGCTGGCATCCTCGCGCAGCGCCGTGCCGCGCGTCACCAGGCCGGCGGCCACGGCCACGACCAGCCCGGCGACCGCGCCGCCCAGGGTCATCGCGGACAGCGACAGGCCGGCGAGCAGATAGCCGATTGCGACGCCGGGCAGGATCGCGTGCTGCATGGCGTCCGCGGTCAGGCTGAGCCGGCGCAGCACCAGGAACACGCCGACCGGCGGCGCGCCGAGCGACAGCGCGATGCAGCCGACCAGCGCGCGCTGCATGAAGGTGTAGTCGGCGAACGGCTGCAGCAGGCCGAGGGTCATCGCAGTCCGCCGCCATGGTGGCGGCAGCCGACGCTCTGCGCCGCGACCAGGTTGGCCTCGGTCAGCACCCCGGCGGTCGGCCCCCAGGCGATCGGCCCGCCGGCCAGCAGCAACGTCTCCGGGAACGTCGTGCGCACCTGCTCCAGGTCGTGCAGCGCCGCCAGGATGGTGCGGCCCTCGGCGTGCCAGGCCCGGATCAGTCCGACGAGATCGCCGACGGTGTGGTGGTCGATCGCGGCGAACGGTTCGTCGAGCAGGACCAGCGACGCGTCCTGGAGCAAGAGGCGCGCGAACAGCGCGCGCTGGAACTGGCCGCCGGACAGGGCGCCGATCCGGCGATGGCCGAGCCCGTCCAGGCCGACGGTGGCGAGCGCCGCCTCGATCGCGCGGCGGCGGCGGGCGCCGAACGCCCGGCCGGCGCCGACGCTGCGCCACAGGCCGGCCGACACCATGTCGAAGACCGAGATCGGGAAGCTGCGGTCGATGACCGCCTGCTGCGGGTCGGTTCGGCCAACATCTGCAACAGATCCATG
>JBDZUN010000143.1:0-8931 GCA_040255145.1 Hyphomicrobiales bacterium | reverse complement strand
ACTATATCGGCGCGTCCTATGCCGGCGTGCTCAGCATGATCGGCGAGCCGGACGGACCGCCTTACTTCTACACGCTCGGCATCGGCGACGTGATGACCGGCACCCACCTCCTGGCGGCGATCAACGGGGCGCTTTTCTACCGGGAGAAGACCGGCAAGGGTCAGTATGTCGAGGCGTCGCTGCTCGATTCCTACTTCCACTGCCACGAGGTCAACATCCAGGTGCACACCGCCTCGGGCGGCGAGATCAAGCCGACCCGCTCCGGCCTGCACCACTATGCGGTATCGCCGCTCGGCGTGTTCAAGTGCCGTGAAGGCTATGTCCTGATCGCGGTCCTGCAGAATCAATGGGCGAATTTCTGCCGGGCCCTCGGCAAGCCCGAGTTGGTCGACGACCCGCGCTTCACCGACAATGCCAAACGCGTCGAGAATCGCGACGTGATCAGCGCCATGATCGAGGAAGCCCTGGCCAAATATCCATCCGCGGTGGAGGCGGCCGAGGATTGGGGCTCGAACCATCACGTTCCGGTTGCGCCGATCCTGTCGATCGAGCAGGCGGTCAAGCATCCGCACCTGATCGAGCGGGAGACGATCCGCACCATCGACGACCCGGTCTTCGGCTCCTATCAGGTGCCGGGCATGCCGCTGCGCTTCTCGGAGGCGCCGCGCAACATCCCGCTGCAGGCGGCCTATATGGGCGAGCACAATGTCGAGGTGTTCACCAAATATGCCGGCGCGAGCGAGGCGGAGGTGCGCAAGCTCGAGCAGGAGGGCGCGCTGGTTGCGAAGCCCGACATCGAACAGGCGAAGGCCGCCGAATAGACCGAACCGAATGCCGGAGAGCGAGGGCTGCGGCGAAACGCGGCCTTTGCCCCCGGAGGCACGACCGACGGGCGCGGCCGACGGGCGCGGCCGACGGCCCCGCCCGCCTGGGCGAGATGGTGACCGATCTGGAGCGGCGGCTCAGCGCCGGTTCGGGGCCGGGCCTCGAAGTAAGGTTCGCACTGTGCCCACGCCGCTGCGTGTCTATGGACACGCGCGCCGGATTTCCATCAGCGGCGAGCCCACCGCCGCGGCGGTGACGGCGCGGACGCCGACGCGCCCTAGTTGCACTTGGTGCCGTTGGTGCCGTCCCATCCGGGCGAGCCGCTGATCGTGACGAGCGATGCGATGCGCGGCGAGAAGAACGAGCTGCGGTAGATGACGGTCGGCTTCATGACCCCCTGGCCGGTCACCGGCGTGAAGGAATAGAAGACCTCGGTCACGATCACGACAGGGACATTCTGTCCGAGCGTGCCCGCCGGCAGCGTCGCCGTCTGCCCGGCGCCGCACGGCGCAACGCGAGACGTCTCACCCAGGGTCCCGCCGCCCGACCGTTGCCAATTGATGACCGGCGTGAAGTCGGTGGCCGAGGTCGGCGAGAGCGACGTGAAGATGACCTTGCTGAGGCCGCCGGTCGGAAACGGCTTCAACAGCAGTCCGGCGGCGTCGAACAGGCTGCTGACCGAAGCCTCGCCGACGCTGTCCTGGCGCGAGAGCAGGTCGCCCAGGCTCACCGCCGTGCGATCGATCTTGACCTCCAGCCAGACGAAGCGGCTGAGCTCGAATGCGCCGAGCAGCAGCAGGATCAGGACGGGCGCAACCAGCGCGAATTCGATCGCCGTGATGCCCTCGGCGCGGCGGAAGAAGCGCCGCACGCACCCGCCCAGATCGCCGAACCGCACCCCTCGCATCCCGCGCCTCACGGTTCGTTGCGGACGATGATCCGCGCCGACAGGTCGATCGGCGTCAGATGGAACAGCTTCGTGATGCTGAAGACGGGGTTCCATTTATAGGTCAGCTCGTAGACCACCAGCGCCCCGTTGGGGCCGGGGCCCGTTATGCCCTGGTCCGCGTCCCACTGGCCGTTGCCGTTGACGTCCGTATAGGATTCGCCCGGATCGTATTTGCCGTTGCACGTGGTGCTGTCGGGCTGGCAATTGTCCGTGAACGGCTCTGGCTGACCGATCTTGCTGAAGTCGCTGTATTGCAGCATGGTCATCGTCACCTTGTTCGGGTCGATGATGCCGGGCAGTTGCTCGCGCGCTTTCTCCAGCAATTCCGCCGCGCGGTCGCCGCTCGGCCCGGTCTGCCCGGTGATGCCGTAGCGGGAAGCGACGCGCGCGGCGTTTTCCAGCGAGCTCTGCGCGAACATGATCAGGGCGACCTCGATCACGCCCGCGAGCAGCGCGAACAGCACGAGGCCGATCAGCGCGAATTCCACTGTCGCAGCGCCGCGCTGATCGCGGGCGAACCGTCTCATCATGGCTGATCGGGCATTCGGTTTCGGGTGGTGGGGAACGGGTTAAAATCTCATTCACCCTTTTCCGATATTGCTCGATGAAGCATTAGAAATGCGTAAACGCCTAGAACGGGCTGAGGGGTATCCACCATGCCGCTGTCACGGAAGGGACTACAGGTCGCCGCGGTCGCCTTGACGGGGAGCATGGCGTTCGCCGGCTGGGCCGGCCCCGCCCAGGCAGCGGATCTGGACATCGGCTCGACGATCGCAGCAGCAGCAGCAGCCGGCAGCGGCGTGCCCATGGAACCGGCAACGCCGACGCCGGCCGCCCCGGCCGCTGCCCTCGCGCCGGCCGAGCCGATCACGACGGCAGCGGTGACGCCGGCCGCGACGCCGAAGGGTGAATCCGAACCGCGGAGGCCCGAGGCGCCGCCATCACCGTCGCCGATGGAAAGCCCGGCCGTAACCGTAATGGCGCAGCCGCCGCAGGCCGCGGCGGCGGCCCCGATTCCTTCGCTTCCGCCAACCCCGCAGCAGCAGGCCCAATCGACCACCGCGGCGACGGCGGACTGGTCCACCACGGTGACGCCGGCCGCGCCGGGACCCATGGCCATGACCGAATCGCCCGCGCCGACCGCCGCGCCGGTCGCGCCTGCCACGCAACCGATCGCCGAACCGACCCCGACGCCGATGGCTGCACCGACGCCTGCGCCGCCGTCCGCCGACATGCCGCTGCCGCACTATCCCGCGCCGCCGAAGAATTCCCTGGCCGCGGAGAAGCCGGAAACCGCACTGAAGATTGCGCGCGCCGCGGCCGCCGGCGGCGATTTTGCCGCCGCCGCCAGGATCTATCGCCAGCTTGCCGGGAGGTCCGATGCGAGCCCCGAAGTGCTGAGCGGACTCGGCGACGCGCTCTATGCCCAGAACGCCCTGGATGAAGCGACGCAAGCCTATGCCGGCGCGCTGCACGACAAGCCGGCCATGGTCGGGGCCAATGTCGGCATGGGCAAGGCGCTGATCGCGCTCAGCCGTCCGGCCGAGGCCAAGGGCTATTTCGAGCGGGCGCTGGCGTCGGCGACTGATAACCGGAGCGCGCTGAACGGCCTGGCGGTGGTTAACGACACGATGGGCGACCACAACGCCGCGCAGGAAATTTACCGGCGCGCCCTGGCCCAATATCCGGACGATCCCAGCCTGCGCAGCAACTACGCGCTGTCGCTGCAGCTGTCCGGGCAGGCCGCGCCGCAGGCCACCCCGGCGGCGGCCAGGCCGAGCCCTGAGCATGCCCGCCAGACCACGGGCGCGCCGCCCCCCGGAACGGCCACCATGGCACCGATCCCATACTGAGAATACCGGCCGGTTGCGGGGCGGCACGCCGAGATCCCACAATTGGCGATCTTCCGGGCGTTCCGGGCTATGATGCGCTCAATCACAAGATCGGGAGAGCGCAGGAATGCCTTGGCACCATGGAGACCTGCTGGACGGCGTGGCGCGGGCCGTAGACCGTGATGCGCCGGCGCTGATCCACGGCGACCGCAGGGTTTCCTGGGCGGAGTTCGATTCGCGCGCCAACCGCCTGGCGCGCGCCATGATCGAACGCGGCGGCCAGCCGGGCGACAAGGTCGCGCTCTACATGCGCAACGGCCCGGGATACCTGGAGATCACCGCGGCCGCGCTGAAAGCGCGCCTCGTCCACGTCAACGTCAATTACCGCTACCTCGAAGACGAGCTGCACTACATCTTCGACAATTCGGATGCGCGGTTCGTGTTCTACGACGCCGAATTCGCACCGGGCGTGGCGAAGCTGAAGCCACGCCTCGGCAAGGTGATGGATTGGATCGAGCTGGGCGAGCAACCGGCCAACCCGTTCGCCGAACACTACGAAGCCCTGGCCGGATCGGGCGACGACGCGCCGCTCGATATCGCGCGCTCACCCGACGACCAGTTCTTCATCTATACCGGCGGCACCACGGGCATGCCCAAGGGCGTGGTCTGGCGCGTCGATGACCTGTGGCAGGTCATGTTGAACGGCGCGGCGGGCCAATTGCCGGCCGTGCCGACCAACACCGCCGAGCACGTGGCGCTGGTCAAGGTGGCGGGCGGCGGCCCGCGCCTGTTGCCCGCCTGTCCGCTGATGCACGGCACCGGCTTGCTGACCGCGCTCAACGCACTGATGTGGGGCGGCTCGGTCGTCACCCTGACCCGGCCGGCCTTCGCGGCCGACGAATTGTGGGAGACGGTCGCGCGCGACAAGGTCTACCAGATCGCGATCGTCGGCGACGCCTTCGCCAAGCCGATGCTGCGCGCCCTCGATGAGGCGCCGGGCCACTACGACCTGGGCGCGCTCAACTCCATCATCTCGTCCGGCGTGATGTGGTCGCGGGAGGTGAAGGACGCGCTGCTGCACCATGCCCCGCACCTGATCCTGATCGACGCGTGGGGTTCGTCCGAGGCGGTCGGCCTCGGCCTGTCGATCACCACCAAGGACGGCGTCTCGCGCACGGCGAAATTCAGCCTCGCCAATTCCGGGGTCAAGGTGCTGACCGAGGCCGGCGAGGAGGTGCAACCCGGCAGCGGCGTGCCGGGCATGATCGCCCGGCCGGAGCCGATCCCGCTCGGCTACTACAAGGACCCGGAAAAGACGGCCGCCACGTTCCGCACCTTCCACGGCAAGCGCTATTCGCTGCCCGGCGACTGGTGCGTGGTCGAGGCGGACGGCACCCTCACCCTGCTCGGCCGCGGCAGCGTGTGCATTAACACCGCCGGCGAGAAGGTCTATCCCGAGGAGGTCGAGGAGGCGCTGAAGCTGCACCCCGACGTCGAGGACGCGCTGGTCGTGGGCGTGCCGGACGAGAAGTGGGGCCAGGCGGTCACGGGAATCGTGGTGCTGCGCGAAGGCGCGCGGTTCGACGAGGACGCGCTGCGCCGCCATGTGCGCGAGCGCCTGGCCGGCTATAAGACACCGAAACGCGTCCTGCCGGCGGGAGTGCCGCTGCGTGCCGCCAACGGCAAGGCGGACTATGCCGGCGCGACCCGCTTCGCGCGCGACAGCATCGAGGGCGTGGCCGCGGCGTGAGGCGGCGAAACGGATTGGGGGACGTCATGAATCCGCGGCAACATATCTGTATCCTGGGGCTGATCCTGGTGGCGGCCGTCCTGGCCGCCGCGCCGGGGCGCGCCGATACCGGCTTCGTCACCGACCCGGCGCTGGTGAAGGCCGGCGCCTATGTGCTCGACCCCGACCATGGCAAGATCACCTGGTCGATCAGCCATCTCGGCTTCTCGACCTATCGCGGGCAGTTCACCGGCGTCGAGGCGAAGCTCACCGCCGATCCCAAGGCCCCGGAAAAGAGCACCCTGACGGTCACGGTCGCGATGGACAGCGTCGGTACGCTGAATCCGGAACTCGACAAGCATCTGCAGTCGCCGGAGTTCTTCGACGTCGCCAAGTTCCCGACCGCGACCTTTAAGGCGACCAAGGTCGCCGTCACCGGCAAGGATACCGGCACGATCACCGGCGACCTGACCCTGCACGGCGTCACCAAGCCGGTAACGCTGCAGGCGACCTTCCATCAGGCCGGTCTGTTCCCGATGGACAAGAAATACCGCATGGGCTTCGACGCCCAGGCGACCATCAAGCGATCCGATTTCGGCATCGACGCCTATCTGCCCCTGCTCGGCGACACCGTGACCCTGGACATCGAAGCCGAGTTCGTGAAGGCGGAATAGCGCGGGCCCCTTCGCCGTCATTGCGAGCCGAAGGCGAAGCAATCCACCTTGCGGCATCTCAGCCTGGATTGCTTCGCCGCTACGGGCCTCGCAATAATGAGGCAGGTCCGGGCCTCAGGCTAGGCCGAGCTTCTTGCGCGTGCGCTGCACCCCGCCTTTGTAGATGCCTTCGACCATGGCGACGACCTCGGCCTCGGGCTTGCCCGACGGCTCGAACTTGCCCGACCAGTCGACCCGTGTCTTACCGCCACCGGCATCGCTGAGCCGCACGGTAGCGCTGTAGTTGCGGACCGGCAGCGGGCATTCGCCATCGTTGACGATGGCGTAGGAGTAGGTGTGCGCCGCGGCGTCGCGCGCGTCCAGCCGCTCCTTGATGATGGCGCCGCTGCCACGGAGCGTCAGGGTGCGGACGGCGCCGACGCCTTCGCCCTCGATATCGCAGCGCTCGATCAGGTCGCCGACCACGCCGCCGAAATCGCTCATCACCGCCCAGACCCGCTCGACCGAGGCGTCGATCGTCTCGTTGATGCTTGCCGATGCCATCGCCGCGCCCTCAACCGCCGACGGCGGTGCGCGTGACCGCGATGCCGCCTTTATAGATGCCCTCGACCACCGCCTTCGCATCGGCCTCCGGCCCGACCGGATCGAACTTGCCGGTCCATTCGACCGTGGCGGCGTCCGGCCCTTCCTCCAGCACCTTGACCGTCGCCACGTAGTTCTTCATCGGCAGCGGGCAGTCGTCGTTGGTGATGCGGTACGAGAAGCTGCGCGCCGCCGGATCGTAGGTTTCGAGCCGTTCGACCACGCGGCCCATGCCGCCCTTCAGGTTGATCGTGCGCACCGCGCCGACGCCGCTGCCCTGCACGTCGCAGGTCTCGACCACGTCGAGGCGGTTGACCCCGCCGAAATCGCTGATGTCCTTGAACACCTTGTCGGCTGAAGCGCCGACCTTCTCCTTCACCTGCACCGTCGTCACCGCATCCTCCCTTGGGAATTGTTGTCCGTCGTGCAGGCAGGATGAGGGCGGCGGCGGCACCCGTCAACGAAACCGAAACCTTCGAACCGTTCCATGGCATGATCGCCGGGCGTCAGACAGGAGTCGCCATGAGCCCATTCGCCATCTTCGTCCTCGCCGTGCTCGCGCTGATCGTCGCGCTCGTCCTGCTGGGTGTGAAAA
Organism: Hyphomicrobiales bacterium; assembly: GCA_040255145.1. Classification (GTDB taxonomy): domain Bacteria; phylum Pseudomonadota; class Alphaproteobacteria; order JBDZUN01; family JBDZUN01; genus JBDZUN01. The sequence goes on along the minus strand of JBDZUN010000143.1, from coordinate 1,745 downwards.
GCGTACCGCAGAGCGAGGAGTGGACGGTCGAGCGATTCGGCCGCTTCACCAACACGCTGAAGCCGGGCCTGTCGCTGATCGTGCCATTGGTCGACCGCATCGGCGCCAAGCTGAGCCTGCGTGAAACCGTGCTCGAAGTGCCGGGGCAAGAGGTCATTACACGCGACAACGCGTCCGTCACCGCCGACGCGGTGGTGTTCTACCAGATCGTCGACGCCGCGCGCGCCGCCTATCAGGTCAACGACCTGGAACGCGCCATCATCAACCTTTCGATGACCAATATCCGCAGCGTGATCGGCTCCATGGACCTGGACGACGTGTTGTCCAACCGCGACGGGATCAACGACCGCTTGCTGCACATCGTGGACGACGCGACCGCGCCGTGGGGCATCAAGGTCACGCGCATCGAGATCAAGGAACTGCAGCCGCCGGCCGATCTGGTGCAATCGATGGCGCGCCAGATGAAGGCGGTGCGCGAGAAGCGCGCGGTGGTGACCGAGGCCGAGGGCAAGCGCGAGGCGCAGATCCTGGAGGCGCAGGGCGGGCTAGAGGCCGCCAAGCTCCAGGCCGAGGCGCGCGAACGCCTGGCCGGGGCGGAAGCCAAGGCCACCGAGGTCGTGTCGAAGGCCATCCGCGAGGGCGACCTTCAGGCGATCAATTACTTCGTCGCCACGCGCTATATCGAGGCGATGGCCAAATTTGCCGACAGCCGCAACCAGAAGACGCTCATCCTGCCGATCGAGGCGGCGGCGACCCTGGGCTCGCTCGCCGGCATCGCCGAGATCGCACGCGGATCGTTCGGGCCCCAGGGCGAGCCGGGATCGGGCGGACCGGGATCAGGTGCGACCGGTGGCGGGCGCCGCGTCCCGCCACCGCCGCCGCCCGCGACGGGGAGCGTGCCGTGGACCGACTCTACGACCTGATCTGGAACACGGCGCCGACCGCGTGGCATTGGCTCGCCTTTGCCGCTGTTCTGGGCGTGATCGAGGCGCTGACGCCAGCCACCCTGGCGCTGTGGTTCGCGCTTGCCGCGCTGGCGGTGGGGCTGGTCCTGTTCGCCGCGCCCGACCTTGCCTTCGTGTTCCAGGTGCTGGCGTTTGCGCTGCTGGCCCTGGCCGGGGTGGTGCTGTGGTTCGGGGTGTTCCGCCGGCGCCGTACCGAGGCCGACACGGCGGGGCCCGAAATGCTGAACGATCGGCTGCTGACCCTGATCGGCGAACGCGGCGTGGTGCTGACGGCCGACGCCGCCGGCAACCTGCGCGTGCGCATCGGCGATACCAGCTGGTCGGCGCGGCCGGCCCAGGCCGATTCGGTGCCGTTGCCGGGCGCCGCGGTCGAGGTCACGGAAATCCGCCAGGGCATGCCGATCGTCACACCCACCGAGGCGGCGGTGCACGCCTCCGCGCGCGGCGCTTAACGGAAAGGCACTGCGCCCACACTAAGCGGCGCCTACTGCCCCTCTCCGGGCTTGTCGGCCGCCCGGTCGGGATCAAGCGCGCGCAGCGCCTCGCCGCGCGGCATGCCGACGATCGAGAAGCCGCAATCGACGTGCATGACCTCGCCGGTCGTCCCGCGCGAAAGGTCCGACAGCAGATAGAGCGCGGTGCCGCCGATATCGTCGAGATCGACGGTCTTACGCATCGCCGAATGCTTCTGGTTCCACTTGTAGACCAGCCGCGCGTCGCCGATCGCCGAGCCGGCCAGGGTGCGCATCGGCCCGGCCGAGATCGCGTTGGCGCGCACGC
>JBDZUN010000142.1:5927-9042 GCA_040255145.1 Hyphomicrobiales bacterium | reverse complement strand
GGTACGGTCAACGCATTCCGGTCGACGCGCAGCAGCACGCGGGCCTCGACGAACTGGCCGGGCCACAGCGCGTTGTGCGGGTTGGGGAAAGTCGCCTTGAGGCGGACCGTGCCGGTGGCCTGGTCGATCTGATTGTCGATCAGGCTCAGCCTGCCGCGATCGAGCGGCGCATGCGCGTCGCGCGTTACGGCCGCAACGGCGACCGGTCCCGCCTGCATCGCCCGATTGACTTCCGGCAGGTCGTCCTCGGGCAGGGTGAAGATCACCGAGATCGGCTGGAATTGGGTTACCACCACCAGACCGCCGGTATCGCTGGCGCGCACGTTGTTCCCCGGATCGATCAGCCGGATGCCGGTGCGTCCGGAGATGGGCGAGCGGATGGTGGTGTAATCGAGCTGGACCCGCGCCGCGTCGATATTGGCCTGGTCCGCCTGCGACTGTGCGCTGAGCTGGTCGACCAGCGCCCGCTGGGTATCCAGCGCCTGTCGGGTGGCAAAGCCCCTGGCGGCCAGCGCGGCATATCGGGTGAGGTCGCGCCGCGCATTGGCGAGCTGCGCGGCATCCTTGGCCTTGGTCGCGACCGCTTGTTCGAGCGCGGCGCGATAGGGCCGCGGGTCGATCTGGGCGAGCACGTCGCCCTTGCGCACAATCTGGCCTTCCGTGAAATCGACCTTGTCCAGCGCGCCGTCGACGCGGGCGGTCACCGTCACCGTGTAGAAGGCGCGCACCGTACCGAGGCCTTCTGCATAGATCGGCACGTCCGCCCGCGTCACCGGCGCGGTTTCGACGGCGACGGCATGAACGGCTTGGGCGAGGGCGATGGAAGAGGCCGCAGGCCGGCTGCGGCCGGGCAGCAGGCGCCACCCGAAGACGACCAGCAAGACCAAGCCCACTCCGAACAGGACGATACGCGTGCGGCGGATGCTCGATCTCCCAAGAGACAGGTTGGCGTGATCGGGTAGGGCGGCCCATCGCGCCGCGACCACGCGATCCTATGGCGCGCGACCTCGCGTCGGATTGGCGATTGATTAAATTCGCTTAATTCGATTTGCAGGTCACTGGCAACAGCATCCTTGCGTCGATCGAAAACGCACGATCGCGGTGAGTGCGGACCGGCCGAACGGGGCAATTGGGAACCGCGGGCCCCCTGGCCGAACCTCGCTCTTATCATTTCCCCGCAATGTTCGGACTGCTCCCTTTGTATGCAAAGGCCTTCGTGCCGCAATAGGGCCGCGGCGCGTGCTTTCCCGAGCGGCCCTGCCGGAGCGCGCATCGGATACGCGTGGTGGAGGTCGGAAGCGTCGAACATCGGATGCGGTTTTTGGTCGCAGTCGGCGCGGAGCGCCAGACGCGGTCGTCCGGCAGACCATAGGGATGTCCCTGACAACGCTGGCTTTTTCCGCCGAATGAAACGAATAGGTGCGTGACTGGCCGATATCTTTCGGGGCGGCCAGGCAGGATATGCTAATGATTTTCATTCGTATAATAATGGGCGCCTTCGTAAGCGCTGGGACATCGGCATGCTAGCAACGCTTGTGATCGGGCTGCGCGAGGGGCTAGAAGCGGCGCTGATCGTCGGCATCATCGCAGCATTCCTGCGCAAGAACGGGAAGAGCCTTCTGGCAATGTGGCTGGGCGTGGCGCTCGCGGTCGCGTTGTCGGTCGCGGTCGGCGTCGGCCTGGACCTGGTTGAGCAGGCGCTGCCGCAAGCCCGCCAAGAGGGCATGGAATCGATCATCGGCTGCATCGCGATCTTCTTCGTCACCGGCATGATCATGTGGATGAACACGCATGCCGCCGGCCTGAAGAAGGGTCTTGAAGCCGAGGCGGCGGAAGCGCTGGGCAGGGGCAGCGCCTATGCCCTGGCGGGCATGGCATTCCTCGCGGTCTTGAGGGAAGGCTTCGAGACCAGCGTGTTCCTGCTGGCGACGTTCTCCGCGGCGCAGTCGGCATTGTTGGCCGCCGCCGGCGCATTCATCGGGCTGCTGATAGCCGTCGCCGTCGGCTGGGGCATCTATGCCGGCGGGGTCCGGATCAACCTGTCGCGATTTTTCCGCTTCACGGGCGCATTCCTCATCCTGGTCGCCGCGGGCCTCGTCATCACGTCGCTGCGCGCCGCCCACGAAGCCGGCTGGCTGAACGCCGGACAGCAGCCGACGGTGAACCTGTCCTGGCTTGTCGCCCCCGGCACCGTCCAGTCCGCGCTGATCACCGGGGTGCTCGGCGTCCCCGCCGACCCGCGCCGGGTCGAGGTGATCGGCTGGCTCGCCTATCTCATCCCCGTCGCGCTGTACGTCTTGTGGCCGCCGTCGCGGCGGATCGGGCCACGCCCGGCGGCGCGGCTCCGTCTCGCGATCGGCGCCGCGCTTGCGGTCGTCGCGCTCGGCTTGGCCACCCTATATCCCAGTCCCCGGCTGCAGCTTCCTGCGCAGGCGCCGCTCATCCGTGCGGACGGTTCCGGCCAGACGGTCGGGTCCGCGCGATTGAGCGCCGCGTCCGACAACGTGCCACCGATTCTCCAGGTCTCCCTCAAGGGCACGGAAGCGGGATCCTTGCGGCTTCCGGAAGAATCGAGCCGGCACGGTGAGCACGACGGCGTCGAAACGTCCCTGTGGGGGATCACCCACAAGGCCGCCCCCGCCGATGCCCCCGCCACGCTTACGCTCGACCAGGTCGTCGCCCTTGCCGGCGGGCGGATTCCGGTGGGCCTCAGCCCCGCACGGCATCCCGGGCCCTTCACCGCCGATTGGTCGACGACCCGCTCCACCCATGTCTGGGCCGCCGATGGCGCGCTGCTGGACGCGGCCGAGCGAAGCACCACAGTCGTCGCCCTTTCCGGCGGCGGCCTGCGGACACCGCGGACGCTTTCCGTCGATGGAGCCGACGCCCAGGCGCCCACTGGTAATTGGCAGGTGTCGGCCGCATATCGCGACCGCGCCGTCGCCGCATTGAGCGCTTTGGCGGCCGCTCGGGTCGAACGCCGGTTCTGGGCCATCGAATTGCCGATCGCGCTCGCGATCGTCGCTCTTTTCCTGACCGCGTTTGCCGGCCGCACGCTGATCCGGCTGCGCCGCGCCCCGGACCGTCCGTGCCATGAGCCGAGCGCACTCGATGC
>JBDZUN010000142.1:0-5917 GCA_040255145.1 Hyphomicrobiales bacterium | reverse complement strand
TCGCCATTCCGGCGAACCACCCCAAGGAGCGACGCATGCCACACGCTAACCCGAACCGAGCCTTCCTTGGCGCGACCGGGCTGGTGTCGCTTCTCGCATTCAGCCCGGGTGCCCATGCGCAAGACAGCTCGCCCGCGCCGGTGAAGAACGGCGTTTCCCAGGTCAATATCGTGCTGACCGGAGACCAGGGCGGCACCTGCTCCCTCGATCACAAGATGGCCAAAGCCGGACCGATCACCTTTGCCGTGACCAACAAGACGGCCCCCGCAATCACCGAGATCGAGCTGCAGAGCAACAATCGCATCCTCGGCGAGAAGGAGAACCTCGCCCCCGGCCTGCCGACCGTGAGCTTCACCGTCACCCTCGGCGGCGGCGCGTATCAGATCTACTGCCCTGGCGCCAAACAGGAGATGCAGGATTTTACGGTAACCGGTAAGGCGGCGGCGCTGCCGACGGGCGGCACGGCCGCGATCCTGGCCGACGGCACCAAGGGTTATGCGAACTATGTAGACGGCGTCGTCGACGGGATGGTCACGGCGGTAAACCTGCTGAAGGCGGATATCGACGCGGGCGATCTGGCCAAGGCCAAGGCCGAGTATCCGCTGGCCCGCGTGTTCTACGAACGCATCGAATCCGACGTGGAAGGGTTCGTCCTGCCGGGCTTCAAAGCCACCGACAACGCCGGCAATCTCGATTATCTGATCGACATGCGCGCATCCAACCTCGACCCGAAGGTCGGCTGGCACGGCTTCCACGCCATCGAGCGCGACCTGTTCAAGAACGGCAAGATCACCGACGAGACCAAAAAGCTCGCGGCCGAGCTTCAGCAGAACGTCGCCCATCTCGACCAGCGGGTGAAGACCCTCGACTACAAGCCCGAGGATCTCGCCAACGGCGCCGCCGACCTCCTCGAGGAAGTGCAGTCGACCAAGATCACCGGCGAGGAAGAGGCGTTCAGCCACTACGACCTTATCGACTTCGCGGGTAACGTCGAAGGCGCCCAGCAGGCATTTGCCTTCCTCGAGCCCGGCATGGACAAGATCGATCCCGACCTCACGAAGCGCGTGCAGTTCCAGTTCGCCAAGGTGAACAAAATGCTCGACAGCTATCGCGACGCGAGCGTTCCCGGCGGCTACAAGCTGTACACTGCCGAGTTGAAAGCTTCCGACGGCGCCAATCTCAGCAAGAGCATCCAGGCGCTTCAGGAACCGCTCTCCCAGATCGCCGCGAAAGTAGCGACCGCCCACTGACGATCGACAGCGATGCCAACCGACGATCACCAAGGTTCCGGACGACGTCCTCCGGACCTTCGCTTCTCCCGCCGCGGCCTGCTCCTTGGAGCGGCCGCGGGCACGCTCGGTGCGGCCGTTCCCCGAACGGCTGCCCAGGCCGCCCCGGCCCAAGCGGAAGACGTGGTCGACCTGACCCGGGAATACGCCTTCTACGGAGCCGCCGAACAAGCCGGCATCCGCACGCCGCCGCAGCGCTATATCTTCTACATCACGTTTGATCTCACCTCTCCGCTCCGCCGGGATCTGCAGGTTCTGCTGGCGCGCTGGTCAGGGGCGATCGCCCAGCTGGTGAAAGGGAAAACCATCGGTCAGGTCGAACCGGTCCGCCCCAGCGCGATCGGCTTCGATACCGGAGAGGCATTGAATCTCGGCCCGGCGGCCCTGACGGTCACCGTTGGGCTGGGGCCCAAGGTGTTCGGCGAGACCTATGGCCTCGCCCACCAGAAGCCCGCCTTGCTGCGCGAGCTCAGGCAATTGCCCAGCGATGCGATGAAGCCCGAATTCACCGGCGGCGACCTTTCCCTGCAAGCCTGCGCCGACGATCCCCAGGTCGCCTACCACGCCATCCGGGACCTCGCCCGCATCGCCAAGGAAACGGGTGCCGCCGCCACGCGCTGGACCGTCATGGGGTTCGGCCGCGCCTCCGCCGGCAAAGGCCAGATCACACCGCGCAACCTCCTCGGCTTCCGGGACGGCACCCGCAATATCAAGGAAAAGCCCGATTTCGAATCATTCGTCTGGGTCAGGAACGGACCCGACTGGCAGCGCCATGGCAGCTATCAGGTCGTGCGCAAGATCCGGATGCATGTCGAGAACTGGGACACCAACCGGGTCAGCAACCAGAACGACGTGTTCGGTCGCCACAAGGTCTCCGGCGCCCCGTTGACCGGCTTCCACGAATTCGACACGCCCGATTTCGGAAAGACGAACGCGGATGGAAGTCCCGTGATCCCGGCGACGGCGCACATCCGCTTGGCGGCCCATGAAAACAACGACGGGATCAGGATCCTGCGCCGCTCGTACAACTACACGGAGGGGATCAACCAGGTCGGCCTCCTCGACGCGGGCCTTCTGTTCATCTGCTATCAGAACGATCCGGCCCATTTCGAGACGCTGCAGGGCAAGCTGGGCGCCGCCGACGCCCTCAACGAATATATCTCCCACATCGGATCGGCGATCTTCTTCGTGCCGCCGGCGCCGCCCGAAGGCTCCTACATCGCGGAAGGCATGTTCGCCTGAAAGGAAGCCCGGCCGACCGGGCTTCTATCCAATCCTGCTTTTTTGGCGCCGCACCGGTCGGTCGGACAGACATCGCGATTTGCCAGGAATCGTACCGTCGACGCCGTCGCCCCGCCCAGTCTCAAACGGGTTCTCACTGGGGCAGGGAGCCCGCCGCAGCCAGGGCCCCGCCGACCTCGGCCAGGGTCTCCTGGTCGAGCACCCATTCGGCGGCCTTCACATTCTGTTCGACCTGCTCCGGCCGCGTCGCACCGGCGATGACGCTCGAAACCGAAGCCTGCGCGGCCAGCCAGGCAAAGGCGACATCCAGTAGTCCATGGCCTCGCTTTTCGGCCAGGTCCGCCAGCGCGCCCATCACGTTCCAATTGCTTTCGGTCAGGTATTGGTTGGCGACGCCCTTCCACTGCGCCAGCCGCGTGCCTTGCGGGGGCGCCGCGTCGCGCCGGTACTTGCCGCTCAGCAGCCCGCTGGCCAGCGGAAAATACGGCAGCAGGCCGATGCCATAGGCGGTGAGCGCGGGGATCAGCTCCTGTTCGACCCCGCGGCTCAGAAGGCTGTACTCGTTCTGGGCGGAAATGAAGGGATTGACGCCGAGCTGCCTGGCCGTCCAATGCGCCTCCACGGCTTGCCAGGCGGCGAAGTTCGAGCTGCCGGCGTAGCGAATCTTGCCCTGGTGGACCAGGTCGTCCAGGGCGCGAAGCGTTTCCTCGACGGGCGTCACGCCATCGGGAATGTGGAGCTGGTAAAGGTCGATCCAGTCGGTTCCCAGGCGCCGGAGGCTGCCTTCCACGGCGGACATGATGTAGCGGCGCGAGCTGCTCGCCGGCGCCGCCGTCAGGTCCTTCATGCCGAACTTGGTGGCAAGGACGACGTCCTTGCGGCGCTCGCCGAGGATTTGACCGAGATAGCGCTCCGATCCCCCGAATTCGCCGCCATAGACGTCGGCCGTGTCGAACAGGGTGATGCCGAGGTCGAGCGCCTTGTGCATGACCTTGCGGGACGCCTCAAGGTCCGTCAGGGCGCTGAAATTGTTCGTTCCCAGGCCCACCAGCGATACTTTCAGGCCCGATTTTCCGACCGTGCGTTCTTGCATTCTGCCTTCTCCAGAGATGATTCAGCGCCGCACATTGGCGCTGAGGTTTGTGCGCACCTTCTCGGTCGCGAGGAATTCGTGCGGGAAGCCGGGCGCGATCCGGCTCACCTCCTCCAGACGCACGAGATGCGCCGCGTCCAGTTCGATCGTGAGCGCGCGCAGATTGGCTTCCAGTTGCGTGAGGGTGCGCGCGCCGATGAGCGGCGACGTCACGAGCGGGTTGGCGAGCGTCCAGGCGATCGCGACTTCGGACGGGGTCCGTCCAATCTCGGCGGCAATCGCCTGGACGACCTGCGCGATCGCGTAGCTGCGTTCGCTGGGGCCGCCGGAAGCGACGGTGCCGTTCAGCCGCGCCTCGCTGAGCACACCATCCGGCCCGGCGGCATCGCCCTCGCTACGGCGGCGCTTGCCCGACAGGACGCCGGCGGCCAGGACGCCCCACGGAATCACGCCGAGGCCGAGCGCAGCGCCCATCGGAAGCAGTTCGCGCTCCGCCGTGCGCTCCACGAGGCTGTATTCGACCTGCAGCCCCACCAAGGGCGTCCAGCCCCGCAGGTCGGCCATCGTCTGCATGCGGGCGATCTGCCACGCCGGCGTGTCGGAGATACCGAGATAGAGCACCTTGCCGCTGCGCACGAGATCGTCCAGGCCGCGCAGCACCTCGTCGGTGGGCGTCACGCCGTCCCAGGCGTGGACGAAGTAGAGATCGATGTAATCCGTCGCCATCCGGCGCAGGCTGGCCTCGACGGCGCGAACCATGCTCTTGCGATGATTGCCGCCCGAATTGGGATCGCGAGCCGTGCGGAACGAATATTTGGTCGAGAGCACCAGCCGATCCCGGCGGCTGGCGGCAAATCGGCCGACCCACGTCTCGGCATTGCCGTTGGTATAATTGTTGGCGGTATCGATGAAATTGCCGCCGTGTTCGACATAGGTGTCGAAAATGCGACGGGCCTCCGCCTCGTCGGTGCCGAAGCCCCATTCCGTGCCGAAGGTGAGGGTGCCGAGCGCGAGCGGCGAGACCCGCAATCCGCTGCGCCCGAGCAGCCGATAACGACCGAGTTCCAATTCAGGCGCCATCCGCCTCAGCCCCCACCGCTTGCCGTGGGGGATTCTAGCACGTGCCGGCGGCGGCAATCGCATTGCGGCGCACGCTCCTGCGGAATTGCGCGACAAGAAACGGGATGCCGAGACCGCCGTCCTGGCCACCTTTGTCACGGCATCGCCGCGTCCGCGAACGGCCACCGGACGCGACACGGATGGCAATGCGGCGCGCGATCCGCACGAACGACGCCGATCCTTCGCTAACACGTCGACGCTGCGCCGGAGGTATGAGTGCCCGAAGTTGCTGGCGAGCCGTCCCCGGAAATCCAAGGGACCAATACACTGCGCGCCTAGCTGATCGTGGCGGCGGCCTTTATCGGCGGCTTCGTCGTGTTTGGCATCGTATACAGCTTCGGCGTGTTCTTCGAACCGATGGGCGCGGAATTCGGCGCAAATCGGACCGCCACTTCCGCACTGTTCTCGATTACGGGGGCGGTGTTTTACGTCCTTGGCTCGCTCACGGGCCACTTGAGCGACCGCCTTGGGCCGCAAGTGGTCGTGGCCGTCGGTGCGATCGTGATCGGCGCCAGCCTCGTTCTGACGTCATTCATTGGGAACATATGGGTCGGCTATCTGACATACGGTGTCGGGCTGGGCGTCGGCGCGGCGTGCGCTTACGTCCCGACGCTCGCGATCGTCGGCGGGTGGTTCGTCGAGCGGCGTAACACCGCGCTGGGCATCGCCGCCGCGGGCACCGGGTGCGGTATGCTGATGGTGCCTCCCGTCTCGACCGTGCTGATCGAACATTACGGCTGGCGCATGGCGGACACGATCCTCGGTTTGTGTGCCGCCCTGCTGCTGACGCTCTGTGCCGTCGTGGTGGCGCCCCACCCGCGACGCAGGTGATCGTCGGCCGTTCGCTGCGGCGGGTCTTGTGTTCCTTCGACTTTCTCATGCTGTACGTCTCGTGGGTGTTCGCGACGACGGCACTTTTCGTCCCACTCGTTTACCTGCCTGCTTTCGCACTCAATCACGGGGCGAGCGTCGTTGCGGCGTCCGCCCTGCTGTCGCTTCTCGGTGGCATGAGCGCCGTCGTGCCCCTGGCCGTAAACGAGGTCTCACGCACCGGCAGTGCCGAGTTCGGGACGACCGGATAAGTGGCCGCCCCTGCGGGCCGGAGACCTGGACACGGGCCATGTTCGCGATCAGATCGCGCCCGCGCCAGGCCTCTTGAACACGGCCGGAGGAC
>JBDZUN010000381.1:0-1924 GCA_040255145.1 Hyphomicrobiales bacterium | reverse complement strand
GGGCAAGTCCACCCTGGGAGCACACCTGGCCGAACGTCTCGGCGTGCCGTTCGTCGAGCACGATCGCGGAATCGAGGCGACGGGCGGCATGCCGCTCAGCGTCCTGTTCGACCTCTACGGCCAGCCGGGCTTCCGCCGGCTGGCGCGCACCTGCCTGGAAGGGGTGGTCGAACGCCATCCGCGCTTCGTGCTGGCGACCGGTGGCGGGCTGGTCGCCGAGCCGGCGACGTTCGAGCGGCTGCGCCGCGCCTGCTTCACCGTGTGGCTGAAGGCCGACCCGCGCGACCACATGGACCGCGTGGTGGCGCAGGGCGACATGCGGCCGATGGCCGAGAACCGCGAGGCGATGGCCGACCTGCGCCGCATCCTGGACTCGCGCGCGCCGCTCTACGCCATGGCCGACGCGACCGTTGACACCGCAGGCGTCGGGGTGGACGGGGCGTTGGACCGCCTGGCCGCCGCGGTGCCGATGCCCGTGCGCGTGCCGGCCGGGATGCATCATCGCGCTTGATCGGACAAAAATATGCATGATAATGCACATGGCGGCGGAAGGCGGTGACGATCATGGACGCGATGGACCAGGACGCGATGGCGACCCCGGCGCCGGTCGATTTCGCGCGGGAACCGGCCGGTTATCGCCACTGGCGGCTCATCGTCGAGGGGCAGGTGGCGACGCTCACCCTCGACGTCGACGAGGATGCCGGGATCCGGCCGGGCTATCGGCTCAAGCTCAATTCCTATGACCTCGGCGTCGATATCGAGCTGCACGATGCGTTGCAGCGCATCCGCTTCGAGCATCCGGGGGTCGGTTGCGTGGTGCTGGAAAGCGGCAAGGAGCGCACCTTCTGCGCCGGCGCCAACATCTACATGCTGGGCGCGTCGTCGCACGCCTGGAAGGTCAATTTCTGCAAGTTCACCAACGAGACGCGCAACGGCATGGAGGATTCGAGCCGCCACGAGTCCTTGCGCTTCCTGGCGGCGCTGAACGGCACCACGGCCGGCGGCGGCTATGAACTGGCGCTGGCCTGCGACGAGATCGCGATGGTCGACGACCGCTCGACCGTGGTCAGCCTGCCGGAGGTGCCGCTGCTCGGCGTGCTGCCCGGCACCGGCGGCCTGACCCGGCTGGTCGACAAGCGCAAGGTGCGCCGCGACATTGCCGACCTGTTCTGCACCAATGCCGACGGCGTGCGCGCCGAACGCGCCAAGGCCTGGGGCCTGGTCGACCACAGTGCGCCGCCGGCCGGCTTCGCCGACCTGGTGCGGGAACGTGCCGCCGCGCTGGCCGCCGCCTCGCCGCGCCGGGGGCCGGAGCGGGGGATTGAACTGCGCCCGCTCGCCCCCGTGATCGACGAGGCCGGTTATCATTATCGCCACGTCACGGTCGCGTTCGACCGGGCCGCGCGGCATGCCGTGCTGACCGTGCGCGCGCCGGCGGATGCCGGGCCGAACGCGGCCGACCGAATTGTGGCGCAGGGCGATGCGTGGTGGCCGCTGGCCATGGCGCGGGAGCTGGACGACGCGCTGCTCCGGCTGCGCTTCAACGAGCCGGCGCTCGGCCTGATCGTGCTGAAGACGGAAGGCGACGCGGACGCCGTGCTCGGGGTCGGCGAAATAATGCGCGCGCATGCGGACCATTGGCTGGTGCGCGAGACGCGCGGCCTGCTGCGCCGGACCTTCGCCCGGCTCGACGTGTCGGCGCGCAGCCTCTATGCCGTGATCGCGCTGGGATCGTGCTTCGCCGGGCTGTTGTTCGAGCTGGCGCTGGCGGCCGACCGCGCCTACATGCTTGACCTGCCGGAGGACGAGGCGGACGCGCCGCGCGTCGCGCTCGATGCGTTCAATTTCGGCGCGCTGCCGATGGTCAACGGCCGATCGCGGCTCGCCACGCGATTCAACGATGACGCAGCGGCGTTGGCGGGGT
>JBDZUN010000141.1:0-9048 GCA_040255145.1 Hyphomicrobiales bacterium | reverse complement strand
AGAAGGTGGTGAAGCCGCCGAGCACGCCGGTGGTCAGGAACAGCCGCCAATGCTGTGACCCGCCGCCGCGCAACGCAAACCAGGCGGCGAACAGGCCCATGACGGTCGAGCCGACGACATTGACCGTGAAGGTGCCCCACGGGAAGCCGAAGCCGAACCAGCGCGCCGTCAGGATGTTGACGCCGTGGCGCAGGGCGGCGCCCACCCCGCCACCGATGAACACCAGGACATAGCCGATGCCGCTTCCCATGCGCGCTCCCCCTTATCGCGTTTGGCGGGAAATCGGCGCATGCCCTACCCCCGCCCGAGACGGACGTCCGGTAGGGGTCATCAGCCCGGCGCGCGGCGCGCGCCGCCGCAGAGTCGGCCTGCGGGCGCGATTCCACGCCAGGGCGGTTGTCGGGGGACCCCATCCCCATCGCGCGCGATCCTACATGGACATTCGCAGACGCGAAAATTCCGATTGCGATGCGCGACCCTTCGGCGCACACGACACGGCGACGCCGGTTGAAAAGCGGCCACCGACCGCTCACTTAGGGCCCTTCACCTGTGGCGGGCATGCGGCGGCCCGCTAAAGTCTTGGTTCCAGCCGCGTATTCCACGTTGCAATCGGCCGGGAAATCCGCATAGTGCGCGACTTCCCAGCCGCACTGGGCCACCACTGGTTAGAAGGGGGATTTGGCATGAGCCACACCACCTTCCAATTGGCGATGGACTTGGCGCTAGCTCCAAGCGAATCCCTAACGGAAGTCGAGTTTTTCACCGATCGCTCGGAGCCGGACAGCTCCGCCTCGGCCGACCACTTCGTCACGAAGAACGGCGTCACCTTCGCGGGCACGCACCTGATCCTCGATCTTTGGGGCGCCCAGGACTTGGACGATCTCCAGGTCGTCGAACAGGCGATGCGTGACGCGGTGACCGCGGCGGAGGCGACGCTTCTGCATATCCACCTGCACCATTTCACGCCGAATGGCGGGATTTCGGGGGTGGCCGTGCTGGCGGAGAGCCATATCAGCATCCACACCTGGCCCGAACGCGGCTATGCGGCGCTCGACATCTTCATGTGCGGCGACGCGCGGCCGGAGCGTGCGATTCCCGTGCTCGAAGCGGCGTTCCGGCCGGCTCGGACCGACGTGTCCGAACATTTCCGCGGCCGGATCGACCCGCCGCGCGAGGTCGGCGCCGCCGCCGGATGACGAAGGGTGCGGCGGTTACGGTATAATGAGATCAAGCTGAGCCGCCGCGAACTCAGATGTCATCCCTGCGAAAGCGGGGATCCAGTAAACTTCGGCTATTGAGAGTACTTGCGGAGCCCGCGGTTTACTGGATCCCGGCTCGCGCTGAGCTTCGCCAGCTTGGCCGGGATGACAACGAGTGGGTGATCCACCCTGAACACATCACGACCTGCCCATTAGGCCGCCCGCGACCATTCCCGCAGCACCTCGGCCAGGGCATCGGTCAGGCGCGTCAGGTCGTCCGGCGCGATCGGGAAGCATGGCGTCAGATAGACGATGTCGCCAAACGGGCGGATGAAGGCGCCGTGCTCGACGAAGCGGCGCTTCAGTCCCTCGACATCGCCGAGCTTCGCGACCTGCACGACGCCGATCGCGCCGCGGACCCGCACGTCGACCACGCCCGGCACGGCCCGGCACGGCGCCAGCGCGTCGCGCAGGTGATCGCCGATGGCGGCGACCTGCGCAAGGCGCGGCTCGGTCTCGAACAGATCGAGCGAGGCATTGGCCGCGGCGCAGCCCAGCGGATTCGCCATATAGGTCGGGCCGTGCATCAGCGCGGCGCCCGGATCGTCGGACAGGAACGCCTCGAACACGTGCCGCCGCGCCACCGTCGCCGCCAGCGGCAGCGTGCCGCCGGTCAGCGCCTTCGACACGGTCATGATGTCGGGCACCACCTCCGCCTGCGCGCAGGCGAACAAGGTGCCGGTGCGCCCGAAGCCGGTGAAGATCTCGTCGGCGATCAGGAGGATATCGGCCTCGTCGCAGGCGCGGCGGATGGCGGCGAGCGTCTCGGGCGCATGGAACTTCATGCCGCCGGCGCCCTGGACCAGCGGCTCGATCATCACCGCGGCGACCTCATCGCGCACCCCGCGCAGGAAGCGGCCGAATCCGGCGATCTCCTCCCGGCTCTGCGGCAGCGGCACGACGTGCTGGTCGAGCAGCGCGCCGCGGAACAGCGTGTGCATCCCCTCGTCCGGGTCGCACACCGACATCGCGCCAGTCGTGTCGCCGTGATAGCCGTAGCGGAAACTGACGAAGCGATGGCGACCGCCGATCCCACGATTGACCCAGTACTGGATCGCCATCTTCATCGCGATCTCGACCGAGACCGAGCCGGATTCAGAGAAGAAGACGTGATCGAGGTCGCCAGGCAGCAGGTCCGCCAGCCTTTTGGCCAACCGCAACGCCGGCTCGTGCACCAGGCCGCCGAACATCACGTGCGGCATGGTTTCGAGCTGCCGGGTGACTGCCGCGCGGATATGCGGGTGGTTGTAGCCGTGACAGGCGGTCCACCACGAGGCGATGCCGTCGACCAGAACCCGCCCGTCGGCCAGGTGGATATGGGCGCCCTCGGTGCGCGCCGCGGCCAGCGGCGGCGCGGCGGTCTTCATCTGGCTATAGGGCAGCCAGGCATGGGGCAGGCCCTCGGCGTACCAGTCCGGCCGGTTCGGCCGGCCTGCGGCCGGTCCCGGCGGTAAGCCGGGTCGGCGCTGCGCCGTCACGTCATCGCTTCGATGCCGAGCCGGGCGAACAGGCTGGCGTCGCGTTCGGCCGCCGGGTTGTTGGTGGTGAGCAGCTTCGGGCCGACGAAGATCGAGCTGGCTCCGGCCAGGAAGCACAGCGCCTGCATCTCGTCGGTCATGTGGTCCCGGCCCGCCGACAGGCGCACCACCGATTCCGGCATCATGATGCGCGCGGCGGCGACGGTCCGCACGAAGTCGATCGGGTCGAGCGGCGCGCTGTCGCCGAGCGTCGTGCCCTCTACCTTCATCAGGAGGTTGATCGGCACGCTCTCCGGGTGCTCGGGCAGGTTGGCAAGCGTGAGCAGGAGATCGGCGCGGTCCGCCTCGTCCTCGCCCATGCCGATGATGCCGCCGCAGCAGACGTGGATGCCGGCGTCGCGCACATGGGCCAGCGTGTCGAGCCGGTCCTGATAGGTCCGCGTCGTGATGATCTCGCGATAGTAGGATTCCGAGGTGTCGAGATTGTGATTGTAGTAGTCGAGGCCCGCGTGCTTCAGCCTCTGCGCCTGCGGCGCGGTCAGCATGCCCAGCGTGACGCAGGTCTCCATGCCCAGCGCCTTGACGCCCTCGACCATCGCGCACACCGATTCCAGGTCGCGATCTTTCGGGCTGCGCCACGCGGCGCCCATGCAATAGCGGGTCGCGCCGGCCGCCTTGGCGCGCCGCGCCTCCTCCAGCACCGCCTCGACCGCCATCAGCTTGGTCGCCTTGACCGGCGTGTCGAACTTGGCGCTCTGGGCGCAATAGCCGCAATCCTCCGGGCAGCCGCCGGTCTTGATGCTGAGCAGCGTGCTGAGCTGCACCTTGTTCGGGTCGAAATGCCGGCGATGGACGCTCTGCGCCTCGAACACCAGGTCGGCGAACGGCTTTTCGAGCAGGGCGAGCACCTCGGCCCGGGTCCAGTCGTGGCGCAGACCGTCCCGGTCGGCGGGCCGGCGCAGCGCGGCGCGAAGTTCCGCTACGTTCTCGACAACGGCGCTGGTCATGCGACTCTCCACGGGGCCGGGCGTCCTGGATATGCCCCAAGCGTCGCGGAGCATAGGAGGCGGGGCCGCGCCGTCAAGCGCGGAAGGCGCGGCGATAGGGGGTCTCAGAAGTGGCGGTCGACGGTGAACAGTACCTGCACGTCGTCGTCGCCGCCGCGCACGCCGTCCGTCCGTCGGTCGTTGGGAACGCCTGCCTCGACGCCGACCTTGGTGCCGTCGTGGTCGCCGAGGCGCAACCCAAGCGCAGACATCGTACCCTGGTCCTCCGACCGCTTATACCAGCCCGGCCCGTGGTCGAGCAGGGTATAGGCGTCCTCGCGCCCATCCGGCTGCGGCACGTAGAACGGACCGAGCGACGGCGCGTGCCGAGCCGCCTTGTGGTACTTGTCTGGCAGCGGGCTGGGATCCAGAAGGTCGGGCACGGCCTCGTCGGCAGCGTCGACGACCACGACCGCGCCTGGCTCCGCGCCGCGCGACGCATCGACCGCCGCCGGTGTCCTGGACCGGAGTTCGAGCACCATCTGATAATGCCCCTCGCCGGCGTTGTCCGGCAGGAACCGCACGATCGTCGTCATCGCCCTGACCGCCGCAAAGGCGGCCATGGCCTGGGCCAAGGCCGACTGGGTCATCGGACGGACAGCCACCAGGCGCTCGACCGCCACGCGCAGCGGCTCGGTATAGAGCGCCTCGTCCCCTTCGATCCGGACCGAAGCGATGTCGCCTTCAGCCACGTGCAGCACTAGCAGGCCGTAATCCAGCCGCTGCTTTGGCACACTGGCGGTCGCCAGGAAATAGCCGCCGCGGCGATAATAATCGGCCAGCGCCTCGGCCACGCCGTCAACGTCGTCCTCGCTGACTGGACGGCTCAGCGCCGGCGCGTAGACCGCCTTGAGCAGGTCGGGCTTATAGACGCTGGCGCCCTGCAGCAGCACCTGGCGGATCACATAGCGCGGCGCGGCGGCATCCGCATCCGACCATGCCGCGTGCGCCGAAACGATCAACGGCCCGCAGGCGCCGACGAGCAGTCCGAGCGCGATGCGGATCGCGCCTCGCGCACGGCGAAAGCGGAGAGAAACGGCCATCCTCACCTCAGCCCCGCGCCCCACGCTGGGATCGAGCCGGGATACACCCCGGCACCCGATGGTCGGACGGGAAGATTAACAGAAAATTAGCGCGATCGGCACAATGCCGATATCAGCCGAATTGCGATCGCGTCGGGTCGCGCTCCCCATCATCATACCTCCGGCGGCCCAGCGCGGCGATTCATTCTCCGTCATTGCGAGCGGAGCGAAGCAATCCATCTGAACCCCCGGCTGGATTGCTTCGTCGCATTCGCTCCTCGCAATGACCGGGTTTATCCTGCTTCATCTTAAGACCCGGCGTCCTCGATCGCGCGCTGCGCCGCCTCGATCGGCAGCAGCACGCAGGAGTGCCGGTTCCGGTACGGCCCGACCGATTCGAAGATCCGGTATTCCGCCCATTTGCCCTCCAGCATCGGCGCCTGCTCACGCAGCATGGCGCGCACCACGTCCTCCAGCGCATGCAGGCTGGCCGCGCTCTCGCCCGCCGCGGCCTCGGCCAGGATCGAAGCTGACGCCTGGCACAGCACGCAGGCCCGCACCTCGTGCCCCAGCGCCGCGACCCGGCCACCATCCAGCCGGACGTCCATCGTGACCCGGTCCCCGCACAGCGGATTATCGACCACCGCGCTGCCGTCGGCGTCCGCCAGCCGGCCGGCGCCGTGCGCGTTGGCCGCGTGGCGCAGCAGGGCGCGCTGGTAGAGGTCCTCCACCATCGACGCGGCTTGGCGGTCAGGCCGGCTGCCGGTCGGCATAGGCCGCCAGCGCCTCGGCTGTGTCGATGTCGATGTGGATCGGCGCCGTCCCCTCGCCCGCGTCCAGCGCGTCGACCGGCACCTCGCAGACCTGGTCGGCATGGGCGCCGATCAGGTGGCGCGCGCCGACATCGCCCCCCAGCGCCATGATCTCCGGAAAAAACCGGGCGGCGATCAGCACCGGGTTGCCGCGCTTGCCGCGCACCGTCGGCACGCAGATGGCGCGGTCTTCGACCGGGTTGAAGCTGGCGATCAGCCGGTCGATGTGGCCGGGCGTCAGCGCCGGCATGTCGCCCAGGCAGACGACCGCGCCGTCGATGCCGGACGGCAGCGCGGCGACGCCCCGGCGCAGCGAGGTGCTGAGCCCGCCGGCAAAGTCCGGGTTGTTGACGAAATCGACCGGAAGATCGGCGAGGGCCGCCGCCACGGCCACGGCCTCGTGCCCGGTCACGACCATCACCGGCCGGGCGTGGCTGCCGAGCGCGGTCTCGACCGCCCGGCGCACCATGGGCTTGCCGCCGACCGGCGCCAGAAGCTTATTCGGGCCGCCCATGCGGCGCGACTGCCCGGCGGCCAGCACCAAGGCGGCGACCGCCGGCACCTTGGCCGGCCCGGTCCCGGTCCGCGCGCCGGCGCGCGGCTGCGGCCGGGCCTCGATCTCGGCCAGCAGGCCGCCGCCGCCCATGCGCATGATGTCCGCGCCGGTCACCGGCAAGTCGGCCAGGATGCGCCGCAGCACCCAGTCGTAGCCGTTGGTCTTGGGCGAACGCGCGCAGCCCGGCAGGCCCAGCACCGGCACCGCCCCGGCATGGGCCAGCAGCAGGAGGTTGCCGGGATCGACCGGCATGCCGAAATGATCGACTTGGCCGCCGGCGCGCACGATGCCGGCGGGCACCACGTCACGCCGGTCGACAATGGCGGACGCCCCGAACACCAGGATCGCGTCGCAGCCGTCGTCAAGCAGCGCGCGCACCGCGTCGCCGACCGCCTCCTCTGTGTGGGCGCAGCGGCGCTCGGCGACAAGCCGGCCGCCCAGCGCCTCGACCCGCGCCGCGACCGACTGGGCGTTGCGATCGAGCAGCAGCGGCTTGGTGCCCGGCAGTTGGGTCGAGACCAGCCCGACATTCCTGGCGACGAACGGCGCGACCCGGACCAATGGCGCACCCTCGATCGCCAGCGCCACGGCGCGCGCGACGGCCGCCGCTGGCGCAGCAAACGGGATGATCTTGATCGTCGCCAGCATCTGGCGCGGCTCGACCAGCGCATAGGGGCCGAGGGTGGCGACCGTGATGCTCTCGTCGATCAGGTTGATCGCATCGACCCGGTCCCGGTCGATCAGCGCCAGCCCGCGGGCGTCGGCGAACAGGTTGACGCGGCCGGTGAAGGCCGCCGCCGCCTCTACCCCGTCGCCGGCGGCGGCCTCGGCGATGCGGGTCGCGGCGACGTCCTCGTGCACGTCGTCGGCCTCAAGGCGCGCTACCACCACCTCGGCGATGCCGGCGTCGCACAGGGCAACCACATCCTCGGCCGACAGCACGCGGCCTTTCTTGAAGGCGTGCTCGCCGGCACGGGTCAGGTGGGCGAGGATCGCGCCCTCCGCCTCGGACACCGGGATCGGACCGAACTTCATGCCGCGTCGCCCTTGCGCAGGCGCTCGGTCATCTGCGCCAGGATCGCGATCGCGATCTCGGCCGGGCTGCGCGCGCCGATATCGAGGCCGACCGGCCCGTGAATGCGCATCAGCGCCGCATCGTCGAAGCCCCGCTCGCGCAGCCGCGCCTGCCGGCCGGCATGGGTCTTCCGGCTGCCCAGCGCGCCGACATAGAACGCATCGGAGCGCAGCACGACGGTGAGCGCCGGGTCGTCGATCTTGGGATCGTGGGTCAGCGCGACAATCGCGGTGCGCCGATCCGGCTTCATCGCGGCAATCGCTTCGTCCGGCCAGCCGTTCGACAGCGTGACGCCGGGGAAACGGTCGGCGCTGCCGAAGGCGCGGCGCGGATCGACCACCGTGACGTCATAGCCGGTCTGCGCCGCCATGCGCGCCAGCGGCTGCGCGATGTGCACCGCACCGATGATGATCAGCCTGAGCGGCGGGTTGAACACGTTGAGAAAGACGCGGCCCGACGGCGTCTCCACGATCTCGCCGCGGTCGGCGCGCACCGCGCGGCGAGCCGCCGCCAAAACATCATCCGCTGACGGATCGGCGGCCCGCGTCCCGTCGGGACGGATCAGCCGCTCCTCGCCGGTGTCGAGGTTGGTCGCCAGCACGACGGGGCGCTTCGCCGCGCGTTCGGCCAGCAGGGTCTCCAGCGTCTCGGCCTTCACGGCGGCTCAGGCCTCCAGCGGCTCGACATAGACGCGGATGGTGCCGCCGCAGGCGAGGCCGACATCCCAGGCCTGGTCGTGCGATACGCCGAATTCGAGCAGGCGCGGCTTGCGGTCCCGGATCACGTCCATGCCTTCATGGATCACCGCGCCCTCGACGCAGCCGCCCGACACCGAGCCCAGGAAACGCCCCGAATCGTCGAGCACGAGCTGACTGCCGACCGGGCGCGGCGCCGACCCCCAGGTCGACACCACGGTTGCCACGGCGACCCCGCGGCCCTCGGCCCGCCACGCCGCCGCCTGGCCCAGCACGTCCTCATAGTCCATGCCCGCCACGGCCGCTGCCGCCTCGTTCCCTTCCGTTCCGGTGGTCGTCATGCCGCCTTCTCCATCGCTGCCGCGGCGCGGGCAGTGCCGCGCGGTGGCGCCGTCCGGCCCAGCGCCTCCGCCAGCGCGCTCAGGCTGTTCAGATTATGCACCGGCCGGAACTCGTCGATATAGGGCAGGATCGCCTGCACGCCCTTGGATCTGGGCTCGAAGCCGGCATAGCGCAACAACGGGTTGAGCCAGATCAGTCGCCGGCACGACCGGCGCAGGCGTACCATCTCGGCCGCCAACCCCTCGCCGGCGTCGCGGTCGAGCCCGTCGGAGATCAGCAGCACCACCGCGCCTTGCCCGAGCACGCGGCGGCCCCAGCGCAGGTTGAAGTCGTGCAGGGCGTGCCCCATGCGGGTGCCGCCGTCCCAGTCTTCCACCACCTCCGCTACCTTGGCCATCGCCGCGTCAACGTCGCGCCGGCGCAGATAGCGCGTGATGTTGGTCAGCCGCGTGCCGAACACGAAGACGTGGACGCGGTCCTGTTCGTTGGTCAGCGCGTGCAGGAAATGCAGCACCATCCGGCTGTAGCGGCTCATCGACCCCGATATGTCGCACAGGACGACGATCGGCGGTCGCCGCCGGCGCCGCGCGCGCCGGCGCAGCGCGATGATGTCGCCGCCCGCGCGCAGGGAGGCGCGGATGCTGGCCCGCATGTCGATGCGCTGCCCCCGCGGCGAGGGCCGCGTGCGCCGGATCGGCGCCGGCGCGATCGGCAGCGTCAGCCGCGCAAGCGCGGCGCGCGCCTCGGCCAGTTCGTCGGCGCT
>JBDZUN010000140.1:0-9084 GCA_040255145.1 Hyphomicrobiales bacterium | reverse complement strand
GCCAGGCGCGGTCCTCCAAATGGGCCGGGAAGATTTCGAGGCTGTCGCCCTTGACTCGGAAGGTGCCGCGGAAGAACGCCGCCTCGTTGCGCTCGTACTGGATCTCGACCAGGGCGCGCAGCAGCTCCTTCTGGTCGATGCTGTCGCCGCGCTTCAGGGTGATGGTCATCGCCGAATAGGTCTCGGCCGAGCCGATGCCGTAGATGCAGGAGACCGAGGCCACGATCACCACGTCGCGCCGCTCGAACAAGGCGCGGGTCGCGGAGTGGCGCATCCGGTCGATCTGCTCGTTCAGCGAGGATTCCTTCTCGATATAGGTGTCGGTGCGGGGGACATAGGCTTCCGGCTGGTAGTAGTCGTAGTACGAGACGAAATACTCGACCGAGTTCTCCGGGAAGAAGCTCTTCATCTCGCCGTAGAGCTGCGCCGCCAGCGTCTTGTTCGGCGCCAGGATCAGCGCCGGGCGCTGCACCTGCTGGATCGCATGCGCCATGGTGAAGGTCTTGCCCGAGCCGGTGACGCCGAGCAGCACCTGGTCGCGCTCGGCAGCGCGAACGCCTTCAACCAGCTCGACGATAGCCTGGGGCTGATCGCCGGCCGGCTCGTAATCCGATACCAGGCGGAACTGGCGGCCGCCCTCGCTCTTTTCCGGGCGGTCGGGCCGGTGCGGCACGAAGGCCGTGAGGTCCGCCCCGGTCGGGCGGTCGGTGGCGAGCGGGCTAGGCATCCTGCCTATATGTTAGCGCATCGCGGCCATGCCAGGGCGCCGTTTCGTGGTTCGCGGCGATCCCCATAACACACGAAGGCCCGCCGCATCGACGCGGCGGGCCGACCGTGCAGAACGCGGACCGTGCTTAGCTGTGGCCGCCCTCCTGAGTGGAGATCTGGTCACTCCGCGGGTCGACCGTCACGGTGCTCGACTGGCCGTCCTTGGTGACGGGTACGACATACTCGCCGCCCTGCCGGGTCATCTGGCCGGTCGGCCGATAACCCTGCGCGGCCAGGTTGTTCAGCGCCTTGACCTCGTCATTGCCGGAGCCCGCGGCCTCCATCCCGTGGCCTTGGTGCCGGCGCGCATGACGACGATGATGCATCGGCTTCGCCTCGGTCGCCGCGCCTTGGTCAGTCGCGCCGGACGTACCAGAGGCACCTTCCTCCGGCATGGCGGGCGATTGCTGCCCCGGCGCCGGCGCCGTGCTCTCGTCGCTCGAGCCCGGCGCCCGCTCATCGGATGCCGCCGGACCCGCCGGGCCAGCATCGGGGGTGGCCGCGGCCCCCGTGGCCGGCGCGGTATCCGATGGCATCGCCTGGTCGGAGCCCATCGTGCCCTGGTCGGCGCCCTGACCGGCATCCTGGGCCAATACGGGAGCACCTATCAAGGCGGCCACCGCCGCCATTGCGAGAATGCGCTTCATCGGGTTCCCTTCCTCATTATTCCGCATCAGCCCGGGCTGATGACCCCTCTTCTCTTTCAATCACTACTAATCCGTTCGAACAAACGCTGCATCGACTATCCCGGTTCATCCCGAAAAAGGCAACGTAACGGACTGGCCCTTCGGGGACGGGCCAGTATAATCCGCCCCCATTCCACGACACCCCCCTGGCCGCGCGCTGCTAATGCCGATCGGCGGCCGAACCCCACGGAACCCCCGGTGAATCCGCTTCTGATCGCGCTGCTGCTCGGCCTGCTCGAAGGCCTGACCGAGTTCCTGCCTGTGTCGTCGACCGGACATTTGATCCTGGCCGGCACGCTGCTCGGCTTCAACATGCCGTCCACCCACGTGTTCGAGGTGGTGATCCAGCTCGGCGCGATCCTGGCGATCTGCGTCCTGTTCTCCAGACGCATCCTGAACGTGATCGTCGAGTGGCCGCACAGCATGGCGGCGCGCCGCGTGGTCACGTTCGTGATCCTGGGCTTCCTGCCCGCCGCCGTGATCGGCGGGATATTCCACAAGTTCATCACGGACGTGCTGTTTTCGCCCTACGTCGTGTGCGTCAGCCTGATCCTGGGCGGCATCGCGATCCTGCTGATCGAGCGCGCGCGGCCCGATCCGCGTTTCTTCGAGATCGAGGAGTTCACGCCCGGCCTCGCGCTCAAGATCGGTTTCGCGCAATGCCTCGCGATGATCCCCGGCGTGTCGCGGGCGGGTGCGACCATCCTGGGAGCGGTGCTGCTGCGCGTCGACCGGCCCACCGCCGCCGAATATTCGTTCCTGCTGGCGATCCCAACCATGATCGGCGCCTCAGCCCTCGAGCTCTACCAGTATCGCGGCACGCTGGAGCCAGGGGCCGGCACGCTGATCGCCGTCGGGTTCGCGGCCGCCTTCGTGTCGGCGCTGCTCGTCGTGCGGTGGTTTGTCGCATTCATCGGCCGCCACGGCTTCAGCGTGTTCGGCTGGTACCGTATCGCGGTCGGGCTGGTGATGCTGGCCGTCCTGCTGGGCGGGATCGGCCATCCGACCTCCGTGGCTCACGACCCGGTGAGCGGCCACACCACGGGAATCAACAGCGTGCCGATGACCACGACCAGCACGGACAACGGCAGGCCGAGCCGCCAATAATCGCCGAACCGATAGCCGCCCGGACCCATGACCAGCGTGTTGCACTGGTGCCCGATCGGCGTCAGGAAATCGCACGCCGCGCCGATCGCCACCGCCATCAGGAAGCCGTCGGGCTGCAGGTTCAAGTTATGGGCCATTTCGGCCGCGATCGGCGCCATCACCAGCACCGTTGCCGCATTGTTGAGGAACGGCGTCACCGCCATGGCGGTAACGATCACGAAACCTACCATTGCCCAGGCCGGCAGCATGTGCGCCACCACCGACAGGCCGTCGGCCATCAGCCCCGTGACGCCGGTGGTGCGCATCGCCTCGCTGACCGGGATCAGCGCGGCGAACAGCACCACGATCGGCCACTCGATGCTGTCATAGGCCTCGCGCAGCGCGAGGCCGCCGAACAGCACCATCGCGATCGCCGCCCCGAAGAACGCGACCGCGACTGGCACGACCTGGAACACGATCAGTCCGATTGCGGCCGCCAGGATCAGGCCCGGCGTA
Source organism: Hyphomicrobiales bacterium (assembly GCA_040255145.1). Taxonomy (GTDB): domain Bacteria; phylum Pseudomonadota; class Alphaproteobacteria; order JBDZUN01; family JBDZUN01; genus JBDZUN01. The sequence continues at coordinate 6,028 of JBDZUN010000140.1, read as the reverse complement.
TAGCGCGGGCGGGAACGGCCGAGCTCCAGGTTGCGCTCGGCCAGCGGCAGGCAGCCCAGCGACGACAGCGTTTCGGCCATGGTGTCGCGCACGCCCTGCAGCACCACCACGTCACCCAGACGGAAACGCACGCGCCGCAGCCGCTGGGTGATGCGCCGGCCACGGCGGCTGATCGCCAGCAGGTTGACGCGATAGCGTTCGCGCATGCGCACCTGCTCGGCGGACCGGCCGACGAGCACCGAGTGCTCTCCGACCACCGCCTCGATCGCGGCAACCGGATCGGACGATGAATCGTCGCCGATGTCCTGAGCTGGGACGAGCTCAAGCGCCTTGGATTCGACGATACGCTTGAACGCGTTGGCGCCGCCTTCCAGGACCAGGATGTCGCCTTCGATCAGCATCCACTCCCGGCGCGGCGCATAGCGGCGGAAGCCGTGCCGCACGATCGCGGTCACCTGAACCTCGCCCTTGGTGTGCGCCTCGAAATCGGCCACCGTAGTGCCAGCGACGTCCGAGCCCTCCGGCACCCGTACCTCGGTCGTGTAGTCGTCGATCTCGAACAGCGAGCCGCCCGAGCCCTGGGTGCGGCGGGGCAGAAGCCGCCAGCCGACGGTCAGGAAGGCAAGCCCGGCGACCAGGATGACGATGCCCACCGGCGCGAAGTCGAACATGCCGAACGGCTTGCCCAGAAGCTCCTGGCGCATCCGCGACACCAGGATGTTGGGCGACGTGCCGACCAGCGTGACGATGCCGCCGATGAGGGCAGCGAACGACATCGGCATCATCAGCTGCGACGGCGAGGTGCCGGTGCGCCGCGCCGTCTGGAGCGCCAGCGGCATCATCATCGCGAGCGAGCCGATGTTCTTCAGGATCGTCGACATGACGCCGACCGAACCGGCGAACACCGCGACCTGCGCGCCGACGCTGCGCATATACGGCGAGGCCCGCCCGACCAGGTCCTCGGCGACGCCGGAGCCGGCGACGCCGCGGCTGACCACCAGCGCCGAGGCCAGGATGATGACGGCGTCGTCGCCGAAGCCGGTAAAGGCGCGGTTGGCCGGAACGATGCCGCACAGGACGGAGGCGAGCAGCCCGAGCAGCGCCACGACGTCGTAGCGCAGGCGGTCGGAGATGAAGAGGACGACCAGCCCGGCAAGAATCGCGAAGGCGAAGATTTGTTGCCACATGGGCCCTCGCTATACATGACGCATTCGGGAAGGCCCGAAATTGGCGAACACGCCCGGCCTCGATCGCGTTCCGCGTGGTTGAATCAAACCCGCGCCGACAGCCGGCAGGACGAGAACATGGACACCCGGTCGCGGTCCAGCCCCGCGCCACCTTCGGAAAGGAGATCGCCATGAGCCAACCGAACCCCGACGCGACCATCGGCTTCATCGGCCTGGGCGCCATGGGCGCGCCGATGGCCGAGCGCCTGTGCGCAGCCGGCCATGCACTCGCGGTCTACAACCGCTCCCCCGCCAAGGCCGAGCCGCTGGTCACGCGGGGCGCCCGCCGGGCCGCGACGCCGGGGGACGCCTGCGCGCCGGGCGGCATGGTGCTCAGCATCGTCGCCGACGACGCGGCGCTGGAGGCCGTGACCCTCGGCCCCGACGGCCTCGCGGCGCGACTCGGCCGGGGCGGCCTGCACGTGTCGATGAGCACGATCGCCCCTGCCACCGCCCGGCGCATGGCCGAGGCGCACGCCGCGCATGGCTCGCTCTACCTCGCCGCGCCGGTCTTCGGCCGGCCCGACGCCGCGGCCGCCGGCAAGCTGCGGATCGTCTGTTCCGGCCCCGACGCGGCCAAGGCGCGCTTCCTGCCGCTGGTTCCCGCGATCGGCGTCGACCACCACGATTTCGGCGCCGAGGTCGGCGCCGCCAACGTGGTGAAGCTGGCGGGCAATTTCATGATCGCCACGGCGATCGAGGCGCTCGGCGAGACTCTCACCTTCGTCGGCAAGAACGGGATCGATCGCTCTGCGGTAGCGAAGTTTTTTGGCGACACGCTGTTCGCCTGCCCGGTCTATCGGGGCTATGGCGCGCAGATCGCGGAGGAACGCTGGAGCCCGGCCGGCTTCCGCCTCATGCTCGGCCTCAAGGATGTCAAGCTGGCGCTTGCAGCGGCGGAGGAATCCGGCGTGCCGCTGGCGATTGGCTCACTGCTGCGCGACCGTTTCCTGGCCAGCATCGCGCGCGGCGACGGCGAGCTGGACTGGAGCGCGATGGCCCTGGGCGCGGCCCGCGACGCCGGCCTCGCGTGACACGATCTTGCGGCGGGGCGCTTGGCGCGGGCGCGCAAAATGGGCGATAAAGCGCGCCGGAAACGCAAGGACGCAGGATGAGCATCAAGGGCAAAGCCTATATTGCCGGCATCTATGAGCACCCCACCCGCCTGGCGCTGGGCAAGACCGCATCCCAACTGCATGCCGAGGTCGCCAAGGGCGCGTTGGACGATGCGGGCCTCACCAAGGACGACGTCGACGCCTATTTCTGCGACGGCGACGCGCCGGGGCTCGGCCCGCTCGACATGATCGAGTATCTGGGCCTGAACAACGTTCGGCACATGGATTCGACCGAGACCGGCGGCTCCTCCTACGTCGCGCACGTCAACCACGCGGCGCAGGCGATCGCGGCGGGCCATTGCAAGGTCGCGCTGATCACCCTGGCCGGGCGGCCGGCGGCCAACGCCAAGGAAGGGGTGCGGATGCGCTATGGCAGCGCCTATCCGCCGCCGGCGGCCAATTTCGAGAACCCGTTCCGGCCGACCATCGTCAACATGTACGCCATGTGCGCGATGCGGCACATGCATGAATACGGCACCACGTCCGAGCAACTCGCGTGGATCAAGGTCGCCGCTTCCCATCACGCCCAGCACAATCCGCACGCGCTGCTGCGCGACGTGGTGACGGTCGAGGAGGTCGTGGCTTCGCCGATGATCGCCGACCCGCTGCATCGCCTGGATTGCTGCGTCATCACCGACGGCGGCGGCGCGATCGTCGTGGTCGCGCCCGAGGTGATGCGCAGCCTGAAGCGGCCACCGGTCAAGGTGCTGGGCGCGGCGGAGGCGCCCAAACACCTGATGGCCGGCCAGCCCGACCTGACCTTCTCCGGCGCGCGCTGGTCCGGCCAGCGCGCCTTCGAGGAAGCGGGGGTCAAGCCTGCCGACATCAAATACGCCTCGATCTATGATTCCTTCACCATCACAGTGCTGGAGACGATCGAGGACCTGGGCTTCTGCGCCAAGGGCGATGGCGGCAAATTCGTCGCCGACGGCAACCTGATCTCGGGCGTCGGCAAGCTGCCGTTCAACACCGACGGCGGCGGCCTGTGCAACAACCACCCGGCCAATCGCGGCGGCATGACCAAGGTGCTGGAAGCGACGCGCCAGGTGCGCGGCGAGGCGCACCCGGCCGTGCAGGTGCCCGATTGCGACCTGGCGCTGGCCCACGGCACCGGCGGACTTCTGGGCGCACGCATGGGCAGCGTCACCCTGATCCTGGGGAGGGATGCGTGAGCGACACCGCAACCAAAGGCGACGCGAAGCGCGGCAAGGTGCGCGCGCCGCACGTCACGCACGAGGACAAGGAATTCTGGGCCGCGACGGCCCAGGGCAGATTGCTGATCAAGCATTGCGAGGATTGCGGCAAGCCGCACCATTACCCGCGCGCTTTGTGCCCGTATTGCTTCAGCGAACGGACGCGGTTCGAGGAAGCGTCGGGCAACGGCGTCATCTATACCTACAGCGTGCAGCGGCGCGGCGCGGAAGAGCCCTACGCCATCGCCTACGTCACCCTGGACGAGGGCGTGACGATGCTGACCAACCTGGTCGACTGCGATTTCGACGCGCTGGCGATCGGGCAGAAGGTCCGCGTCAGCTTCGTCGATACCGGCGAGGGCAACGCGCTGCCGATGTTCACGCCGGCATAGCCGCCCGGTCGACCCGCCGGCGTCGGAGTCACAATCACGGGAGGATGGGATGGCGAGCAACGGAACAGACGAGACGGTCGACCTGGGCGGCGGCCTCAGCGGCTATTACGCCCGCCCCACCGGCGACGGACCGTTTCCCGGCGTCGTGATCTTCATCGAGGCGTTCGGCCTGAACGACCATTTCAAGCGACTGGCCGGACGCTTCGCCGATGCCGGCTATTGCGCGGTGGTGCCTGACCTCTATCACGGCGCGGTCTATTCCTATGCCGATCTCGACGGCGCCATCGGCAAGCTGAAGTCGCTGAACGACGACACGGTGATGCAGGAGGCCGGGCGCGCGCTCGACTTCCTCGACGGCCGGCACGAGGCGCGCAAGGGCGCGACCGGCTGCGTCGGCTTCTGCATGGGGGGACGCTATGCCTTCCTCGCCAACGCGGCCCAGGCCGCGCGCCTCAAGGGTGCGGTCAGCTTCTACGGCGGCGGCATCGGACCCAAGCAGGACATGGTCGGGCGCAAGCCGCTGCTGGACCGCGCGGGCGACATGCGCGCGCCGGTCATGCTGCTCTACGGCGCCAAGGACGCCTCGATCGCGCCGGACGAGCACGGCCGGGTCGCCGAAGCCCTGAGCGCCGCCGACAAGAACTACACGATGACGGTATTCGCCGATGCCGGCCACGGCTTCTTCTGCGAGGACCGGCAGAGCTATCAGGCCAAGGCGGCCGACGAGAGCTGGCAGATGACGCTCGACTTCTTTTCCCGAAACCTGCGGACGTGAACGCGACCACCTCCGACTGGAAGGTTCCCATCGCAGTCGGGGCGCTCGCCGGGGCGGCGAGCGCCCTGCTGTTTCTGGCCGGGCTGCGCGGCCAGCCGTCGGGTGCCTTCTTCCTGCTCGCCGCGCCGCTGACCCTGTTCCTGGCCGGCCTGGGCTGGGGACTACCGGCGCTCGCGGTCGCGATCGGCGGCGGCGTCGGGCTTCTGGCCGGCATCGGCGGGGCCGGGCCGGCCGTGGTGTTCTGCGCGTTCGCGGCCGCGGCGCCCGCCCTGGTCACCTATATCGCCCTGGTCCGTCCCGGCGTCGATTCGCCGTACCCGAATTTCACCGCAACCACGCCGCCGCCGGGCCGCCTGCTGATCGCGCTCGCCGTGCTCGGCGCGGCGATGATCGTGCTGGGCCTGGTCTTGGCCCAATCGGCCGGCGGCCTCCGCGCGCTGGTCGACCACGCGCTCGGCGCCACGAATGCCGACGTCGCGATGGCGCAGCGCGAACTCGCCGCCAAGGGCCTCCACATGGACCGCGCCCAGATGGCGGCACTGCTGAGCCGCGCCCTGCCGCCGGCCTTTACGGCCGGCTGGCTGATCCTGTCGGTGTGCAACGCCATCCTCGCGGAGGAGATCCTGGCCCGATCGGGTCGCGCGCTGCGGCCGACGCCGGCCTACAGCACGGTGCGCCTGCCGCACGCCTTCGTCCTGGCGCTGGTCGTCGCCATCGGCCTGTGCTTTGCGCCCGGCTGGATCGGCGGCGTCGGCCTCGCGCTCGCCGCCCTGGTCGCCGTGGTCTATTTCTTCTTGGGCCTGGCGGTGATCCATGCTATTTCCCGCCGCCTGCCCGCCCGGCCCGTTGCGCTGGCGCTGATCTACCTTTGCTTGATCCTGTTCGCCTGGCCGGCGCTGATCCTGGCGCTGCTCGGCCTGATCGACCAATGGGGCGACCTGCGTGGCCGGGCGTTGCATGACGAACGGGAGACCAAGTGATGGAAGTCGTTCTTCTCGAACGCATCGAAAAGCTGGGCCAGATGGGCGACGTGGTGCGGGTCAAGGGTGGCTATGGCCGCAACTTCCTGCTGCCGCAGCGCAAGGCCCTGCGCGCGAACGAAGCCAACCTGGCCCGGTTCGAACAGCAGCGCGCGGAGCTCGAGGTCCGCAACCTGGAACGCCGCAGCGACGCCGAGAAAGTCGCCGAGCGGGTCGAAGGCCAGGTCTTTGTCCTGCTGCGCCAGGCCGGCGAATCCGGCCAGCTCTACGGCTCGGTCAGCGCGCGCGACATTGCGCAGGCCGCAACCGAGAGCGGGTTCACCATGGAGCGCCGCCAGATCGTCCTG
>JBDZUN010000380.1:0-1937 GCA_040255145.1 Hyphomicrobiales bacterium | reverse complement strand
CTTCGTCGCCGGCAGCGCGATCTTCGGCCAGCCCGACTACGCCGCGGTGATCGCGGCGATGAAGGCCGCGGTTGCGGCTGCCCGCAAGTCCCCCTAGAGTTGGACCCCATGAGCGCCCGCGCCCATTCCGCTTCCTTCCACGCCCGGTCGCATGGCTGGCGATGGTGGCCCGTTGCCGCCGCCGTCGTCCCTGCCTGCCCGTCGAAGGAAGCCCTGCGTGAGCCACTCCCCGAGTTCGTCCCCCAGCCCTGAGCAGTTCGCGGCGCTCGCCGCGCAAGGGCACACCCTGGTACCCGTCGTCCGCGAGGTCCTGTCCGACCTCGACACGCCGCTGTCCGTCTACCTGAAGCTGGCCGACGGGCCGCACACTTACCTGTTCGAGTCGGTCGAGGGCGGCGAGCGCTTCGGCCGCTACTCGATCATCGGGCTGCCGGCGAAGCGCGTGTACGCGTTCGCGGGGCACACGCTGTACGCCACCGAGCACGGCGAGCTGCTGGAAGCGCGCGAGGTCGACGACCCGTTCGCCGAAGTCGAGCGCCTGCGCGCCGCGCATTCGGTGCCGCGCATCGAGGGCCTGCCGGCGTTCACCGGCGGCCTGGTGGGCTGGTTCGGGTTCGAATGCGTGCGCTACCTGGAGCCGCGCCTGCGCGATCCGGCGGCAGCCGGCGCGAACAAGCCCGACGAACTCGGCACGCCCGACATCCTGCTGATGCTCAGCACCGAAGTGGCGGTGTTCGACAACCTCAAGGGCCGGCTGTACCTCGTGGTGCACGCCGATCCGTCGGAACCGCAGGCGCTGGCGCGCGCGAACCGCCGCCTCGACGAGCTGGTGCACCGCCTGCGCCAGCCCGGTCCGGGCTATCCGCCGACGCTGCGGCCGGAAACGGTGGACGAGGCGCATTTCGTCTCCGGCTTCACCCGCGAGGGCTTCATCGACGCCGTGCGCAAGGCGAAGGAATACATCGCCGCGGGCGACGTGTTCCAGGTGGTGCTGTCGCAGCGGCTTTCGATCCCGTTCACCGCGCGCCCCGTCGACGTCTATCGCGCGCTGCGCGCGCTGAATCCGTCGCCGTACATGTACTTCCTCGACATCGGCGACACGCAGGTCGTGGGCAGCTCGCCGGAGATCCTCGCGCGGCTGCAGCGCGATGCGGACGGGCGCGGCACGGTCACCGTGCGCCCGATCGCGGGCACGCGGCCGCGCGGGGCGACGCCGGAGCAGGACGCCGCGCTCGAGGCCGAGCTGCTCGCCGACCCGAAGGAGCGCGCCGAGCACCTGATGCTGATCGACCTCGGCCGCAACGATGTCGGCCGCATCGCCGAACCCGGCACCGTGGAGGTGGGCGAGCGCTTCGGCATCGAGCGCTACAGCCATGTCATGCATATCGTCAGCGAAGTCACCGGCACGCTGCGCGAGGGCCTGACCTACGCCGACGTGCTGCGCGCCACGTTCCCGGCCGGAACCGTCAGCGGCGCGCCGAAGATCCGCGCGCTGGAACTCATCGCCGAGCTCGAGCCGATGAAGCGCAACGTCTATGCCGGCGCCATCGGCTACATCGGCTGGCAGGGCGACGCCGACACCGCCATCGCCATCCGCACCGCCGTCATCGAGGACGGCAGGCTGCACGTGCAGGCGGGCGCCGGCATCGTCCACGACTCCGATCCCGCCGCCGAGTGGGAGGAGACCATGAACAAGGGCCGCGCGCTGTTCCGCGCCGTGGCCGAGGCGGCGCGCGGGCTGTAGGCGCCCCGCGCACATTAAATTTCCTTCATGTTGCGGCCATCGCGGCGCGAGCCGCGCGGGACGAGGCTGCCGTGGTCGCGGCGGCATCCGCCTGCCACGGCACCCTTCCTACAGGAGCCGTCCAAATGAACAAGACCATCGCCACCGTCCTCGCCGCGTCGCTCGCCGTCGCCGCGACCTCGGCGTTCGCGCA
>JBDZUN010000139.1:0-9206 GCA_040255145.1 Hyphomicrobiales bacterium | reverse complement strand
ACCGGCGAGGGCGTGCGCTTCGACGCGCGTGGTGACGGGGCCGCGGCCGGGGATCGGCGGCGCGAAGCGCAGCTCCTGCGGCGCCGAATCGCACGCCGATTCGTCGGCGGCGGCGTCGGTCGGGGGCAAGGCGGTCACGGAGCTCACACAGAGAAGAGGTGTGGGCGCCGGGAAATTCGCCCCCCTCCCATACGGCGTTTGGCCGCACGCTGCGGGCTACGGTACGCCGCGACGCCCGTCTTCTCAAGTCTTGGTGCATCACAACGCTGGTGTTCGTCACCGCGCACACCGTTGCGTCACGGCGCGTGGCGGCGGTGCTAGAGCCGGCCGATGCCCGGCAGGAAGCGGCCGACGCGCGTGACCCGCGGATCGCCCCGCCGCGCCTGCATCGCGCCGTCGGCGTCCGCCTGGTGGGCGAACATCGACCGGAACTTGAACACCTCGATCAGCTCGTTGTTGAAGCCCGACCGCTTCTGCCGGAACAGCACGGGACCGGGCGAATCGAGCTTGATCGCCAGTGCGACCAGCGCCATTGCCGGGCTCAGCAGGATCAGCAGCAACAGGGCGCCGAGCCGGTCCTCGGCCGCCTTGACGACCTGGGCCCAATCCGAGATCGGCCGGTCGAACACCCGCAGCATCGGCAGGCCGGCCACGCTGGTGAACTGCCGGTTGGTGAATTCGAAGCCGAGCAGGTCGGGCGCCAGGCGAATATGGACCGGCGTCATCGACAACTGGCCGATGATCTGCAGGACGCGCTTCTCGGCGGTCCAGGGCAGCGCGATGAACACCTGGTCGACCTTGTTCTCGCGAATCAGCTCGACCAGGCGGTCGACATTGCCGAGGACGTAGTGGCCGTGGCTGTAGGACGGGACGCGGTCATGCCGGTCGTCGACGAAGCCGACGACGCGCGTGCGGATGTCGCCGTGCCGGTTCAGGTGCGAGGCCAGCCGCTGCCCGTGCTCCGACGCGCCGACGATGACCGTGCGGTCGGCGAGGCGCGCGGTGCGCACCCAGCGCATCACCAGGAACGACATCGCGAACCGCTGGAGGATCAGAAGGGCCGGGGTCAGCCCGAACCACGAGAAGCCCCACAGCCGCGAATAGAATTCCGAGGTCTTCAGCGCAAAGGCGATGCACAGCAGGATACCGACCGTGCCGGCCCAGCCGGCCAGGATGCGGCCGGTGCGCAGGCCGCGCTGGAAGACGTATTCCTGGTCGTAGGCGTGCCAGACGTTGAACAGGACGGTGGCGACGATGAGGCCGAGCCCCACCGCGGCGACATATTCGCGCGAGAACAGGAATTCCTGGTCGATGAACGGCGAGACGGCCAGCGCCGCGAGCACGATCAGCAGGAGGTCGGCGACCCGCATGAGGCCGACGGCGACCGTTGCCGAAACCGGCTTGTGCCGGCCGTCGAGGCGGGCGAGCAGACGGGCATCGACGCCCAGAGGCGGAGCGATCGCCGCAAGCCTGTCGGCGTCCGCGGCCCGGACCGACCAGGTCGATGTCGTGCCCTCGGCGTCCATGTCAGGTGCCCGCCCCCAAAACGCAACCCGCCGCCCGACGCGGCATGCCGGTATAGGCAAGGTACGCACGCGAAATACGATGATGGCGCCGCGGCGCGGCGATGGGCGTGCCGCCGACGGTGCGAAGCCGGACCTGCCGCCGGGCACGGCCTCTATGGTGCGGCACCGTCATGGGGTCCGCTCGCGCGCCGGGAACACGGGTACTGATAACGACGATGGCAATACACAGCCCAAGCTTTGTCACGGGACGCTTGACGGATCGTCGCCCCGCACTGGTATAAAAATCCTTAACAATGCAGCGTGCCGGGCTGCAGTGCCGGAAAACATCCGCAATTTATGGCAATTCCAAGACTTTTGCGCAGGGCGGCCGCAAAAGTGGCGATGCGTTGCGCGCGCGCCACGGCCGCCCGCCGGCCCGGCGGGGCCGCGACATGCCGGCGTCAGCCGAAAGCCTGGGCCAGGACCGTGGTCATGCGGCGCGAGAAGGCGGCCGGATCAGCCGGCGGATCGCCTTCGAGGACGCGCGCCTGATCGACCAGGAGCCAGGCGGCATCAGCCAGCGCGTCGGCCGCGCCGCCCTGGCCGGCGCGCTCCGCCAGGGTCCGGATCAGCGGGTGGCGCGGGTTCAGTTCGAGAATCCGCTCCGCCTTCATGCCGCCGCCCTCGCCGTGGCGCGCCAGCAGGCGCTCCAGGTGCAAATCGAGGCCGCCTTCGTCGGCGACCAGGCAGACCGGGCTGTCGGTCAGCCGCTCGGAACGGCGCACGTCCTTCACGGCATCGCCCAGCGTCTGGCGAACCAGCGCGATCAGGGTGGCCAGCGCCGCGTCGGGCGCGGCTTCCGCCTGCGCGTCGTCGGACGCCGCCGGCGCCAGGTTGGCGAGGTCGGCCGCGCCCTTGGTGACCGAGCGGAACGGCTTGCCGTCATAACCTTCGACCGCGGCCGTCCAGAAATCGTCGATCGGGTCGGACAGCAGCAGCACCTCGACCCCGCGCGCGGCATAGCCTTCGACCTGCGGCGAACGGGCCAGCGCGTCCGCGTCATCGCCGGTGATGTAATAGATCGCCGTCTGGTTCGCGACCATGTCGGCCAGATATTCCTTGAGCGAACGGAATCCTTGGCCCGACCGCGTCGTGCGGAACCGCGCCAGCGCCAGCACCTCCTCGCGCCGCTCGGGGGCCTCGTACAGCGCCTCCTTCAGCACCGCGCCGAAGTTCCGCCAGAACGCGGCGTAGCTTTCCGGGTCGGAATCCGCCTTCTTGCGCAATTCGGCCAGCACGCGCTTGCCGACCGCCTGGTTGATCTTGGCGACCAGCGGGTTGTTCTGGAGCATCTCGCGGCTGAGGTTGAGCGGCATGTCCTCCGAATCGACGACGCCGCGCAGAAAGCGCAGGTAGGCCGGCAGCACCGGCGCGTCGTCGGTGATGTAGACCCGCCGGACATAGAGGCGCACGCGCGGCTGGCGCAGCGGATCGAACAGGTCGAACGGCCGGCTGCCCGGCACGAACAGCAGGACCGTGTATTCGATCTTGCCTTCGGCGCGGTAGTGGACGGTCAGCCAGGGATCGTCGAAGGCGTGGGCGACGTGGCGGTAGAATTCCCGATACTGATCCTCGGTCACGTCGCGCCGCGGCAGGGTCCACAGCGCCGAGGCGGCGTTGATCAGCTCAGGCGCCTCGGCTGTGTCGCCGGCGGGCGCGCGCAGCTCGATCGGCAGCCCGATATGGTCCGAGTACGTCTTGACCACGCGGCGCAGGTGCTGCGGGTCGAGGAAGGCGTCCTCCCCCTCGCGCAGGTGCAGCACGACCGCCGTGCCGTGCGCGGCGATCAGGTGGCCGAGCGCCGGATCCTCCGGCGCCAGGTGCCGCACGGTGAAGCTGCCGGCGCCGTCCGACCGCCACAGCCAGGTTTCCGCCTCGCCGGCGCGGCGGCTGACCACGTCGATCCGGTCCGCCACCATGAAGGCCGCGTAGAAGCCGACGCCGAACTGGCCGATCAGGCCCGGCGCATCGCCCTTCCTGCCGGCTTCGGCGGCAAACCGTTCGGCAAAAGCCAGCGTCCCGGACCGCGCGATGGTGCCGAGGTTCTCGACCAGGTCGGCCTTGGACATGCCGATGCCGTTATCGGCGACCGTCAGGGTGCGCGCCGCCGCATCGGGGGTCAGCAGCACGCGGAACCGGGCATCGTCCTCGATCAAAGCGGGGGTCGTCAGCGCATCGTAGCGCAGCTTGTCGCAGGCATCGGAGGCGTTGGAGATCAGCTCGCGCAGGAAGACGTCCTTTTCCGAATAGACGGAATGGACCATCAGGTTCAGCAGCCGGGAGACCTCGGCCTGGAACTCGTGCCGTTCCTCGTCCGCATCCATCGCGACCGCTGTTTCCGCCCGATCCGCCATGCCGCACTCCCGCGCCGTCGTCCCAACATTCCTTGCGGGATATGGGCGGACAGGGTGAGGCGTCAAGCGCGATCGCAGCGGCGGGCGCGGCGGGCGGTCACGGTGCGTGGCGACGCGGCTTCCGGCTGGACTTCGCGCGCGGCGTCTTCGACGCGGCGGGCGACTTCGTCTTCTTCGGCGCCAGGACATCCGCCAGCGGATGGCTGAGGTCGCCGGCGACCGTGTCGGGCAGCCGGTAGGCCCAGCCGCTGGTGCGCGCGTCGATCGCCGCAACCTCCTTGCGCACGGCGTCAGGCGCCTCGAACGGCGGCTTGGCCGCCCCGGGGGCCGTTGTCGTGGCGGTCTTGTCGTTCCCCGCAGTCGTGGGCGCGGGCGCCGATGGCGGCGGCGCCTTCGCCGGAACGATCGCTTCGTCGAGCGAGGCGGCGAAGGTGGCCCAGGTTCCGCCGTCGTCGAGCTTGGCCAGCGCGACATCCAGCACGAGGCCGTCGAAGGTGCGATAGACGACGTGCTCGGCCTTGTCCGGGAATCCGGCCTTGGCGCGCGGGCGGACATTGTCGAAGCTGAGCATCGAGGCCGTGTTGCCGAGAGCGTTGGCCACGCCCGTACCCATGGTCGGCTCGTTCCCCTTGGGCACGGCGCTGACCACGAAATCGGGCTGGTCGGGCGCCTTGCGCGAAACGGTATAGGACGTGCCGTCCGGGAACGTGACCGTGGCCGATTCGATCCGGGCCCGGTCGATGTCGGCAAGGTCGGGATCGACCCAGGCGCGCACGTCCGATTCGATCGGGAAATCGCCCTGGGCGATCCAGGCCTGGTCGTCGCCGAGCTTGCGCACGAAATAGGATTGCGGGCCGGTCAGCGGCCCCTCGCCAGGCACCGGGTTGCCGACCAGCAGCGCGGCGAGCTGGCTGCCCGCCTCGTCGAGCAGGAGGACGCGGGTGGCACTGCCGCCATGGTCCGGCGCGACCAGCCCGATCTTGCGATGATTTTCCGGCAGCGCGGTGGCGCGGTCGGTGGCCTTCGCGTTGATCAGCGCAAAGATCGTCCTGTGCACCAGGTCGGCCTTGGCCGGATAGTCGTATTGGCTGGCCACCACCCAGCGCTGGCCGTCGCGCTTGATGCGGACCGCCGTGTTGCGGGTGGCGACGTCGATCTGCGCCACCGCCTGCGCGCGCTCCGCCAGCGTCGGGAAGACCGGGCCGGGTTGAAAATGCGGTTCGATGCCGCGGTCGCGCCGGACCGTCGACCAGACGGCGGCAGCGGTGATCGCGAGTGTCACCACGATCAGGAGGAGGAGGCCGCGCCGCGACATCTATATGCCCCGTGCCACGACGATCAGCCCCGAAACGCGCGCAACCGCGTCGAACGGCGCCGGCTGCGCACCGCGGCGACGACGACAGCCACGCCCGCGACCAGGATCGGCACGAGGCCGAAATTGATGAAGCGGATCCAGGCCTCCAGGCGCTCGACATCGCGCCGCAGGTTGAGCTGCACCTTGCGCAGGGCGGTGCGCGTGCGCAGAAGCTCGACCTCGAACTTCTGCGAAGCCTGGGCCTCCTGCGGCGTCACGCCGGCGGCGTCGGCCGGCGCGCCGCGATGCAGGTCGCGCAGCTGGTCCTGGATGGCGGCGACACGCTGCTGAAGGCGCTGCGCCTCGGCCAGGAACCGGGTTTCGGCGCGCCGCCGCAGGTCCTGGATCACGACGAAGGGCCGGTCGATGCGTCCGCGGCCGCGCAACGCGATCAGCGCATCGCTGCCCGACAGGTTGTCCAGGGCGTCGAGCACCAGGTTGGCGTTGTCGGCGGTGGGCACCGCGACGCGCTGGCCCAGCACGTCGGTCGGCTGCATCCACCATTGGTCGCGCAGCATGTCGGCGTCGGCGAAGACGATGACGTTGATCCCGGCCTTGGATTCCATGAGCTGCGGCGGCGGCTTCGGCGCTGCGTCGCCCGGCTTTGCCGGCGACTTCGTTTCATCCGCCGGCTTTGCCGGCGGTGGGGGGGCGCCGTTCGGGAACGCGGTGTGCGCCGCGCCCGACAGGCGGGCGGCCAGAACGTAGCGTTCGCCGGTGGCCTGGAACCGGCTGAGCAGGTCGAACGGATCGGGCGTGCCGTGCAATTGCGCGGTGTCGATCAGCTCCGCCTGGTCGGTCGAGCGCATCAGCGGCGTCAGGCTGGTCGTCGCGCCGCGGATCGGCGCGAGGCTGCCGGCGCTGGCCAGGTTGACCGTGCCGATATCCGCGGTGACGGGATCGTCCCGGTTGATGTTGTCCTTGGTCACCGCGAGCCACGGCGGGAAGGCGATGACCTGGGTGCGACCGTCGACCGTCGTGCTGGCGCGCTGGGCCAGCACCCGGTCGCCCACCACCTTGGCCGGATCGTAGGCGACGCCCCAGGCCTTCAGCAGCGGTCCGAGATCGGACTTGTCGGGTATGCCCTCCTGGCCCAGCAGGCCGGAACCCTGCGCCCCCTCGAAATAGGGATCGACGAAGGCCAGGATGCGGCCGCCGCGCAAGGCGAACTGGTCGATGGCGTAGAGCGTGGCCGGGTCGAGCTTGGGGGGATGGGCGAGAAGCAGGACGTCGACCGCCGGATCGACCGCGTCGAGCTTCGGCCCGACCAGGCGGACGTCGAAGTCCTTCTGCATCAGTTCGTAGATCATGTAGGGCTGCGCGTTGCCCCCCAGCAGCGCGCCGAGCCCCCCGGCGCCGTTCTCCAGCGGCAGCGAGGTCAGGACCGCCACCACCGGCTTCTTCGGGCCGGTCAGCCGATAGATCAGGCGCGTGATGTCGTATTCGAGGAACGGCTCGCGATCCTGCACGAAATAGGCGATGGCCTCGCGCTCGCCGACCGAATTGGTGCCGACGAGACCGAAATAGAGGCGGTCGCCCGATTCGGTCTGGGCGCCCTTCAACCCCATCTCGACCGCCTTGTCCTCGGTCTCGGTATAGGGCTCGGGGTCGAGCACACGGAGCTGCAGCTTGCCGTGCGCGGCAGCCGCGTATTCCTCCAACACCTCCTGGACGCGGTCGGCGTAGGAGCGGATCTGCGGATAATCGTCGGCGAGCTTCTTGGAATAGAAGAAATGCAGCGTGATCGGCTCGTGAATCCGCGCCAGCGTCTGCCGCGTGCCGTCGCTGAGCGTGTAGAGCTTGCCCTGCGTCAGGTCGATCCGATAGCCGGTCAGCCCCGTGTCGGCCAGGATGTTGATCGCGAAGAACAGCACCACCAGCAGGATCAGCGCCGCGCCGCCGCCCAGAAAGCGTTTCATGGTCCGGGTCTCCGGACGCGGCCTGCCGCCGGAGCCATCGCCGCCATCAGCCCTTGCGCCATGTGATGACCACGCAGTTGGCGATCAGCCACAGGACGATCAGCGACAGGAAGAAGATCATGTCGCGCAGGTCGACCACGCCCTCGGCGATGGTGTTGAAGTGGGTCAGGAAGCTGAACGACGCGATCGCCGAAACCAGCGTCGGCGGCGCCCATCCGGAAAAGAAATCGAGCACCAGCGGCAGCCCGCTGACCGTGAACAGGAAGCAGACCGCCACGGTCAGGACGAAGGCGATCACCTGGTTGCGGGTGACCGCGGACAGGCACGCGCCGATGGCGAGATAGGCGCCGGCCATCAGCAGGCTGCCGAGATAGCCGGCCAGGATCACCCCGTTGTCCGGGTGGCCGAGATAATTGACGGTCAGCCACATCGGGAAGGTCAGCGCGAGCGCGATCGCCAGGAACACCCAGGCCGCCAGGTACTTGCCGACCACCGCCGCCCATAGCGGCACCGGCAGGCTGAGCAGAAGCTCGATCGTGCCGGAGCGCCATTCCTCCGCCCACAGCCGCATCGCGATCGCCGGCACCAGGAACAAATAGAGCCACGGGTGGAACAGGAAGAACGCCTTGAGGTCGGCCTGCCCACGCTCGAAGAACGCGCCGAGATAAAACGGGAAGATGCCCGCCAGGAACAGGAAGATGACGATAAACACATAGGCCAGCGGCGTGGTGAAATAGCCGGCCAGCTCGCGCTTGAACACCGCATAAGCACGGCCGAACCCGCCGCGGTGCGGGATCGCGGGCCCAGTCTCCGCCGTGCGCTCCGCCACGCTCACGGCGCGCCTCCCGCAGCCGTATCCGCCGCATCCGCGCCGGCGGTGTCGTGCGTGGTCAGGGCGCGGAACACTTCCTCCAGCCGGCCGCGCTCCACCGTCAGGCCGCGCAGGCGCCAGTTCCGGTCGCGCACGAATTCCGCGACGTCGGCGACGATCATCCCGCCGTCGCGCGGCAGCAGGACGAAGGCGGTCGCACCGTCCTCGCTCGCCGCTTCCTCGACGCGCTCGACGCCGGGAATACGGGGCAGGGCCTCACGCGCGGCGACGGCGTCCGCGCCGTCGAGCACGAGCCGCACAGCGTTGTGGTGGCGCGAGCGGGCCAGCATCGATTCGGGCGTGCCGTCGGCGACCAGGCGACCGCGGTCGATGATGACGACCCGCGAGCAGATGGCGCCGACCTCCTCCAAAAGGTGAGTCGAGATCAGGATCGCCTTGTCCTCGGCCATCGCGCGGATGAGGTTGCGCGCCTCGTTCTTCTGATTGGGGTCGAGGCCGTCGGTCGGCTCGTCCATGATCAGGACCGGCGGGTCGTGCAGGATCGCCTGGGCGAAGCCGACCCGCCGCTTGAACCCCTTGGACAGCGTCTCGATCGGCTGATCCAGCACGGGGTCGAGGGCGGCGCGGCCGATCGCCACGTCCAGCGCATCGCGCCGCCGCGCGCCCTTCAGCCCGCGGACGTCGGCGCAGAAATCCAGGAATTCGCGCGGCGTCATGTCGGGATAGGCCGGCGCGCCTTCGGGCAGGTAGCCGATATGCTCGCGCACCCCGATCGGGTCGTCGGCGATGTCGACGCCGCAGACCCGGATCGTGCCGGCCGAGGGCGTGAGGAAGCCGGCGATCATCTTCATCGTAGTCGATTTGCCGGCGCCGTTCGGCCCGAGGAAGCCCAGCACCTCGCCGCGGCGCACGGTGAACCCGATCCCGTCGACCGCCGGCACCGAGCCGAAGCTCTTGGCCAGCCCTTTCACCTCGATCATGGCGGGCGAGGCGGGGCGTTCGGCCGGGTTGGGGGTCGTAGGCGTCGCGTCGGGCATCAATCAGGCGCTCCGGAAGCGGGCGCCGGCTTGATAGGCCATGCCTTCCCGGGGATCAAGCGGCAGGCCCAAGGTCGTGCAGCAGGATGTCGACCACGCCGTCAGGACCCGAGACCATGGCGTCGTGCCCGGTATGCAGCACATG